>JACPZS010000168.1 GCA_016195385.1 Verrucomicrobiota bacterium
GAGCACGCCAAGAAGGCGCTCGCCGTGGCGGTGCATAACCACTACAAACGCATCCGCCAGGAGAGCGAGTCCAGTTCCAAATCCTCCGACAAACTGGAGGAAGTCGAGTTGGAGAAGAGCAACATCCTGCTCATCGGCCCGACTGGCTCCGGCAAGACGCTGCTGGCGCGTTCGCTCGCCCGCGCGCTGGATGTGCCGTTTGCCATCGCCGACGCGACGACGCTCACCGAGGCCGGCTATGTCGGCGAGGATGTCGAGAACATCATTTTACGGCTGCTCCAAAACGCCGACTACGACGTGAAGCGCGCCCAGATGGGCATCGTTTACATCGACGAGATCGACAAAATTGCGCGCAAGACCGAGAACGTCTCCATCACGCGCGACGTTTCCGGCGAAGGCGTGCAACAGGCCCTGCTCAAAATTCTGGAGGGCACCACTTGCAACGTCCCGCCGCAAGGCGGACGCAAACATCCGCAGCAGGAATACATTCGCGTCGATACCACCGGCATTTTGTTCATCTGCGGCGGGGCGTTCGTCGGCCTCGACAAGATCATCCAGCGGCGGCTCGGTAACCGTGTCATGGGCTTTGGCGCGATTGATAAGGCACACAAGGCGGCGGCGATCGATCCGCGCGCCGTCGTCCAATTTGCTGAGCCGGAAGATCTCATTACCTACGGCTTCATTCCAGAATTCACCGGCCGGTTGCCGATGGTCACGATGCTGGAGGAATTGACCGAGGATCAACTCGTCCTGATTTTGACCGACACCAAGAACGCGCTCACCAAACAGTTCGCCAAACTTCTGGCGATGGACGGCGTCGAGTTGGAATTTTCCTCAGACGCCTTGCGCGAACTGGCGGCCCAGGCTCTCAAAAAAGGCACGGGCGCGCGCGCGCTGCGGAGTTTGCTGGAGAAATTGATGCTCGACTTGATGTACGATTCGCCGAGCAGCAACGAAGTTGAAGCCGTGACCATCACCCGCGGTGTGGTGCTCGGCGAAAGCAAGCCCATCGTCCGGCGCAAGCAAAGCAAAGCTGCCGCGTGACGCGCTGTCCGGGCGGGAATTTTTGCGGAGCAGAATCGCAAATGCTTTGGCTTCCTCTCGACGCTAATCAAGAATGACTCTTGCCCGCCTTGGGCGCTTCCACTAATTTGCCCACCGTATGGAAAATAATTTGCCGCCGATTTATCCGAGTCCGCCACCGCCTCTCCTTACTCCGCCGCCGATGCCCGCGCGCAGCGGCGGACGTGGTTGGATGATTGTCGCGCTCGTGCTCGCCGCGATCCTGGCGATGACGTGGCTCGGCGGGATGATCAAGGTCATTCTTCGCGGCACGACGGGAACGCATCGTCACCTGCAACATCCGCTCGAAGAGGTCGTCCTCGAAGACAACGACGCCAGCGACAAAATCGCGGTCATTGAAATCTCCGGCATCATTACCAGCGAGGCATGGGACGGCAGTGGCTTGAACATGGTTGAGCACGTCAGCCGCCAACTCAAAGCTGCAGCGGAAAAAGACGACGTCAAAGCCGTGCTGCTCAAGGTCAATTCTCCCGGCGGCGAGGTGATGGCCTCGGACGACATCAGCCAGGCGATTGTGGATTTCCAGGTGAAGTCAAAAAAGCCGATCGTTGCCACGATGAGCAGCCTCGCGGCTTCGGGCGGCTATTATGTTTCCGTGCCGTGCGATTGGATCGTGGCCAATCCGCTCACGATCACGGGCAGCATTGGCGTGATCATGCCCGGCTACAATTATCGCGGGTTGATGGATAAAATCGGCATTCGCCCGGAGGTTTACAAAAGCGGACGGTTTAAGGACATGATGAGTGGCTCCAAGCGCGAGGAGGAAATCCAGCCGGAAGAACGCCAGATGGTGCAGGCGTTGATCGACGAGACCTTCGCGAAATTCAAGGAAGTCGTGAGCGAAGGCCGGGGCAACGCCTACGCAAAAAACAAAAACGAAAAAGCGCGTCCGCTAAACGCGAATTGGGAGCAACTCGCCGACGGTCGCATCCTCACCGGCAAACAAGCCTACGACAATGGCTTCGTGGACGAACTGGGGAATTTTGAAGCAGCCGTGGCGCGCACGAAAAAACTGGCCAACATCTCCAAAGCGAATCTGGTTCGCTATGCCCAGCCGTTTGATTTGGCGAATTTGTTCCGGCTGTTGGGCAAGAGCGAAGCACCCGCATTGAAGATCGACCTGGGTGTGGAACTGCCAAAGCTTCAGTTGGGCCGGATGTATTTTCTTTCCAGCACGATCGTTCATTAACCGAGGCCGCCGCCTTACAGCAATGTTCCGTGCAGAATCCGGTACGCGACGTTGAAGTAGATCACGATCCCGGTCACATCCACCAGCGTGGCCACGAACGGCGCGGAGCAAACCGCCGGATCGAACTTCAATCGGCGCATCACCATCGGCAGCATCGCGCCCACGACGCTGCCCCAAAGCACAACTCCGACGAGACTGCACGAGACGGTGGCCGCAACCAGGGCGTAGTGCGTGGTGTAGAGCTTTTCCTTGTGCGGCCAGAGGAAAATTCGCATGAGAACGATGGCCGCCAGCACGCAGCCGAGCGCCAGCCCGGTGACCAATTCCCGCCGCAGCACTTTGAGCCAATCGCGCAAAGCAACATCGCGCACCGCCATCGCGCGGATGATGAGCGAAGTCGCCTGCGAGCCGGAGTTGCCACCGCTGGAGAGAATCAGGGGAACGAACAGCGCCAGCACCGCGGCTTTCTCGATTTCCCCCTGGAAGTAGCCCATCGCCGTCGCGGTGAACATCTCGCTTACGAAGAGCACCGACAACCAGCCGGCACGTTTTTTGATCATCGACGACAGGGCTATTTTCAAATACGGCGCATCGAGCGCCTCCACGCCGCCCATCTTTTGGATGTCTTCGGTCGTTTCTTTTTCCACGACGTCGAGAACGTCATCCACAGTGACAACGCCGACGAGGACTTCGCGCGAATCGACGACCGGTAAAATCGTCACGTCATATTTCTCGAAGGCGGCCACGGCGGTTTCCTGATCGTCGGTGGCACGCAACGCCACGCTGCCTTGGTCCGCCAATTCCATTACGGGTGTGCGCGGTTCTGCTACGACGAGATTTCGCAAGCGTACGGAATCGATCAAATGGCCTTTGTCATCGACGACATAGAGCTGGTTCATCGCATTGCACTTGTGCGCCTGCGACGGCAGGAAGGCCAGCACTTCCGCCACGGTCCAGTTTTTTTGGATCGCGACGTACTCGGGCGTCATGCGCCGGCCGATGGATTCGCGTGGGTAGCCGAGCAGTTCGGTGGCGATTTTCTTTTCGTCGGGACTGAGAAGATTCAGGAGTTTCTGTGTCGCGGCCGATGGCAATTCTTCGAGCATGGCCGTGCGATCATCCGCCGGCATTTCGTTCAGGATGCGGGCGACTTGCTCGTTGCCAAGCGCGTGGAGGAGTTGCTCCTGATCACTCAGGCTCAGGTATTCGAAGACATCGGTCGCCAAATCTTGCGGAAGAATCCGCAGCAACACGGCTTTGTCATCTGCGCTGAGGTCGGCCAGAATCTCCGCGATGTCCGGCGCGGGAAACTCCACGAGAATTTCGCGGAGCTGGGTGAAATTGCGCTGCCGAATCAATTCGACAAGCTCGGGCTGCAGCAGATTGCCAATCACGCGACAAGTTTATCGCGGGCGCGCTTTGCGTAAATCAAAAAGCCTGTGTTACTGGCGGAAGGCAGGATTAGCGCGGCTCGCTTGCTTCGCCGTCGGCACCGCTAATTCCACCCCAGTCGCCGGGTTGACTATTTTTCATTCCGCCCTCGGATAATTTTGTGCGTGCCGTCCGGGAGAAAAACTTCGGCGACGACTGGTGAACGGTTTCCGCGCAAGGCATCGCAAATCCGCCGATGCAATTCCTCAAATGTGATTCGAGAGTATTCCTCACCCGCCAGCACCAGCAGCGGGCTGGCGTATTCCTGACCGCTTCGCTCCGTGCCTTTGAGGGTGTATTCCGTGACGAAAACCACGGCGCGATTGTGTGGGGCTTCGCCGTCTGAATTCGTTTCCAGTGCCGGCGGGAGAAATGCAGCGAACGGATCGCCATTTTCGTAACCGTTGCCCGGCGTAGGCGAGCCAACATGCGGCGGCACGGCTTGCGCAGTGACTTCAATCCACTCGCAATCCAAGTGCTCGTCTCCCTCTTTGGGGAATTTCAATTTCCACAATGTCGCGTAGATGCTCATTGGTAACTTTCCATCCCCACGCAGGAGCAAACGAGATTGCGGTCGCCAAACACGTTGTCGATGCGCCCGACGGCCGGCCAGAATTTATGCTCGCGCAACCACGCTGCCGGAAACGCCGCCTGCTCGCGCGAATACGGACGATCCCACGCCTCCGCAATGAGGACATCCGCGGTGTGCGGCGCGTTTTTTAACAGATTGTTTTGTTTGTCCGCCGCGCCGGATTCGATGGCTTGAATCTCGCCGTGAATCGCGATCATCGCGTCGCAGAAGCGATCCAGTTCGGCCCTCGACTCGCTCTCGGTCGGCTCGATCATCAACGTGCCCGCGACGGGAAACGACAGCGTGGGCGCGTGAAAGCCGTAATCCATCAGCCGTTTCGCCACGTCTTCCGCCGTCACGCTTTTGAACTGGCGCAAGTCAAGGATGCACTCGTGCGCGACGAGATCGCCGTGGCCTTTGTAGAGCACGGGGAAAAATTTCTCGAGCCGTCGGGCGATGTAATTCGCGTTGAGGATGGCGAACTTCGTCGCTTCCGTCAGCCCCTCCCCGCCCATCGCCGCGATGTAAACCCACGAGATCGGCAGAATACTCGCGCTGCCCCACGGCGCGGCGGCCACTGCACCGATGCCATGCGCGCCCTCGATCTTGACTACTGGATGTCCCGGCAAAAACGGAACGAGATGCTTTGCAACACCGATGGGTCCCATGCCCGGGCCGCCGCCGCCATGCGGAATGCAAAACGTCTTGTGCAAATTCAAATGACAAACATCCGCGCCCATGTCCGCTGGGCGGCACAGGCCGACTTGCGCGTTCATGTTCGCGCCGTCCATATAAACCTGTCCGCCGTGCTCGTGAACGATCGCGCAAATTTCCTTGATGCTCTCCTCGAACACTCCGTGCGTCGAAGGATACGTGACCATCAGCGCTGCAAGATCGCTCGCGTGCGCGTCGGCCTTCGCGCGCAGATCGGCCACGTCGATGTTTCCCTCTTTGTCACACGCAACGGCGACGACTTTCATACCAGCCATCACGGCGCTCGCGGGGTTCGTGCCGTGGGCTGACTGCGGGATCAAACACACATCGCGATGATTCTGGCCGCGCCGTTCGTGATATTTGTGAATCGCCATCAAGCCCGCGTATTCGCCCTGCGAACCCGAGTTCGGTTGGAGCGAAACGCCGGCAAAGCCCGTGATTTCGGCGAGCCAGGCTTCCAATTGCTTGAAAAGAATCTGGTAGCCTTGCGCCTGCGCAAGCGGCGCGAACGGATGCAATTTGGCGAACTCCGGCCACGACACGGGAAACATCTCAACCGTGGCGTTGAGCTTCATCGTGCAGGAGCCGAGCGGAATCATCGACGTCGTCAGCGAAAGATCGCGCGACTCGAGCCGTCGCAGGTAGCGCAACATTTCAGTCTCCGAGTGATAACGGTTGAAAACCGGATGCGTGAGAAACTGGCTCGCGCGCGCGTGCGGTGCGGAAAATTTCGCGCTCACTGACGCGGCAAGTTCCTCGGCGCTGAACTGAACGGGAATGTCGCTGTTGAAAATCTGCCAGAGTTCTTCCACGTCCGCCGCGCTGGTTGTTTCGTCGAGCGCGATGCCTACTGTGGCGGCGTCGAGCAAACGGAAATTGACGCCATGATCTTCGGCGATGCTCAATAGCACTTCGCTTGGGCGTTTGCCCAGATCCACCCGCAACGTGTCGAAAAACGGCGCGCACGAAATGCTATAACCGATTCGCTCTAGACCCGTCGCGAGAATGGCCGTCAAGCGATGAATGTGTCTGGCAATTTTTCGCAAACCCTCCGGCCCATGATAGACCGCATACATCGACGCCATGTTCGCGAGCAGCGCCTGCGCCGTGCAGATGTTGCTGGTGGCTTTTTCGCGGCGGATATGTTGCTCGCGCGTTTGCAGAGAGAGGCGCAACGCTGGCTGGCCGCGCGAATCCTTCGACACGCCGACGAGCCGGCCCGGCATCTGGCGTTTGAACGCGTCGCGCGTCGCGAAGAACGCGGCGTGCGGGCCGCCGTAACCGAGCGGCACGCCGAAGCGTTGCGCGCTACCCACCGCGACGTCCGCGCCAAATTCCCCGGGCGGCCGAAGCAGCGCCAGGCTCAACAAATCCGCGGCGACGATCACGAGCGCGCCGGACGCGTGCGCCTGTTCAGTGAATTTTCCGTAATCGTGAATCGCGCCATCGGTGGCCGGATATTGCACGAGCGCCGCGAAGGTTTTGTCGTTGAATTGAAACTTGTGATGATCGCCGACCACGACTTCGATGCCGAGCGGCAACGCGCGCGTCTTGACCACGTCGATGTTTTGCGGGTGAGACGCGGAGGAGACAAAAATGACGTTGCGACCTTCAGCGTGTTTAATTGCGTGGCACATCGTCATCGCTTCGGCGGCGGCGGTGGCTTCATCGAGGAGCGAGGCGTTTGCAATCGCGAGACCGGTCAAATCGCAAATCATCGTCTGGAAATTCAGCAGCGCTTCGAGCCGGCCTTGTGAGATCTCAGCTTGGTATGGCGTGTATTGTGTGTACCAACCGGGGTTTTCCAAGATGTTGCGCTGAATCACCGGCGGCGTGATGCAGTCGCTGTACCCCATGCCGATGAACGAGTGGAAGACGCGGTTCTGCTCCGCGATGCCACGCAGCTCGGCGAGAACTTCGTGTTCGCTCTTGGCGGTGGGCAGTTGGAGCGGACGCGCAAGGCGAATCGAAGCCGGCACGGTGGCTGCAATCAATTCGTCGAGCGAATCGAAACCGCAGACGGCGAGCATCCGGCGCTCGTCTTCGCTGCCTGGACCGATGTGCCGGCGCGCGAATTGATCAGGATGCGCCAGTGACGACGCAGCGCGTGCGACCGTGTGCGCTTCAGGTTTACTGGTGGAACTGGCTGGATTCACCGCCACGGACGATTCAGACATGCGGCGAAATTACGGAGCGCGAGAAGCAATGCAAGCGACTTTTGCCCGTTGTGAATTTTTCTCCGCAGCGCGGCGTTTGCGTCTAACTTGCCACTTGAAACCGATCCCGCCTCGCCGGAAACTTCGCGCCGATGAATCGGATCACGCAGCGTTTCGCGCAACTCAAAACTTCCCGGCAAAAAGGCTTCGTTGCCTACATCGGGGCAGGGGATCCGCACCTCGAAGCGACGCGCCAACTGGCGCTCGCACTGGATCGCGCGGGCGTGGATGTGCTCGAACTCGGTGTGCCGTTCAGCGATCCGCTGGCGGATGGTTTGGTAAATCAACTGGCAGCGCAGCGCGGTTTGGAGTCAGGCACCACGCCGCCGAAAGTTTTGGAAACGGTTGCCGCGATTCGCCGCGAGTCACAAGTCCCCATCGTCTTGTTCGTTTATTTCAACCTGCTTCATCGTTACGGCCTGGCGCGCTTCATCCAGGACGCCGCGCGCGCGGGCGTGGACGGCTTCCTCATCCTCGATCTACCGCCTGAGGAGTCGGACAACTACGAAGCGCTGATGCGCGAAGCCGGCTTGTGCGTGATTTACCTCGTCGCGCCGACAACGCCCAACGAACGCATCGGGCGCATCGTCAAACGCGGCACGGGTTTCATCTACTACGTTTCGCGCGAAGGCGTCACCGGCATGCAGACGAAAGTTTCAGACACGATTGCGCAGATGACCGCCAAGATTCGCGCGCACACGACGCTGCCTATCGCCGTTGGTTTCGGCATCTCGAATCCGGAGCAGGTGCGGACGGTAGCGGCGAACGCCGAGGCCATCGTCGTTGGCAGCGCGATTGTGAATCAAATCGCCGATCACGGAAAATCGGCCGACCTCGTGTCGCGCGTCGCGCAGTTCGTAAAATCGCTGGTGGACGCCGTTAAGAACTGAACTGCTGCTGGCTGGACGTGGATTCCCGGCTGGCTTCAAATAACGGTGTGGCTTGTCATCGCGGCCAGATTCCGGCCAGATCTTTTTTTGCAACCTGTAGTGGGTTGAGCCAGACGCGCGCGCCAATTTATCTGGCTTTCGGCCGGATTTTGTGGCGGATGGTATTCGGAATACGACGATTTGCCAACCCAGGTTTTTATGCGAACCAACGACTTGTTTTTCAACTTTCTGCTGGCCTTCGCTCTCTTCACCGCCACGAATCGCGCCCTCGCATCGCCGCCGCCGGAACTTACTGTGCATTCACTCGCCAACCGTCTAGTGCAATTGACCTGGCCGGCGACTGCTGCCGGTTTCGCGCTGGAGCAAACCGACGCGCTGGGCGCGATCGTGAGTTGGAGCGTGGTGGCGCAAGCGCCGGTGCTCGCCGGCGGCCAGCTTGCCGTCACGCTCGACACTTCGGCCGGCCAAAAATTTTTCCGTTTGCACGCGCCGCTGGTGACGATTGCCCAAAGCTCACCCCTCAACGGCGAGACGGGCGTGGCGGTGACGCGCGAAACCATCGTCCACTTCAGCGCGCCGCTGGCGACCAACGCCGTGGTGACCACGGATAATTTCTTCGCCGGGTTCGGCGGACGCCGCGTGCTCTCGCGCGTCGAATTGTCCAGCGACCGCAAGAAGGCGTCGTTGTTTTACCTCGAGCCGTTGCCGGGCAGCGCGCGCGTGGTGGCGGTGTTCGACGGCGCGGGTTTGACCGACGTCAATGGCCTCGCGCTGGATGCCGATGGCGATGGCGTGCCGGGCGGCCAGGCAATCATCGCTTTCGACACGCTGAATTTGACGGCGCTGGCGGGCACGGCGGTGGTCGGAAAAGTGTTCGCTTCCGAGCTCGTGCCCGGAGCGGACACGGGGACGAACGCGGTGAACCAGCCGCTGGCGGGCGTGACGATCACGGTCGATGGCATGGAGCAAACGTTGCGCGACGAACCTGGCGGCGGGCATTCATTATCCGGACAAGTCGTATTACCCGTATGTGGGCAAGGCGTGGGAGGCGGTGGCGGGCGTGACGAACAATCCGGCGGGCGGCACGGGGACAATTTATCTGCCGCTGATCGTGCAAGGAACCTTGCAGCCGGTGAGCATGACGCAGGATACGCAGATTTCTTTCCTGCCCAGCGTCGTGGCGAGCAACCCGGCGCTGGCGGGCGTGAGCATCACGGTGCCGGCGAACTCGTTGTTCAGCGACGATGGCACGCGCGGCGGCAAAGTGGGCATCGCGCCGGTGCCACCGGATCGGTTGCCGGGGCCGCTGCCGCCGGGATTGGAATTGCCACTGGTCATCACCGTGCAGACAGATGGAGGATTGAACTTCGACCAACCCGCGCCGATTTGTTTTCCGAATCTGCCAAACCCCACGACGGGCAAGCCGTGGCCGCCGGGCACCAAAGGCTCGCTGATTTCGTTCAATCACAAGAAAGGCGTTTGGGAAGCCGTGGGCGACATGACCGTGAGCGCCGATGGAAAATTATTCTGCACCGATCCTGGCGTGGGCATCGTGCAGCCCGGCTGGCACGGGCCACAATGCCCAAAGGCACAGACGCCACCGCCGCCGCCGCCGCCAAATCCATGCGTTCAAAACATGGGATTCGGTCGTTGCACTAAAGCGTGTGCAGAACAGTACGACCTTTGCGATAGTGAGGTCAAAGGCTACTTGATCACGGTTCGCAAGATTTGTTTCCCATTGAGCGGCTTGAACGCGATTGGTCAATCCAACACCGTCGATCAGTGCTTAACGCAGGTTTACCTGACTGGCTTGGATATGCGAGCAAAGTGCCAAAAAGAGGACACAGCCTGCCGTAAGTACTGCGTCAAGTGTTATCCACTCGACAGTAACAATTCGCCGGCTCCCGGTCCTGGTTCAACGCAGCTTCAACTGGCTCAAATAGCTGCTGGCGGACGGCACGCCGCTTTGCACGGGCTTGACCCCGTCGGCGATCAACTCACCGCAATTTCAGAACAAGTCGCCGAACTTATCCGTCCATTTGCTTCAACTCGCTCACACTTCCCGCAAAGCGTACTCGATCAGATTGATGCTCTGGTCCAGCAAGCCGACGCTCTGGCTGGCGGTGACGCTGCAAGTTTCTTGCAAAGTAGAGCCATCGCGGTGGCGGAACAAAACGCCGCCGCCTTGGGACAAGTCGGGCTTGAACAGGATGACTTGAATTCCGGAAACGCCCCACCGTATCCGGTCCTCTACTCCGCTCTGGTTTCACGCCCCAAGGGGTTGTTTACCATTCGCGGTCAGACGGAGCCGTTTGGCCAATACACCTTGTTCTTGCCGCCCGACGGAACTTTGCTCGAGGTTAGTTTCTACGATCCGAAGACCAAACAATACGGGTTGATCACTCCGAACTTGAGCCCCAAAGCGCGCTATCCGTTACCTCGTTTCACCTTGTTTCCGATCGACAGCAATGCGTTGGATTTTGACAAAGATGGCCTGCCCGATGCGGTGGAGAACATTTACGGCACTGATCCGAGAAAGGCCGACACTGATGGCGATGGCATTCCCGACGGCGCGGAAGTTGATCAAGGAACCGATCCGCTCGGCGGTTTGGTGGCGCAAACGGGCATCGTTGCCACGGTCAAAACACCGGGCGCCGCGTTGGATGTATGGACGGGAAATGATCTGGCCATCACCGCCGAGGGTGCGAGCGGCGTTTCCGTGGTGAACATTTCCACGATCCGGCAGCCCACAATCATCATGCACATCGACACGCCGGGAGAAGCGCAACGAGTCGCCTTCTCCGGCAATTTCGTGGCGGTAGCCGATGGCAGCCAAGGCCTGGCGGTAATCGACATCGCCGATCCGGTGACGGCGCGGATTGTTCATCAAATCAATCTTCCCGGAGCGCAAGCGGTCGCGGCTGGCGCGGGCATCGCTTATGTGGGAACGAGTTCGGGACAAGTGTCAGCCGTGGATTTGAAGCATGGCGTGGTGTTGCATCAAATCAACGTCACGAACGCGGTGCAGGATGTGCGTCTGGCCGATGATTACCTCTACGTGCTGGCAACCGATCGCCTCGATGTAGTGGCCTTGACGGATGGTGTTCTCCGGGTGATTGGCTCGGTGGCCGTGCCCTCGGTTCCGTTCCTGGGCATCAACCAGCGGCTCTTTGTAGGCGGTGGGATCGCCTACACCACTCACAAAAACGGCTACGATACGCTGGACGTGAACGAGCCTACGAAGCCGGCATTGATCACTTTCGGCAAGACCACGCAATTCGGCTGGAAACAGATCGTCGTGAACGGTTCGGGCCTAGGCTTCGCGGCAGTGGGACCGAACAGCACCGATACTGGGCCGCAGGACGTTTCCCTCTACGATGTGAGCAACTCACGCTCGAACAATGTGGTGGTGACGGTGTTTCCGACGCCTGGCAAGGCTCGCGCAGTTTCGATCTACAACGGCCTCGGTTATGTCGCGGATGACGCGGCGGGATTGCAAGTCGTTAATTATTTACCCTACGACGCGAAAGGCGTGCCGCCAACCATTGCACTGGCCATGAGTTTTCCGATCAATGGCGTCGAGGAAGGAAAGGAGGTCCGCGTGACCGCGCAGGTGGGCGACGACGTGCAAGTGCGCAACGTGGAATTCTATCTCGACGGCGCAAAGGCTTTCACCGCCGCAGCGTTCCCCTTCGAGTTTCGTTTTGTGACGCCGCTGCTGGCCACGAATAAGAATTCATTTCGCCTGCGAGCCCGCGCGGTGGACACCGGCGGCAATTTCGCCTGGACGGAAGAAATAATCGTCCCGCTGCTGCCCGACACCACGCCGCCGCATGTCAGGCAACGGTCGCCATTGGGTGGCGCGAAAGTGGTGGATTCCGTCTTCGCATATTTTGATGAAGCGATTGAACCTGCCACGCTGAACTCAACTTCTTTCAAAATCATTTCCGCAGGCGGAGATGGCCGATTCGACACCGCAGATGACGCGAACGTGAGCGGCGGCAACGTTTCCTACCGGCCTGACCTCCATGCGGCGTCTTTGAATTTCGCGTCGCCGCTCGCGGATGGCTGGTATCGGGCGGTCTTGACCACGGCGGTCACCGATCTCGCCGGAAACCACCTGACGGCGGATCACGCATGGCAATTCCGCGTGGCGGATGCCGTGTTCTGGATCAATCCTTCTGACGGCCTCTGGAGCGACCCGCTCAACTGGAGCAACAGCGCGGTTCCTGGCGCGAATGACAGCGTCATCATTGATCTTGAGCCGGGAGGCGTAACTGTGACGCAAACGGCAGGCGCGATCGCTGTCAAAAGCCTGTTCTCCAATGAGCGGTTGGTCGTAACCGGTGGCACTTTGCAAATTCCCGGCGGCACCCAAATCAGCAAGAACATGACGATTGATCGCACGACGATCCAAGGCGGGACAGTGACGTTGAGCGAGGGAGCCAAACTGATCTGCGTGGGCAACATCCCCAGCACGCTGGATGGTGTCACGCTCAACGGCGATCTGGACGTGACCAGCCAGTTGGCCCGCGTGTTCATCCGCAACGGGCTGACGCTCACGGGCAGTGTGTTGCTGGACCGCGGCGGGAACATCACTTTTGTTGGGGATCAGACTTTTGGCAGCGGCAGCATTGTTTTTGGAGGCACGATGGGTGGCGGTGGGATTTTCCCCAACGTCCTGACCATCCAGGACAACAACACGACCCTGACCTTGGGACCGGCCGTCGTGGTGCGGGGCCAGTTGGGGACGGTCAATGGGAACGGCAATCTCATCAACCAAGGTTTGATCTCGGCGGACGTGGCGGGTGGCACGCTGAGTATCGATGCGCGCGGGTTTACCAACACCGGCACGGCTGAATGCCGGAACGGAGGCTCGCTGGTCATCAGTGCGGCGACTTCGGGCAACACCGGTGTGATCAACGCCGTCGGCACCGGCGCATTGACGTTGGCGGACACTTGGGGCAACACGGGAACCATCAACGCCAGCGGAGCGACTGTGAACTTGGGCGGAACATTCACGCTCCCGCAGCTTGGCATCTTCAATCGCACGGACGGCACGGTCACGCTCACCGGGTTGCTCAACCTGACGGGTGACACCCTGGCACTTAATGCGACAACCGGGTCATGGCAAATTGATCGCGGAACCATCAAAGGCGGAACCGTGACGTTGAACGAAGGGGCCAAACTAATTTGCGTGGGCAACATTGGCAGCACGCTGGATGGCGTGACCTTGAACGGCGATCTGGACGTGACGAGCACCCTGGCACAGGCCTTCATTCGCAACGGGCTGACGCTTAGTGGCAGTGTGCTGCTGGACCGCGGCGGAAACATCACTTTTGAAGGCACTCAAACTCTGGCTGGCGGCACCATCGTCATCGGGGGCACATTGGGAGGAGGCGGTATTTTTCCGAACACGGTGACCGTGGCAGACAACACGAGCTTGACCTTGGGGCCGGCGGTGGTGGTGCGGGGCAACCTGGGAACGGTGAATGGGAACGGCACGCTGATTAACCAGGGCTTGATTGCGGCGGATGTGGCGCGCGGAACGTTGACGATCAACACGGGACGATTTGACAATTCTGGCACACTCGCGGCGACCGCTTCGGGCAGCACCCTCAAGATTCAGTCCAAGCCGTTCATCAACACGGGGACCATGCAGGAACAAAACGGCGGCAAGGTGGTCATCGTGCCGTGAATGCACCTTCACCTTCAGTCTGGCTCCCTCGGTGGATGCGATGGGCTTTCTTTGCCTTTCAACCTGCCAGGGCCGTCGTCCGCCGGCAGGCCCGTTCGCGAAATGTGCTCATAAAAATCGCGCGACGACTCGGCGGCGCGCACCAGACGAAAAATGTCTTCACGCGTTTCGTACATGCCATAGCACGACAACGCCACGCGCGTTGCCTTGGAGGT
Organism: Verrucomicrobiota bacterium; assembly: GCA_016195385.1. Lineage (GTDB taxonomy): Bacteria > Verrucomicrobiota > Verrucomicrobiia > Limisphaerales > JACPZS01 > JACPZS01. Next base: position 14,008 of record JACPZS010000168.1, read on the forward strand.
GTCGGTGCGGTACCCAAACTGGTCGATGTGCCCCTGGAGCGATGGCAGCGCACGCACCATCCATTCGGAAATTTTCGTCTGAGCGGCGTCGTTGTCGGCTAGCTGATCGAACGGGCCGTCGAAGTAATCGTTGCGCCGCACGCTCGCTCCGCGCACGGCGATGAGCAGTTTGCGGCGCGCGGCGTCGCGGTCGGTCCAGAAGGCGAAACCCGTGCGCCGACCGACCAACACGTCGCGGTCGATGGCTTCAAATGAGTCCGGGATTTTTTCCTCTTCGTTGAGAATCCAGAAAAAATAATTCCGTCCGGTGTTGAACAGCAGGAAAAATTGCAGCCCGGATTCATCGAAAGTTCGCTCGATGAAAACTTCATTGGTGCGCAGCGTAAATTGTTTCGGCGGAACTTGTGTGAGCGGGTGCAGATGAAACGTGACGGCGCGTTGCTGGAATTGGACCCGGAAGGTGAGTTTGCCGAGCGCCTGAATCGTCACGCCGTCGGCCGCGTTCAGCAGTTTTTCGCGATGGAACAATTTGTCCGGTTCGGCCGGGAACTCCAAATACTCGGCGTAGGCGAAAGAAAGGATGCCCTTTTCCCGCTGGCCGGCCGGCAGACGCACATTGCCCCATATCTCCCGATCGGCGACGAAGTCGGTGAAGTAATAATAATTCTCCGACGGATATACCGTCACTTCATCCGGCAGGGCGGCAAAGATGCGCGCGAAGTAGGCGATCGGATTTTCGAGATCAACATTCGTGCTCGAAAGCCCTTCGAGCATCGTCTGCTGAAATGAAATTGCCGGGATGGAGCGCGCGGGAGACTTCCCAGCCGATGCGAGCGACGTCTCCTCTGCCGGCGAAGCAGGGCTGCAGCACAAAAGCCACAGGAAAACGAAGTGAGCGCACGCGGTGGAAAAAAATTTGCGGTGGCTCATGTTTACGAAGCGGAGACTCAGTCAAATTTCCTGGCGTGAATCACGCCCTCTCGAACGCGTTGCGACAGAAAATCAGCCAGTTCAATCAACACTCGCTCCACCGGCAATTTTTCCAGTCCATCTGGCGCTCGCAAGATCGTGACGTGTTCGCCCAACGGACGCCACACCGTTGCGTTGCTCGCGCCCCAAAGGGCCAGGCAGGGCAAGCCAACGGCCGCGGCCAAATGTGTGATTCCCGAGTCATGACCGATAAAACCGGCGCACCGGTGAAAACGACGAGCCAGCTCGGTCAGTGGCAGACTGCGCGCCAATTGGATTCGGCGAAACGCAGCCATTCCGGCCAGTCGCTCCAACCGCGCGCCTTCCGCTTCGCCGCCGACGAGCAACAAGTTCAAATCCGTTGCCGCGAGCAAGTGAGCGACAAGCAGACTCCAGTTTTTCTCCGGCCAGTTTTTTTGTTCACTGCCGCTGCCTGGATGCAGTGCCAGCCAGCGGCCGTTTGCTGGCAGCGCGGAATCCATGTCAGCGAGTTCGAGGCGTGGAGTCGCCTCGTTATCGAAGATGGCGAGTCGTTCGAGTGGTTTGAGAAAAGTTTCGGTGGCGTGCCGCGAAAGTTTTTCATCAGGCCGATGCGGGCCGGCGATGAATTGTGCGGTGGAACAGCGGGCAACGTTTTCCTGAAAAATGCCGTCGGGGTCGTAGAGATACGAAAGGATGATTGCAAAGTTCGCGAAGTAATCGGCGAGACTCGCATCCAACTGTCCGTGCCGCGCGAAGAATCCAGCCAGTGAGCGCGCTTCAATCGAATGGACGGCATCGACAAGGCCGCCCGCGAAGGTGAGCGATGCAATGTGCGGGTAGCCGAGGACTTCAAGTTGGGTTTGCGGAAACCGCCGTCGGAGCGCCGTCAAAACGGGCAGCGTGAGGACGAAGTCGCCAATCGCGCCGCCGCGGATGACGAGGATTTTGCCCCGCTTCACACGCGCAGGGCGGCCGACGGAGCGTCCAAGCTGCCGGTCGGCTTGCCGGAGCGAGTCGCTTCGCTTTTTTGTTCCGCCGCTTTGATGGCCGTCAAGCCGAGGACGGTGATGAGCAGCGCGAGCGCGAGGCGAATGCCACTGCCCGCGCGGATGCGCCGGTCGCTGGCGGTGGACCAGTTCAACAAGTCACGCAGCCGCCACGGCGAGATCGTTAACCACATGCCCGCGATCGCGAAGACGTAGGCAGAGGATTGGATCAGCAACACCCACGGCGTTTCACCCAACAGCGGACGGCCGGTATCGACCATCAACTTCGCCAGCAACATGAGCACGACGGCCAGGCCGCGCACGGCCAGGAAATCCTGGACGAAGAGGCACGTCAGCAAACCGAGCAAACCGAACGCCGCGAGCATGGCGGGCTTGAAACGCGCGAAATCGGCGATGGATTCCTGGTTCAAATTCAGCAGAAACCAAACCGTGCCTAGCGCGACGAGAAAATATCCCCACGGCAGTGAGCGCGGAAATTTGCGCATCGCTTCACGATACGCGGCCGGTTTGAGCAAGCCGTAGATCTGCGGCGCGGCGGCGGTGAGTCCGAGGAGGACGGCGAGGGTGGAGAGTTTGATGGCTGGGATCATGATTAGGCAGGCGAAAAAATTTGCGGGACGGGTTCATCCAAATTTACAATGGCGGGATCGCCGTACAACGTAAACGATCCCGCGCGTTCAATTTTCAAATCCATCAGTTGACCAATGTGACGGGGCGAACCTTCAAACACGACGATCTTGTTCGTGCGCGTGCGGCCTTCAAGTCGGGCGGCGTTCCGCCGGCTGGGGCCTTCGACGAGCACCTGCTGTCGCTGGCCGATACAAGCCTCATATTTGCGCGCGCCGATTTCGTTAATGGTTTGCAGCAGGCGTTGATTGCGCTCCTCTTTCACTTCTTGCGGAAGCTGGTTAGGCAGCGTGGCTGCGGGCGTGTCTTTGCGCGGACTGTATTTGAAAATGTACGCGTTGTCGAATTGAACTTCACGCGCGAGCGAAAGCGTTTCTTCAAAGTCGGCTTCGGTTTCACCGGGAAAGCCCACGATGATGTCAGTCGTGATCCCGATGTCTGGTTTCGCGGCGCGCAGCTTGTGGGTGATGTTGATGAAGCGTTCGCGCGTGTAGCCGCGGTGCATAAGCTTGAGCAATCGATCACTGCCGCTTTGCAGGGGTAGGTGCGCGCTCTCGCAAAGCTTGGGGAGGCGCGCGTAAGCCTCGACGAGATCGTCGCCGTAGCCTTTGGGATGCGGCGAAGTGAAACGAATTCGCTCCAGTCCATCGATTTCGTGGACTGCTTCGAGCAATTGGACGAAGGCCGATTTTCCATCGCACACGCCGATTTCGCGTTTGCCATAACTCGTCACGATTTGACCCAGCAACGTGATTTCTTTCACACCGCGCGCCACCAACTCGCGGCACTCGGTGACAATGTCGGCAATCGTGCGGCTGCGTTCTTCACCACGGGTGAACGGCACGATGCAAAACGTGCAATGCTGGTTGCAACCTTGCATGATACTGACGAACGCAGTGACAGATTTTGCGGCCGCGTCGCCGTTGAGCAGATGCTCCCGGATCGTCGCCTCGCTCCCGGTTTCCTCTGCGACGTCACAAACCTTCGCCCGTCGGCCGGCAAAAATGTCGTCGAGATAATCGGCGGCGCGATGAAATTTTTGCGTGCCGAGGACAAGATCTACATCAGGCAACTGGTCGAGCAATTCCTGCCCGCGGCTTTGCGCCATGCAGCCCATGAAACCAAGGACGACGTTGGGCCGGTGGCGGCGCACTTCGGCGGCGAGGTTCTGCATTTTGCCAAACGCCTTCTGCTCGGCGGCATCGCGCACGCTGCACGTGTTGAGCAGGATGACGTCCGCCAGCGCTTCCGACGGCGCGAGCGAATAGCCCTTGGCGATGAGCTGGGCGGCGACGGCTTCGGAGTCGCGCTCGTTCATCTGACAACCGTAGGTTTTAATAAAGACACTCGGCATCGAGTCGAGAGCGGGCGTCACACGGTCGAGTCGGCGGCTGGTGCTGCCGATATTCAACGCACGCCCAAAAGCGGCGGTGAAGCTAGGCGATGAATGCCGGGTTGAAAAGCAGGAAGATCTGTGGGATCAGTGGCGCACCAAAATGGAAATACTCACGACATCGAGGCGGCGCGAACTTTTCTCAACCCGCACTGCCAACGAATCGTCGTTGGTGCCCCAGCCATTTCCACTGATCGATGGCGCATAACATCAAACGTCCGTGAAATTTCCCGAATGTTCAATTTTTTGAGTGCCTGCCTCAGTCGCTTCAGTTTGACACGCCCGGGATTCTGCCTGCTGGTTTGCTTCGCCGCTTCGCTCGTCCCGACGTCTGCCGGCGATTTTTCGAGTGCGGTTTTTGCGCTCGCCACGCGCACCAATGGCTCCACGCTAGTGGGCGGCGCGTTCACAAACTTCAACGGCGCGGGCAGCCAGTTTGTCGCCAGACTCAACGCCGATGGCTCGTTGGACAGCGCGTTCGCTCCAACGCCGGGGCCAAATGGTTTTGTGCGCGCGCTCGCATTCCAGGCCGACGGAAAAATTCTCCTTGGCGGCGGCTTTGCCACGGTGAACGGCATCGAACGTTTTAACCTCGCCCGCTTGAATGCTGACGGTTCGCTGGACGCGCAATTCGCTCTGATTAACGGCGGCGTCGATGGCACCGTCCTCGCCCTGAGCTTGAGCGGCACAAATCAAATTTATCTCGCCGGCGAATTTACGACGGTGGGCGGCACGCGTCGCCTGCGCGTGGCGCGTGTGCGTGGTGATGGTTTGCTCGATGCGCGGTTTGATCCGCTTGGCTTCGGAGCCAACGATACTGTCCGGGCGCTGGCCGTGCAGTCCGACGGCAAAGTGCTCATCGCGGGCGACTTTACTACGGCAGCGCTCGTGCCGCGCTCGCGCATGGCGCGGCTTCAAGTTGATGGTCTCGTCGATTTCAGTTTCGATCCGGGGACCGGCGCGGATGGCATCGTGCGCGCACTGGCGGTACAATCGGACGGCAAAGTTTTGCTCGCGGGAGATTTCCGGGAGATCGACGGATACCGGCGGGTCCGCCTGGCGCGCCTGAACGCGGACGGTTCCCTCGACGAGTCGTTCGATCCGGGTGAAGGAGCCGGCGACTCCGTCAACGCGTTGGCACTCCAGGCGGACGGAAAAATTCTGATTGGCGGCTTCTTCACCAGCTACGATCAGCGGCGGCGCAATTTTCTCGCACGTCTCGGCGCGGACGGCTCGCTCGACGCAGGTTTCGATCTGGCGGGCAATGCCAACGGGCCGATCAACACAATCGTCCTGCCGGCGGCCAACCGCTTGTTGCTGGGCGGCAACTTCACACTGCTTCACGATGAACCTCACGCTTACTTCGCGCAGTTCACGAATTTCGGTCACGCCACCACGAGCCAGATCGAATTCGCCGCGAGAGAATACACCGTCAGTGAAACGAACAACACTGTGGTCGTGTCGCTCATTCGCACGGGCGATGCCGCAGCCTCGGCGTCGGTCGATTACACCACCAGCGCGGACACTGCGACCGCAGATGTGGATTTCACGTCGCAAGCTGGCACGGTCATTTTCCACGCCGGTGAAACGAACCAAACCATTTCGTTGACGATCAAAAATGACCATTTGTTTGATGGCGCTGAAACCTTTTACGTAATTCTGTCCAACCCGGTCGGCGACGTGAGCCTGGGCGAGCGCGGTGCGGCCCAAGTCAGTGTCACCGATGACGAGTCTGCCCAGGCAGGCGACGTGGATCCTGGTTTTGAAGCATCAGGTGGAGCTGATGGCGAAATTGACGCCCTGGCGATTCAACCGGACGGAAAGCTTTTGCTGGCCGGAAATTTTACGCGTGTCAATTTGCTTGCCAGCCCCTTCGTGGCGCGCCTGAACACGAACGGTTCGTTCGATACTTTCTTCGACGTCGGTGTTGGCCCGGATGCCCGCGTACGCGCAGTCACGCTGCAAAATGAAAATAATCTGCTCATCGGGGGCGACTTCCTTTCCGTTGATGGTTTTGCCCGCCAGCGCATCGCGCAATTGTTGCCCAACGGCCAACTCGATTTGCGGTTCGATCCCGGCGCGGGCGCGAATGACGCCGTGCTGGTTATCACGACGAACTTCGACCGACGCATTCTGCTCGGCGGAGAATTCACCGAATTCAACAACGCGCGGCGCTCGCGTGTCGTGCAGCTTTTCGGGGACGGCGAACTCGACCCGATTTTTGATCCGGCTGGCATCGGCTTCAACCACGCGGTGCGCGCACTGGCGCTGACACCGGCGGGGAAAATTCTGGCTGCGGGCGACTTCACTTACGCCGGCAACGTTCCGCGCTCGCACCTCGCGCAACTGAACGCCGACGGCTCGCTCGATCTGAATTTCGATCCCGGCTCGGGCACGGATGGAATCGTGAACGCCCTCGCGGTTCAGCCCGACGGCGCCATTGTCATTGCCGGTGATTTTCAAGTCTTCAACGGCGTCCGGCGCGCTCGCCTGGCGCGGCTCAATCCAAACGGCACGTTGGATTTTACTTTCAATCCCGGCGAAGGGCCGGATGCCGCCGTGCGTTGTCTCCTGCTCCAGCCGAACGGAATCCATCTCGTCGGGGGAGATTTTATTTTGTTCAACGGTCTCGTGCGCGGACGCTTCGCACGCCTCAATGCGAACGGCTCGTTGGACACGACGTTCGATTCCGGCAGCGGTGCCGACGCGACCGTGAACGCGCTGGCCAGCGGAACTACTCAAGTCTTCGTGGCGGGCAATTTCATGCACATCAACGGCTTCAATCGCGATCGGCTTGGGCGTGTCTTCACCGAAGGCACTCCGGCTGCAACCAAAGTCGAATTCACCACTGCGAAGTTCGCCGCCCCGGCATCGAACGGCCTGGCGATGATCAGCGTCCAGCGTACGGGCCAACTTGATGCGCCGGCCGCGGTTGATTTCATGACGCGCGATGGCTCCGCCGTGGCCGGCATCGATTATTTTACACAAACCAGCACGCTGAATTTTGCGCCGAACGAGACGAATAAAATCGTTTCCGTATTTTTGCGACGTGACCTTCCCGGCCGCGGCAACCGCAGCGTAAACCTGCTCCTCCTGCCCACCGCCGGAGTCGCAGTGCTGGGCACTCAAGGCACGGCGGTACTCACGATCACCGACGACCTGCCGGTGTTTGCCGGGAGCGTTGATGTCGGCTTTGCTCCCATCAGCGGTCCAACGAGCCAGGTGCTCGTCGTCGCCGCGCTGCCGAATGGAAAAATTCTTGCCGGCGGCAGCTTCTCGAATCCATTCCCACTCACTGGGCCAAACCTGACTCGACTCAACCACGACGGTTCGCTCGACACCAGTTTTGATCCGGGCGCAGGCACGGACGGCCCGGTGCGCGCGCTCGCGCTTTCGCCCGATGGCGGCGCGTTTGTTGGCGGCAGCTTCACCTCGTACGCCGGCACGCCACGGAATTTTTTGGCGCGAGTCCAAACCGACGGCGCGCTCGCCGCGTCTTTTGATCCGGGAACGAACCTTGACGGAGCCGTGAACGCGCTCGCGGTCCAGACTGATGGCCGCATCATCATCGGCGGTGAGTTCAAAAATTTTGGTGGACTTGTACGCGGCAACATCGCCCGCTTGAACTCGGACGCCTCGCTGGATTTGAGTTTCAACCCCGGCGCCGGCGCCGATGATCGCGTCCACGCGATTGCGCTGCAGGCGGACGAAAAATTGATCGTGGCTGGCGAGTTTACCGCCATAAACAATTTTCCACGCGCGCGCCTCGCCCGCTTGAATCGCGATGGCTCCGTCGATACTTCGTTCAATATCGGAGAAGGTGTCGATGGGCCGGTGCTCGCCGTGGCGTTGCGAACCGATGGCGCGATCTGGATTGCGGGCGAATTTACGCGCGCGCAAAACGTGGCGCGCAAGTTTATCGCCCGACTCACAGCTAACGGCGCGCTGGATGCCACCTTCGACCCCGGTGCCAGCGCGAACGCCCGCATCCTGACGCTGGCGGCGCAGCCGGATGACAAAGTTTGGATCGGCGGCGACTTCACGAATTACGCGGGCTTCAGTCGCGCTCACGTTGCGCGCCTGCTGGAGAACGGAAGTGCCGACGATTGCTTCCGTAGTGGCACGGGCGCGAACAACAGTGTGAATTCCATCGCCGTGAATTCTACCGGAGCGATCGTGTTGGGCGGCCAATTCCAGGTGGTGGACGGTTTTCGTCGGCCGTTCGTGGCGCGATTGATTGGGGATCCGCCGCCTGTTGCCGCGGATTTGTCCATCACACGGCCGCGGCGGCTGTTAAACGGCGATTTTCAATTCTCGGTGAACACGCAGCCCGGTCGCTGTTACATCATCGAAGCGGCCGCAAATCTTTTCGACTGGCAGCCGCTCAGCACGAATCGTCTGTCGAGCGCGGTTCTGGATTTTGAGGATGTCGGCTCCGCGAATGTTCCCCTGCGCTTTTATCGAGTGCGCCGCGAGCCGTGAGAGTTGCTTCGCCTTGTTTACCTCCATCGCAAAGCGAACCATCACGATGGAAGGCATTGCATTTGCGAAAATACGGTGCGCTCATGCGGATGGGAGGTAAGGCTACTGGCGAGCCTTGAGCTACTCTGCCGAGAATCCACGGTTCAGCTCAACCATTTCCAGCTTGACTGCAAGCGCGTTGAAAATTTTTCCTCGCTGCTAAAACGATTTGAAATAGGGTACGCGTCAATGCCATGCACTGGATAGCAAAGACCGACAACGCCATGCCTCAAAGATGCGAAGGCAGGAACTTCCGCCGCCAGTCCATCGAAGCGCGATAGAGCGGAATCCAGCCGCCAATCGTTAATGCTCAACTCCGAAACCAAACGCCGCATTGACGCCTGCCGCGATGTCCTCGTCGGCAAACTCCCGCAGCCGTCCAATCAAGTCGAACTCATCACGCTCGCGCTGATTTACAAGTTCATGGACGACCTCGATGAGGAGTCCGTGAAGCTCGGCGGCAAGCGCAGCTTCTTCACCGGCGAGCTCGCCAAATACCGCTGGCGCAATCTTCTCCCACAGACCGTCTCCGCCGACGAACGCGTCACGCTCTTTTCCGAGGGCGTCGAAGCACTGGGCCACGCGAAGAAGGCCGCGCACCTGCCCGGCCTGTTCCGCGACATCTTCCGCAACGCCTTCCTGAAATTCCGCGACGGGCGCATCCTCACCATGTTCCTCACGGAGGTGAATGGCTTCGCCTACTCGCACAGTGAGGAACTCGGCAACGCCTTTGAATACCTCCTCCAATGCACCGGCGCGCAGGGCGAGAACGGCCAGTTCCGCACCCCGCGCCACATCATTGATTTCATCGTCGCCTGCCTCGACCCGCAGCCCGGCGACAAAATCCTCGACCCCGCGTGCGGCACGGGCGGCTTCCTTGTCTCCGCCTACCGGCACATCCTCGCGAATCATACCAGCGCCCCCTCATCCCATCCTTCTCCCCCGGTGGGGGAGAAGGTGTCCGAAGGACGGATGAGGGGGGAACGGCAACACCAGCGCGTCCGTCATTCCTGGCGACCTCCTCACCTTTGCGCAACGTCAGCAAGTTTACAAAAACCTCGCCGGCTACGACGTGGACGACCAGATGGTGAAGCTCAGCAAGGTGAACCTCTTCCTCCACGGTTTTCCCGACCCCGCCATCCACATCTACGACACCCTGAGCAACGACGCCCGCTGGCAC
>JACPZS010000160.1 GCA_016195385.1 Verrucomicrobiota bacterium
AATTCCCTTGGCGATTTCCTGATAGGCCGCCATGAATTGCGCGTCGGCGCTGATAAGCCGCTCGCGTTGCGTTTCGTCCAGCGCGCCGAGCGTTTGGAAATGCGCCGCAATGTCCGGCGTCCCCATTTGGTTGAAGGCCGTGAGTGCCGTAGCGTCGAGGGCTTGGAACTTTCGAGCATTGACACTCGTAACAATACTCGCGAGCAGGCATCCCGGCACGAGCGGGTGGGTGGCGAAGTCCTGGACGAGTAGTTTCATCAGCACACGAATGTGCTTGGAGATTAAAGCGTGGCCAGCACCGGGCCAAGAATTTAGTGCAACCGTCCCGGCTCCGATGACGTTTCAATGCGATTCGTCGATGGTTCCGTTCGCATCGACAGAAATCATCCGCGCATTCGCTGGAATCAACGAACTCGTCGTGCGACCGCCGGGCCAGCGGACGACGATTTGGGTCGGTGGCTCGGGCGTCGCCATGACTTGAACGGCAGAATCCTGCGACCAATAACCACTGCCCGCGTGCAACTCGCGCGCGGGACCGAGACGCTCGCCGAATTGCAAACGCATCATTGCGCCAATCGCCTGCGGGTTCGCGGCGGTTCCCTTCAAGCGTACGCGCACTCCAGGCCGCCCGCGCTCGTTGTGAAACAGTTTCGTCGCCGCGCCGTTTTGTGTCACGGCGAGATCGACACGGCCATCGCCGTCGTAGTCGCCCAGCGCCGCGCCGCGTTGTTCTCCGTAAATTTTCACGCCACTGAGTTGCCCCGGCACGGCCTCGAAACCACCCCGCCCATCGCCGCGCAGCCACAAGCCCCGCCCAGCATCGTAGCGCGATGTCTCCGGCTGTGTCGCAAAAAAATTCTGGCCCAAGAAAATATCCTCGTGCCCATCGCCATCGAAATCGCCGACGCACACGCCGAACGCCGGCGCCATCTGCACTTCGGTCGGCAGCGAGTGCGCCTCAAAACGATCACCGCGATTCAGAAACACCATCGAGTCGAGCGTCGTGACGTGGAGTTCTTGCGCTGCTTTGAAGCGCTCGCCGAGAATTTCCTCCACGCCCGCCGTCGAATAAGCGGCGTGCGAGCGGAATTTTTCCCGTACCCATGGCATTGCGTTCGCCACGCCAATCAAACCACGCCACGGAACAATTTTGTTCAAGCCGGGATCAAAATACGCTTCGAGCATTTGCACCGAGCCGTCACGATTCCAGTCGCCGGAAAAAATGCGCAATGGCTGCGCGAGAAAACTTTGATACTTCGTGTTGCGGCTCCAATTCGAGGCGACGATGTCCAGTCGGCCATCGCCGTCGAAATCCCCAACCGTCACGCCATTCCACCAGCCCGTGAATTGATCCAGACCCAGCGCTTTCGTGGCATCGATGAGCTGGCCTTTTTCGTTGCGGAAGACGCGCACCGGTCCCCATTCGCACGCAAGCACCAACTCCGGCCAGCCATCGCCGTCGAGATCGCTCCAAACCGCGCCGCTGACGAGGCCGAGGTTTTGAAGTCGCGCGCTGTTGGTTTCGTCGAGCACAAATTTTCCATTCTCGTTCCGAAACAAGCGCGAACTCGCGGCGGCGGGATATTTGCCCGGCACCACACGCCCGCCGACGAACAGATCGAGATCGCCATCGCCGTCGTAATCCGCCAGCGCCAGCGGGCCGGTGCTGGAGTCGTTATCTGGCAATTCATCCGACGCACTTTGCTTTGTCGAATCGAGCCGCCGCACCGCGAGGCCGTTGGTCAAACCGTCTTCGTAACTCGCCGCGCCGACAAGCAACTCGAATTGTCCGGGTGCCTTTTGCCAGCCAAGAATGGTCGTTTGATCGCGCGTCGCCACTGCATCGAACAGCGGCGAGTTCGTACGCACAAATCCGCCACGTCCATCGTTGTGAAACACTGCAAGCTGGCCGCCTTTGCCGCCGCCGATGATCAAGTCGTCGTGGCTGTCGCCATCGAAATCGAACCAACTCACGCCCGGCCCGGTTTGGCTCAGGCGGTTCGGCAGCAGCGGCTGGCGCACAAAATCGTCGTACGGATCTTCGTGATGCGTGTGGTTGAGCAACTCGCTGACGTCTTTGAAAATCGGCGGCACAACCGATTTGGATTCCGACTCAGCAGCGCCCGAAGTTGCGCCAGCTTCATCAACCTCGTAAATCCGATTTGCCTTCGCGCCCGCGACCACGCTTCGTTTGCCGCTGCGCCACATCACTTCGATCCTCACTTCGTTCGCAAGCGCGCCGGCAGCGAACACGCGCATCGCGTCATCCGAGGACAAGTAACGCCCGCCGCAGATCATTTCCTGGCTCTGCATCGGGACGGGGCCGCCGAAGATTTTGATCTTCGCGCTGATGCCGTGCGTGTTCGGCGACGCGCCTTTCAACCGGACGGCGACGCGCGGCACGGCGGTTTCGTTGCGGAAAATTCCCGCCACGCCATTCAAGTTGTTCATCACCACGTCGAGGTCGCCGTCGTTGTCGAGGTCGGCGAGCGCCATGCCGTGCGACACACTGCGGGCATCGAAACCCCACGCGTGGCTGACATCTTCAAAGGTCAAATCGCCGCGGTTCCGAAACGCAACTTTCGCGGTGTCGAGACGTGGGAAGGCTTTGCGCGCCATAAGTTGTTCCAGCGGCGGCACCTGACGCTGGCGTTTCATCGCTTCAAGCCGAGAGGCGATGTCGAAATTTTGTGCGTCGCGCTCGTGGCCGTTCGTGATGAGCAAGTCCTCGTAACCGTCGAGATCGACATCGAGAAAAACCGGGGTCCACGACCACTCGGAACCCCACACGCCGCTAAGATTGGCGAGTTCCGCATACGTGCCGTCGCCGCGATTTAGAAAGAGCGTGTTCCGCATGTATTGCGGACGGGTGTCAATTTCACCAATGCCGAGCGCGGGGGGCTTGATGTCGCCGACCTGCGTGTGCCGGCGCGCGTGTTCGCGGCTCAACATGTCGGCAAGAAAAAAATCATCAAAGCCGTCGCGGTTGATGTCCGCCACGTCGATGCCCATCGAAAACAAACTCGTCTTGCGCAACGCCAGGCGCGGCAGCGCGCGGAAATGCCCGCGGCCGTCATTGAGCCAGATGCGATCCGGCGCGGCAAAATCGTTGCAAACGTAAATGTCCGGGAAGCCGTCCTGGTTCAAGTCGCGCATCATCACGGACAAGCCCCATTCGTAGAGCGGCGATTTCAACGGCTGCCCGTCTTCATCGAGAAAAGTTCCGTCAGTAAATTTCACAGCGACGAAATTTGTGCCGCCGCGATTGCGATAGAGCACGTCGTCTTCACCGTTCTCCTCGATGCCGCCATTCGCTCCGACCGTGTAGCGTCCGGCCAAATCCGGTTCGCTGACGGGCCGGCCGTTCACGAGGGCGACGACTTGTTTGCCATCGACGATCTGGATGCGGAAGCGCGTGTTCGGCATGTCGCGCAGCGTCGAGGTGCGATAGTTCGCGGAGTAGAGATCGAGAAAACCATCGCCGTCGATGTCCGCGAGCGCGAGCGAAGTGCCGCCGTGTTGCGAGGTCAAACCGGCGCTCGTGGTGATCTCGGTGAAATGGCCTTTGCCGTCGTTCAGAAAACAATGAACGCCGTGGCCGACGGTGTTCACGAGCAAATCCAGATCGCCATCGCCGTCGATGTCAGCCAGCACCGCGCCGCTGGAATCCAGCCCGGCGCAACGCACGCCGGCGGCATCGGTCACGTCCTCAAATTTCCAATTGCCGAGATTGCGATAGAGCGCGTTGCCGCCGTCCAGTCCGCAAAAATACAAATCGCACCAGCCGTCGCCATCAATATCGCCCGCCGCGACGCCGGAGCCGTTGAGATAAATTTGATTGGTCAGCGAGCGTTCTTGCGCGAGCCGGTTCGTGAAGAAAATGCCGGTGGCTTCGGGCGAAAGTTGTTTGAACCCGGCCTGGCCTTGCGCGGGAACCGGCAGCGCCGCCGAGCGAAAGCCCGCGCCCATCTGCCATTCGAGGCCGCGCACCGAAGGCGCAACGCACACGAGCGCGATGAAAAGTGACAGCACAAGCGGCGACAACCGCAATACTCCCTTGTGCGGAAACGCGGTTGGAAGGTGCTTGGAGTGCGTTGCGTCGGAGGACATTCGTTTGCGCCGTTTGTATTCCGAAGCTTCCGGCGTGCGCAAGATCATTGCCCTTGCTCGATTGGCATCGGTAATTATTTGCCTCCAAGTGGACATTCTCCATCTCCAAGCGGCGATTGTTGCACTCGGAGTGGCCATTTTCGATCTTCAGGTGACCATTCCCACTCTCCAATCGGCAATTGTTGCATTTGAAATGAACATTCCCGATCTTTAAGTGGCCATTTTCGAGTTTGGAGTGGCCATTCTCGACCTCCAAGTGATTTGGCGCGAGAGCCAATGCGCGAAAGTCCCGTCAGGGACGAAAGAAATTGTGCGGCACAAGGGGTCGCCTGCCGTCCCTGACGGAACTTGTTTCCTGTGCGGCAACAGAATCCTCAGCTTTGAAACGCTGGGCATCTTCGGTCGCCTTGACGGGCTGAGAGTCGCCTGCTCGGGGCATTTGCCTTTCAACTTTCGACCGCCTTTCACGATCGAACGCGGCGCAGCACTTGCAAATTTTCGCTTCCCCGCCAAAACTCGGCCCGTGGACACCGAAGGTTTAATCCGTTGGGCACTGAATGACACGCGCACCATCGAGGAACGCTACACGATGGAGTTGCTCGTCGAACAGGGAGTGAGCTGGTGGAATTCGCAGCACAAGATCTATAAGCACGAGAGCATTGACGCAATGATCGAGCGCAAGCGGCAACGCGCTCTCAACCCCGCTTACGAGCCGCACTATACGGAGCAGAGCCTCCAGCGGGCCGCCGAGATGTTTCCCCAATTCAAATCGTGGTTTGCCTCGGTGGGACATGATGAACGGCCCGTCCGCGATATTGCTGCCCTGCGTTTTTTTCTGAACCTGGAGAGCGTCCATCTCAATGGCGTCGAAGTCGCGGATTTAAGTGCGCTGGCCGAATTGCCCCGGCTGCGGTCCTTACGCTTGAGCACCAGTAAGTGTGAAGATTATCGTCCGCTGGCGCGTTGCACCCAGTTGCGCGAACTCCAACTCACATTTTGGCGGACCTATTTTAAGCCCACCACGCTGTGGCCCGACCTGACCGGACTTGAACAACTCCGCCAGCTTGAAGTGCTCACGCTGGAGGGCAACCTTCTTGCGTTCGAGCGCGGGGTCGCCTGGCCGAATGTGCGGCGTGGCACCTTGAAATGCGAGCCGCTGGCCGCCCGTAACGTGCGCGACCTGCCGCAGTTGCCCGCGTGTGAATTTCTGGCCCTCGCCGGCGTGGAACGGTTCGAAGGCATCGAGGCTCTACCGCGACTTCGCAACTTGAATATTGAATCCGTGGTGCGCGACTTTGCGCCCTTGGAGAATTTGCGGGAGTTGACTTGTTTCACTTGCCAGGAGTTTGAGCCACTGGATGTTTCTCCGCTCGCCCGGGTGCCCAAGCTCCACTTTATTTCATTCGACACGCGCTACAAGAACCGGTTGATTCCGGTAAAGCCGCGCGACTTCTCCCCGCTCGCCGAGGCCCCGTTGCTGCGCGAGCTCCACGTAAAAGGTTGCCCGCCGGTGGAGGCGGAAGTCGCCACCCTCAACGCCCTGCTGCCGCCGTGGGATGATGTGCTGCTGGCCGCGTCGCCGCGCCCGCTGCCGGCAGCCCTGCGCATGATTGTCGCGAAAGACCACCCGCGCCGCCCCGAGGTCCGCCTTGGACCGGACGACTCTGATCTGGCGGACGATGGCTTGCGCGAATGTGAGAGTCGCTGGGTTGGGCGATTTGTGACTCGCGCCGTCAACGACAAGCTGGGCCAGGCAGATTGGGGCACCTTGAGTGTCTGCGGCAAGTCACGCCGCGTTTCCACCACCATTGAGTCCTTTGCCGCGGTGGAAAAATTTCCTCTCATCATCGAAGCTCTGCGCGAGGCGCTCGCGCGGTTACGCTACGACTACGACGCGGACTTCATGATCTGCCTCAAAGCTCCCCGGCTCGAACCAACGCCGGCGCAAGTGCAGCTCGAAGAACAATTCCGCGATGAACAGGAAAAGGCGGAGTACGAGCGCCATAAACGCGAACAAGCGGAATACCTCGAACGCCTGCATCGCCTCGAATTGAAGAAGCAGGCGGGCGAGGAAATTGACCCGCAAGAGTTTGTCCCTCCGGCGGCCACGCCGCTTCCGTTGCCGCCTTGGGAGCGTGATGAGGATGAAGACGATGAGGACGACGACAACTGGTCGGGAGACGTCGCCGTGAAGGAAAAGCCTGATCCCCCGCCTTCGTGGCTGGATGACGAACACCCTTTG
This sequence comes from Verrucomicrobiota bacterium, assembly GCA_016195385.1. Classification (GTDB taxonomy): domain Bacteria; phylum Verrucomicrobiota; class Verrucomicrobiia; order Limisphaerales; family JACPZS01; genus JACPZS01. The sequence continues at coordinate 6,353 of JACPZS010000160.1, forward strand.
GCGGACAACTACCGCTTGATGGGGCGTCTTACGCTTTCGGAAATCTGGTTCATGCCGCACCATCGTGACCTGGCGGGTTACCTCATGGGCCGCCCGCCCGACCACGAAATTCCCGAAGCGCCGGCCTGACGGCGTTTCGCGTCGGCCTCCCGCAGCTCACGGAACGATGCGGAAGTAATGGGGAGCGCGACCGTCCCGACCGCACCCGTCGGCACCTCGCTGACGGATCCTCGGCGCACGAACGGCAAACCGAACCGTGGCTCCGGACGCCTGGGGAAGTTTCCGGCGGAACGCCGCACGCTCCCAAGCTAACTGCGTCGTTCTGCCTCAATCGCGCGCGGGACGAACGAGAATAGCTCACCGATTCATCGGTGGGGAGCGCCCGGGCAAAGCGTGCGGAGTCCCGTCAGGGACGAAAGAACTTTTGCGGCGAGAGAACGGATTCTGCCGTCCCTGGTGGGACTCGTTCCCCCTTTTCGCATGGCGAGTCCCGCGAGGGACGACCGACAATAGCCCACCGATTCATCGGTGCGTATGAACGCGCAAAGCCCACAAAGTCCCGTCAGGGACGAAAGCGATCATTCCGAACCACGAAATGGTTCTTTCGTCCCTGACGGGACTCGGGGAGGCATTTGGCACCCCACCCAGCGTTGAAACGCTGGGCTATTGTCGGTCGCCCTTCCGGGCTTGAAGAATGAGCCTCGTTACCTCGGCTGCTACGAATTGAGGATGGCGTGTTTGGCGGCGGCGAGTTCTTCGTCGCGGCGGTGGTAGCCGCAAGCGTTGATGAGTTTCTCGGCGGCGGCGAGATCGTCCTGGGGCGATTCCCATGGGTATTTCTGCCCTCCGACTTCTGACCTCTGACCTCCGAACAAGCGGGCGCGGTGGAGGTGGATGTCGGCCAGGAAAAGTTTCATGGGGCCGCGCTCGGCGATTTCCCAGGCTTCGTCCAAATCCTCCTGCGCGCTCTCGGGGCCGGTGCGCGGGCCGGTGAGAAAACGCAGCCAGGCGCGGGTGAGGAGGCCGCGGGGAAGATGGTCCTGCTGACCGGCGTGGCGGAGGCCGGCCACGGCGGCGTCCAGTTCGCGGCGGGCGGTTTCAAGCGCGGGTAGGGGGAGGCTACTGACGAGCCGGCAGGCGGGGACGCTCGCCCCACCTTCCAGAATCGCCGCGTAGAGCGTGGCGCGGCCCAGCGTGAGCTGGTCGAGGGCGATGTCGAGGAGCGAGTCGCCGGGCAAGCGCCACTCGAACATCTTCGCCCCGCGCTGAGAGACGGCGCGAAGCGCTTTTGAGTGCGGCGACTCGTCGCCGCTTTTCCCGCTTTGCCGACTGGTCGGCAAAGCAGAGCCGCGTTCCAGCGGCTCGTGAACTTGCGGACGCGCTTCCGCGTTCGACGGCGACAAGTCGCCTGCGGAAAGCGGTGACAAGTCACCGCACTCCAAAGTCCGTTGCCACGCGGCGCGCTCGGGGGCGGCGAGGAGCAGGTCACAATACCGGAATCCTTGCAGCGAGTAGAGCAGCGGGTAGTCGGGCTGGCGCTCGGCCTGCATTTGCTCGGCCTCGCCGAAGCGCGTCTCCGCCTCGGCCCGGCGGCCCGCCTGGTGCAGGGCGTCGGCGTGGGATGTGCGCGTGCCCATCTTCCAAAACGCATCGCCGCTGCGGTCGGCGTAGGTCACGGACTGCTCGGCGTCCCCCACCGCCCCGGCCACCTCGCCCAGCGTCAGCTCTAGCTCGCTCAGATTGCTGCCGGTGGCCGCGGCGCGCTCCCAATCCTTATGAATGACCAAGTTCTTCAGCGCAGCCTGTATCGGTTCAACTGCCTCGCTTAGTCTGCCCAAGGCTCGTAGATAGTGCGCAGATTGAGCCAACGTCCACGCTTGGTCGGCTTCCGTGAGCGCGTGTGAGACGCGACTCCAAGGCGTCTCGAAAAAGCAGGCGATAGCGCCCAATTCAGAACCAAACGCGCCGAGCTTCTTCGTGCTGTAGCTTTCAGCCTGTCGCTTGATGCGAGCGAAGTAAACGTTGTCACATGCTTCCTGCTGCAAGCCCGCCTGGCAGCCGTGGGCCACGGCTTGGTAGAGCGGCTGAAGGTTTTCGAGCGTGGGCTGGTCGCCTTCGTGCGTGCTCGCGCAGAGGTGTTCGTAGAGCCGCCGGTGGGCCGCTCGCCAGGCGTCGGGGTGTTGCGTGCGCAGTTGCCGGGCGAAGTATTCGCGCAGGTGCGGATGCGCATCGAGCGAGACGAGTGCGCCGGACGCGTCGCGGTTCACTGTGAGCAGCTTCGCGGCTTCGAGGCCGCTTAGGCAGAATTCCCAATCGTCGTCGGCCAACCCGGCGAGCGGTTCGGTGAGGCCGGGGATGGTTTCGCTCCGCAGGGCCGCGAGGCAGCCGGCGTCGGCGGGCCGGTCGAACAGGCCCATGAGCCGCAGCACGGCCACTTCGCGCCGGCCTTCGTCGCCGCCGTCGCGCAAGAGCCATTGCTCGTAGGCGGACATGGTCCGAAACGCGTGTCCACCGTCCATCTTCTCGTCGGCCTTCTCGAACTTCACGCGGTCGCGCTGGCGGATGTCGCCGTGGAAGGCGCGTTTCAGGAATCCGCCGAGCAGCGTCAGCGTGAGCGCGTGGCCTTTCACGTCTTCGACGAGCTTTTCGAAATCCGCCTTAGAGCCGCTCTCTTTTCTAACGCCGAGTTGTTGGAGTAGGTGAACCCCGGCTTCGGTGGACAAGCGCTTAAGCTCCAGTTCGGTCACGGTCTTGTCTTTGAATGCCTTCAGGTCCGGGAGCGAATACCGGGTGGTGACGACGCACAGGCCGTGGCTGGCGGCGGCCAGTCCCTTGAGCAGCGCGGCGATGCCCTGGTCCTTGAGCTGGCCCGGCGTGGGCGAGGTCGGCGCGTATTGCAGCGGCTCGAGGCCGTCGAGGATGAGCAGGCTGCGCCGCTGGCCCACAAGGCGGGCGAGGCGTTGTCCTTTCTCGAACGCGCCGGCGGGGCTGGCGGCGAACTGCTTGTCCGCGTCGTCGCCGAAGAAGGTGAGGGCTTCCTTGAGGAACAGGTCGGAGGAAGCGGCCAGTTGCTCGCGCGTGCCCTGACTGTAGAAGGACCAGGCAAAGGCGGCGTCGCAGCCCGGCCAGTCCTGAGCGGCGAGTTCGGCGGCCCACTTCGCTACCAACGAAGTTTTCCCTTCTCCGCCCAAGGCGACGAAAGTGAGAACACGGGGACGGTGTGGTACATCCCGAACCGCTTTGTCCCAAGCGTTGTTGAGAAGCTTTGTTTCGTCTTCGCGCCCGATGAGTTCCGCCGGGGCGTATTTGAGGATGCGACTGAGGTCGAACTCGCGACGGGCATAATTGATCCAGTGTTCCAATTCGTCCGGCTGCAAGAACGGCACACGGGAGACGAGTTCGCGCACCAATTCGTTGCGCGGGACATCGGCGAGCTTCACGCCCTGAGCGGCGAATTTTTGCTCCATCGCCGCAACTGCGCCTTTGATTTCTTTGACGTCTGCCTTGATTTCGCCGGTGTCAGCCTTGGTCTCACGCAACAGCGTCAGGACGCGTTCCTTTACAATGAGATCGAACTTTGCGCGGGCAATCTCGTCGCGAGCGTATTCCTCAGCGAAATCGCGCCTGAATTGCTCTGGAAATCGCCAATGGAAAAAGTCGGCAAAGGTGCATGGCGACGAAGGTGTCTCGCGCTGTGCCCACGGACGGATCAGCCCGGCGGGTTCGAGGATGTCTGCCTTATCAAGTGCGATGATCCATTCGGCCACACATTCCGGAACGTTAGCGCCAGAAGCGTCTTGAAGAAACTTGCCGCAGGCTTCTGCCAAGGGATCTATTTCCCACAGATCATCGGTGAGTGTGCGGCTTTCGGCGGGCAATTTCTTCCACTCCCGCATCAGCGCGGAGATGCTGCGCGCAGCAGCACGGGCGAGGATGCGTTCGATGTCGTGATTGAGGCCGCTGGCGGTCGGGTGTTCCGGGTCGCCGTGGGAGAAAGTGTGACCAAACCGCTCGCCGAGGGCATGGAAACTGAGGTGCTCGCCGGAGCGGAGCAATGCTTCTCCGGTCGCGGCGAGGGCACCGACAATGCCCGTGACCTCCGTTGGCGAAAGCGCGTGTCCCGCCTTCTCGCATACCCAATGCACTGCGGCACCCAAGCCGGTGTAAACCAGCGCCTTGCCGACCTTTCCGGCGACGCCAGGTTTTCCGCTGCCGGGTGAGGATGGGAGGCTCATACAGTCGCAAAATCCAAAGCAAACCGGTAACACATGCAGGCAGGAAGCAAGACATCGCCACAAAGCGCTGACACGGCGGAGATGTCCACTCTACCCAGCAGACAAGCGACGGGCGAAAATCCATTTCTGCCCTTTGACATTTGAGCAGCGTGCCAGAACCGCGCTTCGGCGGCAAGCATGTTGACAGCGGGGCCGTCGATCCTTATTCGAAGCTTGAAACCAGAAGCTTGTGCGAGAGAAGTGGACTTGGGCCTGCTTGGCTGTCCGGTTAATTGTGGCCGTCTTAATTAAGATTTGCCGCGGAGGAATTTTCCGATGAAAAGGAGATAGCCCAGGAACGGTAACACGGAACACGCCATGAGCCACGTCATGCTATTCCCCACCAAAAAGCCGGACTTTTGCAGTTGATCTATTTGCGCTTGGGGATAGCCCATGAGTTGGTACATTTCCAATACATCATGCTGCGCAAACGTCAGGAAGCTGGAGAGCATGAATACGCACAACGCGATCAACATCAGCCACCAACCCCGTCGCTCAAGTTTATACAAGGACCACGCGGCATAGCCCCAGATGGCGGCGACGGCCAGACAGAACAGTGTGCCGGGCATTCCCGTGAGGAACATTCCGAAAAATGGCATCACGCCGTGGCCTGCCAGGGGCATGATTAGCATCATCGGGACGGAAAACATCAACCACAAACAGAAGCCCAGCACGGGCAGCGGACAGGCATCGGTCCAGCGAATTACGGGGTCGCGGGTTTCACAGGTGGCCTTCACATGCCGGCTCCGGTAGAAAAACGTCCAGACCGCCGGCAGAATGACGAAAAGGACACCAAAAACCAGGAACATGCCGACCATCATCCCCACCATCGCCGCGGGAGGAATCGAACGATTGCCGGGCGCTCCGGCGTTGGAAAAGTTCGCCAGTATTTTCGGTAGCAGAAATGCCATGAACACCAAAACGATCAGGCCCAGGCCGAGCCAGCTCCAGGAAAAAATGAGCAGCAACGCCCTGGCCCAGCGTCGCGCCAGGATGGAGCCAATGCCCAGCCAGACCAGCGCCACCGCCAGGCTGGCATAGAGCAGCATGGCCGGCAGCAAGGCCGATAACGGCGTCGGAGCGCCGCCGGCTTTGGCCGCCGCCGCCTGCCCAATGAGCATCAAAGGCACAAACAGCCCGGCCAGACAGCCAAGCATTATCGTCAAAATGCCAAAGACGATCAGACCCGTCGAACGATCTTTGTAGGGCACGGGCAAAGAAGTTGATTCAACCGGCGCGGCTCCTGGAATCGGTTCGTCCATAGATTTGGAATTGGTTGTGTTTGATATTCCCGGATGCCTCCGGTTTTGTCGATGATGGAAATTGAAAGGCAAAACCCGTCATTGGCCACCGATTTATCATCTCTGAAGCTGGCTCTTCTTAACTCGAACTCCGAAGTTGAAACCACGGATGCACACAGACGCACACGGATGAGTGCATGCACGAGGACGTTTGCCGTGTGGATGGCGATTTGCCAGATGGGAAAAACCTTCTCGCTGGCTTGGGCCGGTTTACATCTGTGTTCATCCGAGTCCATCCGTGGTTGCTCTGTTCCTTCTTCGGATTTCGGGTTTAAGGGGCTGGCAACATAACCGAAAAATGTTTCATGCACTACAGCGAGGTTTTCTACATTTTTGCTTTCAAGTCGGAGCTTTTGAGGAAATTCCCTTCGCGCACGAGGTTCTGCACGGCACTCGCAATGATGCGTTCGGCGGCCTCCGCGGGACTTTTGCCAAAGGCACCGCTCGCCGCAAGCCGCTCCAAACAATTCAAGGGGTTCAGCTTTCGTTCGGCGCAGCGCGGGCGACGAGTTTCACGCTGCTGCATCAAGGCCCTGGCGAAGCGGCTTTCTCCGTGCTGGCCGATGGTTTGACGGCAAAAGTATTCACCCAAACCGGCCAATCAGTCGGGCAGCACGCTTACAAGGTGATCGGCAAGAACAGCGTCGGTGTGGGCGCGGAAAGTCTGCCGCTCGTGGTGACCATTGCGCAGTCGCAAGCGGCCTGAGTGGAGCGGTGCGGTTCATTGGAATGTTCGCGTCGCCGGCGAGACGCCGATGACTGCGACCGAGACGGTCGCGCCAATCCAGAAGCGGAACTACGACTTTGGTTTCAACGCCTGTTCGATGACGAACAGAATGTGCGCGGTGTGGGCTTGCGTCTCGGCGTTGCCAGCGTTTTTCGTGGCAAGCAGTTTTTGAATCGCTCTCAGTTTGGCCAGCGCGATGGACTGCGTCGGATAATCAAATCTCCCCCGCCCCGCGTCGCCAATCATGCCCGTCAGCCGGTTGACGAACTCCAATTGCAGATTTTGCCGGAAGGTGTTCACGTCGCCCGCGGCATCCTCCTCGAAAACAGCGTTGGTAAGATCGTCCAGGAATTCCGGCAGCGTGTACGTGTTGCCATAAAGCCGCGAATCGGTGATGCGCGTGAGCACGCGCGCGTGCAACAAGTGGTTCAAAACATTTCTTTGAATGGCCAGAGCGCGGGCGTGAATTTTCGGATCTTCCGGCTCATTGAAATGGTTGAAGCCGCGCCGTTGCGTCTGGAGAAAATCGTACAGTCGATTCGGCGCGTCGAACGACTTAGGCGCGAAGAGTCCGCTGCGCAGCGCGGCCAGCGCGCGCTTCTGATCCGCGTAGCTGACCGGCGTGAAGGGTGCGCCGGCGTTCGGCTGACCGACCATGCCGCGATCCACATACACGCCGCCGATGTACCGCGAAATCGTCGCCGCGGCGCTGGCCATTTCGCTGGTGAGGATGAAGTAAGCGTTGAGCAATTCCTGATGAGACTCGCCCCGCGCAAGAATGCGGTCCTTGATTTTTCCCATCACGTCGTTGGCGAGCTTGATGCGGCCTGCGGAATACGTAATCGCGTCGCTGGACATGTCGTTGATCATCACGCGCGGATCGATGGCGTGGCCGGGCGCGCGCATGTCATCGGCGTCATTTCCGAAAGCGAGCGCCGGCTCCGTCGAGCGCGCCAGAATTTTTGCGAGACGTTCGCGCTCGACAGCGGGATCGATCGACGCCTCCGAGTAACCGAACTCAATGGCCCATTTGTCGTACGGCCCAGGCTTCGTGGTGAAGTATTGGCCCTGCGATTGGCCGGGTGGCGCGAGATTGATCGCCGGATAATCCATCACCGAGCCGGTCAATCCCACGCGCGCAGTCAGCTCGCGGTTGTTGATGTCCGCCGGCGAATGAAGCTGGCTGGATTTCATGTTGTGGTTGAGGCCGAGCGTGTGCCCCAGTTCGTGCAAGATGAGGAAGTAAAGGGACTCTTTGATCAACTCGGTCACCTTGGTCGGCGACGCGCCTGCGACTTTCAGCGTCTCCGCGCCGAAGAGTGTGCTCAGGTGCAGGTGATGCCCCAGCGAGCAGCGGCGCGGATCGAAATTTTTCTCCAGAGTCTCGGCGTCCTCCAAATCCAGGCCAGCCTTGCTGAAGATTTTTTCGGCGCGCAGTCGATTCGAAACGTAAATGAATTCCAGCATGATGTCCGCGCCGATGATTTGGCCGGTGCGCGGATTCACAAAGCTGGGACCGTAGCCACCGAACGGCGGGTTTGGCGACGAAGTCCAGCGGAGCACGTTGTAGCGAATGTCGCCCGCGTCCCAATCGGCGTCGTCCGGCTGCACCTTCACGACCATGGCATTTTTGAACCCCGCGACCTCGAAGGCTTCGTTCCAGGCAAGCGCGGCGTCACGGATGGTGTCGCGCAATTCGACCGGCGTCGTGTTTTCAATCCACCAGACAATCGGCTCGACCGGCTCCGAGAGTTTGGCGGCCTTATCCTTCTTCACGAGATGCCAGCGGTGAATCAAATCGCGGTAGGGCGTAACGCTGGGCGAAGTCAAATCGGTGACTTGATCGGTGAAATAGCCCACGCGCGGATCGTCAAAGCGCGGCTGATAATCGTTCACCGGCATTTCGATCAGCGTGTGTTGCATCTGGATGCTGACGTTGCGCGGATCAGTCACTTCCTCGCCGCCGCTCACCGTTGGCGCAGGATTTTCATAGACGTACTCGACGACAACATCCGTGTTGGCCGGATAATTCTTGATGCTGACGGTTTTCGTCTTGTCCTTGCTCAACGAGCCGAGGTTAAAAGTCTGACCGGGCCTGGCATCGGGGTTCGGCGAAGGTTTCACCTGAAACAAACTTTCCGTGAGGAAAATCGGATCAGCCTTGATAAGGAATTCACCTTTGGCCGCATCCTCGGCCACGATTTCCTGACTCACCAAAATCGCCGGACTGATGTTGGCGCTGGCGGCGCGGTGCAGAGCGTTTGTCTGGTCGAAATAAAAAGACGTGTTTTCGGAGACGAACTCGATTCGATTGAAATGTTTGCGCAGTGAAAATATCCGGTTGTCCTTGAAATCGCCGCGGAAATGACCGGCGGCGAGCACACCATCGCGCGTGTGCGTAAAGTAAATGAACTCTTTGCCCAATTGCGACTGCTTGATCAGGATGTGCGTCGCGCCGTTCGTTTTGTCCTGGTAGAGCGTGAACAAGCCTTCAAACTTTTGGTTCGTGCCGACGATGTCGGCGATGGTCTTGGGTTTTTTCTCTTCTTTCGCCGGTGCTTTGGTTGTCGTGGCCGGGCCGGACGATTTGGGTGTGCGCGCCGTGATCGCACCAGTCTTGGCCGGCAGGGAGATGGCGAAAAGACAGGCCGGCAGCGCAATAGCGAAACTTAAAATCCAACGGGGAACAGATTGCTTCATAGATTTCATATTTTTATGAGATGCACGCGGTTGCTCATGCGCCAGCATCGCCCACGCGTCAACGCTATTTTTGGCCGCAGCCGGTTTGATCCCCAGCGACAACGGGTGATTTGATTTGTGGCAGCGTGCGACCATCCATTTTGAGTCAGCCTGGCAACTCCAGCTTGCGGTTCCAATCGCCGCAGCGTAGAAAACGCGGCGTCATGAAATACACCTACGAACAACTCGCCAAGATGATCGATCACTCGCTGCTGCATCCGACGATGACAGATCAGGAGTTGGAGGACGGCTGCCGGCTGGCCGCGAAATACGGCGTCGCTTCGGTCTGCATCAAGCCCTACGCGGTGAAGCGCGCGGCGGAATTGCTCCGCGGAACTGGCGTGTTTGTCGGCGCGGTCATCGGTTTCCCGCACGGCAACAGCGCGACGGAGTCCAAGCGTTACGAAACAGAACTGGCTTGCCGCGATGGCGCAGCCGAGATCGACATGGTCATCAACATCGGCAAGGCGTTGAGCGGCGATTGGGACTTCGTCGAGCAGGATGTGAAAGCCGTCTGCGACGAGGCGCACAAGCATGGCGCAAAGGTGAAGGTCATTTTTGAAAATGATTATCTGAGCAAAGGCGGCGCGGGATTGAGCAGCGACGATTTCAAAAGAAAACTCTGCCAGCTCTGCGAACGCGCAGGCGCGGATTGGGTGAAAACATCCTCCGGTTACGGCTTCGTGAAACAGCCCGATGGCAGCTACAACTACAAGGGTGCGACCGAACACGACCTGGCGTTGATGCGGGCGAGTGTGTCCGCGAAAGTGCAGGTCAAGGCCGCCGGTGGCGTGCGCGACCTCGATGGTTTGATCAAAGTGCGGGATCTTGGTGGCTCACGTTGCGGCGCGACGGCCACCGCTGCGATGCTCGACGAATATCGCCGAAGAGAGGCAGCCGAGAAAGCAGGACAAGCCGTGGCCGCAAACGCCGCCGGAAAAATTGGCGCCGGCGGTTATTGAAAAACGCAATCGTCTCAACGGATGAAACCGAGCGAGTATTTTCATTTCTGTCCGCGTTGCGGCGTCCAACAAGCCGCGCCGCCAGCGGGCAATTCGTTCACTTGCGCCGCGTGCGGTTTCACATTTTTCTTCAGCGCCGCGAACGCCACGGCGGCGTTCGTGCGCCGCGACGATGGCCGCGTGCTGTTCATCCGCCGCGCGAAAGAACCGGCGAAGGGCAAGCTCGCGCCTCCTGGTGGTTTCGTGGACATTGGCGAAACCGCCGAAGACGCCGTGCGCCGGGAAATTCGCGAAGAGGTGGGATTGGAACTTACCGAGATTCAGTTCCTCTGCTCCCACCCGAATCTTTATCCCTATCGGGACGTAAGTTATCCCGTGCTGGATTTTTTCTTTTGCGCGCGGGCGGTTGCAGCGGAACAAGCCAAGGCCTTGGACGACGTGGCCAGTTTTTGCTGGTTGGATCTCAGCGAAGTTTCGCTGGAGGAAATTGCCTTCCCATCCATGCGCGCCGCGCTTGAGCAATTGCGCGTAGCACGATCCGCGACCTGAATCTCAAGCCCGTCGTGCAAAGGCCTGCGCTTCGGAACAATCTTCCGGATAATTTGGCAACGGAAAAGCGCGGCAGTATTCACTCACTTTGGCGCGCACTGCGAGTTTCACGTTCTCAGGAAGTTCATACTTCGTGGTGCCGAGCGGTTTAACCGATTTGATCACTTGATGAATCAAGTCGGCGCAACCCGGCATCTCCGCCGCGCCCATGCCACGCAACGCGAGCGAATTATTGCCCAGGCGCATCCCGCTCGTAATAAGCGGAGGATGTTGATCGCCGGCAATTCTGTTTTTGTTCACGATGATGTCGCACTCTTCCAATGCGCGCTCGGCAATCACGCCCGTGACACCGCTCTTGAGCACGTTAATCAGTACGATGTGATTGTCGGTCCCGCCCGTCAGCACGTGGTAGCCCAGCCCGCTCAAACTCGCGGCCAGCGCTTTCGCGCCGGTGACGATCCGCTGGGTCACGGTTTTGAACTCGGCCGACGTCACCATGTCCAGCGCGCGGGCTTTGGCGGCGATGGTATTCAAGTGGGGCGTGCCTTGCATGAAAGGAAAGACCGCCTTTTGCAACGCTTCAGCCAAAGTGCGCTTCGAGTTCGGAGCCGGTTGGTCATGGTCCTTGCCCATCAGAATCAAGCCACCGCGCGGCCCGAAAAGTTGTTTGTAAGTGCTGGTCGTTGTGAAGTGCGCATGATCAATCGGGCTGGGATGTTCGCCCCCGACCACCAGCCCGGCGATATGTGAAATATCCGCCAGTAGAAAAGCGCCGACGCGATCCGCGATTTCGCGAAACTTCTTAAAATCGATCGTGCGCGGATAAGAACTGGCGCCGCAGACGATCAGCTTCGGCTTGTGTTCTTCGGCCAGACGGGCCGCCTGATCGTAGTCGATGAACCCCTCCGGCGTAAGCCCGTAGCCGATGGCGCGAAAAAATTGTCCAGAAATGGACGCCTTCGATCCATGCGTGAGATGTCCGCCGCAATCCAGGTCCAATCCCAAAATCGTGTCGCCCGGTCGCAGGAGCGAGAACATCACGATCTCGTTGGCGGAGCTTCCCGAGTGTGGCTGCACGTTCGCGTAACGCGCGCTAAAGGCCGCCTTGGCGCGCTCGATGGCCAGGCGCTCGATTTCATCAACCAATTCGCAACCGGCGTGGAACCTGGCTCCCGGGTATCCTTCCGTGGTGACGTTCATCACCGCCGTGCCTTCGCAAACCAACACCGAAGGATCGGCGACGCTCGAAGCCGCGACCATCGCCAGCGTGTTGGATTGCCGGCGCGACTCGCGTTCCAGCAAATCAAACAACGTGCGGTCGTTTTCGCGCAGCAGTTTGATGCCGCGCAGCGCAAACTCGGATAATAATGTAGTGTCCATAATTTGATATTCTTCGTCGGCAGGAGTTTGCCGGCAGTTAAGTCGCCAGGTCGATTCCTTTGCGTTTGATTTGCCGAAGGTCCTTCGGCTTGGTTTGCCCGCGCTCCAAAGTTGAGGGCTGCGTCGAAGCGCGGCTTCGATTTCTAATTTCCTTGAAAGTGGCCAAATCGTGAATCGCCACATCCGGGCGAGCGATGAGTTCGGACAGCAGCCGTTCAAATTCTCCACTCATCCGCTGAATAGTCATGAGGTCGAATAAATCCGAGCAGTATTCGATGAAGCCACCAAAGCCCTCGTTGTTGAGCCAGAGTTCCATTGCCAGATCGAATTTTGAATTCTGGCACTCGCTGATGTGCAACTGCGTCTTGAGTCCGGTGAGTTGCAGCGGCAGCAGCGGCCCGGTGACGACGCGGAAGTTGATTTGAAAGAGCGGGTTCCGGCTGGGATCACGCGGCGGACGCACGACCTCGACGATTTTCTCAAGCGGAACGCTTTGGTGCGCATCCGCACCGAGCACCACTTCGCGCGCCCGCGCCATCACTTGGAGAAACGTGGGATCACTCGCCAGCGACGTCCGCAATACGAGCGTGTTGACGAACGAGCCTACCAGACTTTCCGTTTCGGCGCGCGTGCGATTCGAGAACGGCGAACCCACGACGATGTCTTCCGCACTTGTGTAAGCGTGGAGGAAGGACTTGAACGCGGCCATCAGCGTCATGAATACCGTGGCGCCTTCGGCACGGCTCAAGGCTTCGATCACGGGCATCAGCGCGGCCGGGTATTTCAGGAAATAGCGTGCGCCGCGCAGCGTCTGGACCGCCGGCCGCTGACGATCCGTCGGTAACTCCAGCTTGGTCGGCACGCCGGCCAGTTGCTTTTTCCAGTACGCCAGTTGCTGATCGAGCACCGCGCCTTGCAGCCATTGCCGCTGCCAGATCGCGTAGTCCACGTATTGGATCGGCAACTCCGGCAGTGCCGCAGTTTTGCCTTTTACATTAGCAGCATAAAGCGCGGTCAATTCCCGGCTCAAAATTCCCAACGACCAGCCGTCCGAAACGATGTGCGGCATGGTCAGCAGGAGAATGCTCTTGTCAGCGCTCAACACCAGCACGGTCGCCCGGAAGAGCGGCCCGGCTGCCAGGTCGAAGGGACGCCCGGCCTCGGCATCAATCAGCCGCTGGGCTTCCGCGGCGCGTTTGGATTCGTCCAAATGGGAAAGATCCACGCGGGCGACTTGAAAGTTGTTGCCGTCATGGATGACTTGAGCCGGTTCTCCGTCGATCGTTGGGAACGTCGTCCGCAAGGCTTCGTGCCGGCGCACAATTTCGCGCAAAGCGTGATCCAGCGCGTCGAATTGCAGCTCGCCGAGGAGATCGATGGCGAACGAAATGTTGTACGCGGCACTGTTGGGGAGCAATTGATCCAGGAACCACAGGCGATATTGCGCGAACGAAAGCGGCAGCCGCCCGGTGCGGGGAACGCGCACGAGCGGTTGCGGCTGGTCGGCGGTCTCCGTTTGCTGTGCCAACGAAATGGCTTCGGCGAGTTTGGCGACGGTGGGCGCTTCGAACAGCGTGCGCAGCGGCAGCTCGACGTGGAACGTTCCGCGTATCTGCGTGATGACCTGCGTCGCCATCAGCGAGTGTCCACCCAACTCAAAGAAATTGTCATGGATTCCCACCCGCTCCAGCATCAGCACTTTGGCATAAATGCCCGCCAGGATTTCCTCCTCCTGATTGCGCGGACCGACGTAGTTCTGATCGGATTTCGGCCGCTTGATTTGTACGGCCGCCAGGGCCTTGCGGTCGATCTTGCCATTGGGTGAGAGCGGCAATTCCTCCATCAACACGATGGCCGAAGGAACCATGTAGTCCGGCAATTTCCCTTTGGCAAAAGCGCGCAAGTCATTGGCCAGCCGATCCGGACTGCTCCACTGGGACACCGCAGGAAGCGTTTCCTGTTGAGCGATCCCGTTTGGCGCGGCGGCGGCGGCGGCACGTGTCGCGTACAAATTGCGATACCGGCTGTCCTTCACCATCCAGTGTCCTTCGATTGTAACAGTGTAACCTCTCTGCCGAAGATCGTTGGCGACCCAATCCAGACGCCCCTCCTTGTCATAAACTTCGATCAGGAGCTGTTGGATTTTGCCCCAATCCTCCGGCTCAATGCCGGCGAGCACCTCAAGCTCACTCTTCTCCACGTCGATCTTCAGCAAATCAATTTGGTTCACGTTTTCTTCCCGCATCACTTGCGAGAGCGTTTTCATTTCGCACGTGACGGTTTCGACATTCATCCGTTCCGCCAGCAACTCGTCCAGCAACTCTTCGCTCGTTCCTTCCGGCAAGTCACCCTTCAGAAAGTCTTTGACGGTTTTGCGGTCATCCGCGCTGTCCGCAAAGCGGCTCGAAATGAGCGAAAGGTGCGGATAGTATGTAAAAGTTGCCTGCCCTGCGGCTTGCGAAAGCGCACACTGAAAAACCTTCACGCTCACTCCGTGCAACGCGGTGTTCAATTTCAAAGTTTCAAACACGGGCGGAATCGGCTCAAAGCAATAAAGTCGCGGATTCCGGCAATGCTGGGCCGCGTTCATCGCGAACATGCCGATATTCGCGCCAACATCGAAGATGCACGCGCCGTCCGGCAAATGAATGTGCTTTTTGAAATAGCCTTCCTCCTCGAAAATTTCGTGATACGTGAATTGAGCTTCATTCCGGTTGTGGCAGAGCACGACCTGGCCGTTCGGCAATTCTTCTTTTTCCCAGCCCTTGAGCAGACCTTGCTTCTCCCACGCCAGCAACTGGCAGATCGGCAGCGCCGTCTCGCGCCTCGGACGGACATAGGCCACGAGCTGTTTGTCGCCCCCAGCCGCTTGACTGGCCGCCACGACGGCTTCGCGCACGGCCGGATGCTGACGCAGCACCGCTTCGATTTCGCCGCACTCGATTCGCAAACCGCGCAGCTTGACCTGGTAATCCATCCGCCCCAGCAACTCGATGTTGCCGTCGGGCAGATAACGCGCAAGGTCGCCCGTGCGATAAATGCGCTCGCCTGGCTCGGCGGCGAAGGGATTGGGCAGAAAGCGCTCCACCGTTTGTTCCGGACGATCAAAATAACCACGAGCCAGTCCGATGCCTCCGAGAAACAATTCTCCCGCCACGCCGATCGGAGCCGGCTGCAGGCACGGATTCAAAATGTAAGTCTTTTGGTTCCACTGCGGTTTGCCGTACGGGATGCTTTTCCATTTCGGATCGGTTTTGTCCGCCTGATAAATGATGGAGTGAATCGACGCTTCCATCGCGCCGCCCAACGCGATGAAGCGGAGTTTCGGAGCCATCGCGCGCAAACGATCCGGCAAGTTCACGGGAATCCAATCGCCGCCCAAAATCGCCAGGTGAATTTGATTGGGCCAAAGGTCCGGCCGCTCGGTGACGTAATCGACGTACATCTTGAGCAAGGCCGGCGCGGAATTCCAAATCGTGACCTGATGCCGGAAGACCAGCTCGGCCCAGCGGGCCGGCTCGCGCAGCCACTCCGGTGGGGGCATCACAATCGCGCCGCCGGCCTCCAGCGGGCCGAAGATCTCATACACGCACATGTCGAAACTGAGCGACGACAGGCAGAGCACACGGTCGCGCGGGCCGACGCCGTGCCGCCAGTTGAGATCGATGACGTTGTTCAACACGCCGCGATGAAAGATGGCGATGCCTTTCGGCGTCCCCGTGGAACCGGAAGTGTAAATGACGTAACTCAAGTTCGCCGGATCGACACTGCTCGCGGGTTTTTCCGCGCTCTCCTCGGCGATTTCACTCCAGCCGGAATCCAGGCAAATCAAATCCCCATGCACCGCCGACAAACTGGCCCGGAGTCGTTCCTGAGTCAGCACAATCGAGGCGTGCGTGTCCTCAAGCATGAAGTTCAAGCGCTCCTGCGGATAGTTAGGATCGAGCGGAATGTACGCCCCGCCCGCTTTCATAATGCTCAAAATGCCGACCACCATTTCAACCGACCGCTCGACGCAGATGCCCACCAGCTTGTCCGGACCGACCCCCCGCTTCTGGAGATAATGAGCGAGGCGATTCGCCCGTTGCTCCAGTTCGCCGTACGTAACTTGTTCGTCGCCGAAGAAAATTGCCACCGCGCCGGGATCACGCGCCACTTGAAGTTCAAAAAGTTCGTGCAGGCATTTGTCCCGGGGAAATTCGCGGCACGTGTCGTTCCAATCGAATAACACCTTTTGATGCTCGGCGCGGGTCAGTAACGGCAGCTCCAGCAATCGCGTGCGCGGATCGGCGACAACCGCTTCCAGCAGCGTCGTGAAGTGGCCGATCATCCGCTCGATGGTGCTCGCGTCGAAGAGATCCGTGCTGTAGTTGAAGAAGCCCGCCAAACTTCCCTCCGCCTCCCACAGGTGCAGCACCAAATCGTATGCGGCGGCGGGCGGCATCACATCGACTGCTCGACAGCGAATCCCGGGCAGGCTCAATGAATCCATCGGTTCTTTGAGGAACACAAACATGACCTGCGTCAGTTGGTTGTAGCTCAAATCGCGTTCCGGTGCCAGGGCTTCGACCAGATGCTCGAACGGCAAATCCTGATGCGCATACGCTCCGAGCGCGACCTCCCGCACATCCGCCAGAATTTTTTGGAAACTCGGGTTGCCGGAAAAATCCGCGCGGAGCAGCAAAATATTGATTAAACATCCAATCAACGATTGCGTTTCCACCGGGTCGCGATTGGCGATGCCCGTGCTGACGATGAGTTTCTCCTGCCCGCTGTAGCGACTCATCAGCGCCTGAAACGCCGCCATCAGCGTCATGAATAGCGTCGTCTCGGCCTGCCGGCTCAACGACTTGAGCTTTTCAGCAAGCTCTTTCGGCAAAGCAAAAGAAACGTGTGCCCCACGGAACGACTGCACCGCGGGACGCGGACGATCCGCCGGCAATTCGAGCAACGTCGGAATCCCCTCCAACTGCTGCTTCCAATAAGTGAGTTGCAATTCGACAAATTCGCCTTGCAGCCGATTCCGCTGCCACACGGCGTAATCCCCATATTGAATCGGAGGCTCCGGCAGCGCGGGACTCTGCCCCGCCGTGAACGCGTCGTAGAACGCGGCCAGCTCGCGATTGAACACCGCAAACGACCAGCCGTCCGAAATGATATGATGCAGCTTCACCAACAACAGGTGATCACTTTCGCTCAGGCGGATCAGGCTGCACCGGAAAAGCGGACCGTGGCCGAGATTGAAGGGTGCTTTCGCTTCTTCATTGGCAAACCGAAGCGCGGCGACTTCCCGTTCCGTTTCCGGCAAATCGTCCAGCCAGGTCACCGGCAAAACGTAAGGCGTAGGTGGCGCGATTCTCTGAACGGGTTCGCCTCCGATGCTGGGGAAAGTCGTGCGCAAACTTTCATGCCGCTTGACGAGTTCGGTCAGACTTTTCTCCAATGCCGGCAGGTTCAAAGCTCCCTGAAGCCGAATCGCCGCAAAAATATTGTACGCCGAGCAGTCCGGCACCAATTGATCGAAAAACCAAAACCTTCGCTGGGCAAACGAAAGCGGCAGTTCATCGCGGCGCGCCACGCGCGGAATTCGCTCCAACGCAACTGGCTTCGCCTGCTGGAGTAAAGCAATGGCTTCCGCTAAACCGGCGACCGTCGATTTCTCGAAAAGCGCTCGCAGCGGCACTTCCAGGCCCAGCGCCTCGCCGGCTTGAAAAACGATTTGCGTTGCGACCAACGAATGCCCGCCGAGTTCAAAGAAATTGTCGTGGATGCCGACGCGCGGCACTGCGAGAACCTTTTTCCAAATCTCAGCCAGCGCGGCCTCGGTTGCATTGCGCGGGGCGACAAATTCCTGGCTCAGGGCGGTGGCCGCGTCGGCCGGGGGCTGGAGCGCCT
>JACPZS010000182.1 GCA_016195385.1 Verrucomicrobiota bacterium
AAAAGGCGGCCCAACCCCGCACTCAAACCAGAACCGCCCCGCGAACCCAAGCCGCCGGACGCAAATCTCCGCCGCTTTGGAATCATCTTCCCTCACCAAAAACTGAAATTTGAAAACTTGGCTTTATTCAGCGTTTCCCTAATGGCTCAACATTCGTTTCGTGACCGTCTTGAATTACCGTCCATCCAGGAAGTAAATCCGCCGCCGGACCACTTCCAAAAGAGATATAAACCGACTGGAATGCCTGGCTGAAGAATAAATCGCTCTTCAATCTGACTACGATTGGTGTTGGCTGCCTGAAAGTCGAGATTGATAAAAGGTGCCGCAATGCTTGTGCTGCAAACGTATTTCATGAGCGAGCAAAAGGGAAACAGAGTAAAAGCAAAATTGCTCAAGAAGCGTCGCCACCAGAAAGAGCCAAACAACTTAAATTTCATGTACCAATGTGCGCGCACCGAGTCTGGTTGTCACTTGCCTGCCTCAAAGCTTCACCGCCTTGCCCGTCGTTGCCGAACGATCGGCGGCGAAGATGATTTTGTGCGATTGGAGCGCGTCGGCGAGGCTGGTCAACGGCATTTCCTTGTCACGATCAAGCGCGTCGAAGAACGCCTGGAACTGCGTTTGATATGGATGGTCGGACACGTCGCCGGAGTCGAGCATCTTCATGGAGAGTTCGCTCCACTTGCTCTTGTTCAAGCCGTTGAGCTTCATCGAATGAAACTTGTTGTCGAGCAGGCTGCCTTCGCTGCCAACGAGGTGCGTGTGGAAATAATATGGTTGCAGGCAATCCACCACGGCGGCGCACTTGCCGATGCGACCGTCCTTGAATTTCAGAATCGTCACACTGCTGGTTGTGTATTCGTACGGTTTGAAAATCGCGCTCTTCGACTTCGTGTCGTAGCTCGTGACCTCGGCGACTTCGCCGCCCATGCACAGCAGCAGCGCGTCGAGCGCGTGGCAACCGGCAGTGAGGAGCGAACTGCCGCCGGCGTCTTTGCGCGTGTTCCAGCGGAACTGCCCATACCACGGGCCGATGCCGTGATAATAATCGACCTCGCCGTAATGAATCGTGCCGAGCAACCCGCGATCGATCAGCGCCTTCGTCGCCAGAAATTGACTGGAGTAACGGCACTCGAAGCAAACGCACGTCCTCACGCCGTACGACTTCACGGCGCGTTCGATGGCGACGCAATCCTTCCACGAGAGCGCCAGCGGTTTCTCTATGATCAAGTGCTTGCCGGCTTTCGCCGCAGCGACTGCTTGCCGCGCGTGATCGTAAGGATAACTGCAAACTGAAACCGCGTGCAGATTCGGATCGGCAAGCATTTCGTCAAGATCGGTGAAGCAGCGAATCGCGCCGCCGTGCTTGGCGCTGACTTCGGCGGCATCCAGTTTGCGCGACGAGAAGACGCTGGTAACCTGCGCTTGCGATGTGGCGTTGATGGCCGCGATATGCGCGCCTGCGACCCAGCCATAGCCGATGATGCCGACGTTGTATTTCTTCATGGTAGGTGAACTCATAGCAAGCGCGTGGAAAGGTTGGAAGGTAATTTCCTTCGCGAACACAAACCGGAGCTTGAATTACGTTTGACGATTTTCCATCGGAAGCGTTAGCGTTTTTACATGACCCGGAAATTTGCAGTTGCCTTCGCATCAGCTTTCGTCGCGACCCTCCTCGGAGTCGCTCTGAATTCACACGCGAAAGAACTCACCGATGTCAAAATCACCGAACTGGCCGGCAAACTTAAAGTGGAGATCAACGGCCGGCTCTTCACCGAGTATCACCACCAGCAAGTGCCGCGGCCGTTCTTCTACCCTCTGATCGGGCCGAAGCAGTTGCCCATGACGCGCAATTGGCCGATGAAAGACGTGCCGGATGAGGAGCACGATCATCCGCATCATCGTTCGCTGTGGTTCACGCACGGCGACGTCAACGGCGTTGATTTCTGGAGCGAGGAACCCAAGGCGGGCAAAATCGTGCATGAAAAATTCCTGAAGATCCAGTCGTCGCGCTCGACCGGCACCATCAAGTCGCAAAACAAATGGATCGCGCCTGATGGCAAAGTCGTTTGCACCGATGACCGGACATTCGCCATTCATGCGCGCCCGGATGAACGCTTGATCGATTTTGAAATCACCATCCATGCGTCGAACGGCGACCTGGTCTTCGGTGACACCAAGGAAGGCACCATGGCCATCCGCCTCGCCGAGACGATGCGGCTCAAAGGCAAAGTCGGTGCCGGCCACATCGTCAACTCCGAAGGCGTGCGTGATGACGCGACTTGGGGCAAGCGCGCCGATTGGGTTGATTACTATGGCCCGATCCAAGGTCAAACCGTAGGCGTGGCGATCTTTGATCACCCAAACAACCCGATGCACCCGACCTGGTGGCACGTGCGTGACTACGGCTTGTTCGCGGCGAATCCCTTCGGCGTGCATGAATTTGAAAAGAAGCCGAAGGGCACCGGCGACTTCAAGGTTTCCAGCGGCGGCAGCGTCACGTTTCGCTATCGTTTGGTGCTGCACGCCGGCGATGAAAAACAGGCCGACATCGCCGCCCATTACAAGGCTTTCGTAAGCCAGTCAAAATCGAGATAATCCGTGCCCAAAAATTCGCGAACCCCGCCCCAAAAACTCCCACCATTATGCAACCACACAATCGTCGCAGCTTTTTGAAAAACTCCGCGCTGGCGGTCGCCGCTGCCAGCCTCCCGGCCCATTCCTGGGCGCGCGTCATCGGGGCCAACGAAGACATCCGCCTCGGCGTCATCGGCTTTGGCGGACGCGGCAAAGATCACATCGAAGGGTTCAGCAAAGTTCCCGGCGTGCGCCTCGTCGCGCTTTGCGACGCGGATCAAAACATCCTCGATGCGGAAGCCAAACGTCTGCGCGACAAGGGAGCGGCGATTGAAACCTACACGGACGTCCGCCAACTTTTGGAGAATCCGAACATCGACGTCGTCTCGACCGCCACGCCCAACCACTGGCATTCGCTGATTTCGATCTGGGCTTGCCAGCACGGCAAGGATGTCTATGTCGAGAAGCCGGTTTCACACAACGTTTGGGAGGGCCGCAAACTCGTCGAGGCCGCGCGCAAATACAAACGCATCGTCCAGACCGGCACGCAAAGCCGCTCCAGCACCGGCCTCCACGAAGCCATCCAATATCTTCGCGAAAGACATCTGGGAAAAATCAAACTCGCCCGCGGGCTGTGCTACAAACGCCGCGCGAGCATCGGCAAAGTCACCGGCGAACAACCCATCCCGGCGGGCATCGACTACGATCTCTGGTGCGGCCCCGCGCCCAAGGTTCCCCTCCGCCGCTCGCGGCTGCACTACGACTGGCATTGGGTGTGGGACACTGGCTGCGGCGATCTCGGCAACCAGGGCATTCACCAGATGGACATCGCCCGCTGGGCGCTCGGCATGAAGGAACTTTCCCCGCGCGTGTTCAGCCTTGGCGGGCGTCTGGGTTACGACGACGACGGCGAAACGCCCAACACGCAAATCGTCGTTCACGACTACAAGCCCGCGCCGCTCATCTTCGAGGTGCGTGGATTGCCCGCCAGTTCCGGCATCGAAAAAATGGGAAACTATCGCGGCGCCGGCGTCGGCGTCGTCATCGACTGCGAGCACGGTTACCTGGTCATCCCGAGCTACTCGGGCGCGCTCGCCTTCGACAAGGCGGGCAATCAATTGAAAAAATTTGAAGGCAGCGACGACCATTACGCCAACTTCATCAAGGCCGTCCGCAGCCGCAAAGTCAGCGACCTGAACGCGGACATTCTCGAAGGCCATCTCTCCAGCGCGCTCTGCCACACCGGGAACATCTCCTATCGCCTCGGCCACGAGGCCACTCCGCGCGAGATTTACGAGAAGATCGAGGCCGACGACGAAGCAGTCGAATCGCTCGGACGCTTCGAGGAACACCTCTTCGTCAACGGCGTGGATTTGGTGAAGACCAAGGCGAAGCTCGGCCCCGTGCTTAAGATGAATCCGCGCACCGAACGCTTCACGAACAACAACGAAGCCAACACGCTGCTGACGCGCAACTACCGCGCGCCGTTCGTCGTGCCGGATAAAGTTTGAAACAGTGGTTGGGCTACGACGTTAAGTGCGATGACTGCCGAAGCTATCGTAATAATAATTTTGGCGGCGCTTGTCGGGACTGGAGTATTTCACTGGTTTGCACGGCCGATCAATCCTTCTCCCAATCCTTGGAATTCGGAAGTGGAACAGACTCTCCACGATCCTGAATTACCGGAACTCTGCCACCGTTGTTTGATACCACACGGAACCGACGGTTGGTTTTGTCCCACCTGCGGCGCGGCCGTCGGACCATACAATAACTACATGCCTTTCGTTTGCATTTTCTCAGAGGGCGAAGTGCTTCGGGCCGGATTGACGGATCACATACGACGATCACCTCTGACAGTCGGCGGTTACTTGCTGTTCTCCTTATCAAGCTACTTCATCTTTGCGCCTTTCTATTGGTCGCCCCTGTTTCGGAACTTGAGACGCCATGATACTGACGCCATCGAAAATTCTAGCCAAGAGACCTAGCCCTTCGGATCGTGAAGATTTCCCGTTCGCAGTCATAGTTTTATCACTGCGTCGGCATTGGCTGCGCCTCACTTCTGTCCGTTAATCGGTGTTCCCCCCATTTCACCATGAACTCACCAGCATTCTCCTGTAGTTCAGACGACGCGGACTGCGATTGAGGCCGACCTGCTCTTCGCCACATTGCGCAATTCCGGTCTGCATCCCCGGGACTTGGACACCGCGTCCCATTTCTCGCTCGCAGGAACCGCCATTTCCTATGACATCGAGATTCCCACTTCGGAGTTGAGTGCCGCAAAAGCGTTTTTGAAATCGCGTGACGATTCAACTCGCGCCGATCCAAGTCGCAATTCCTGACTGCGCGCCTTCACGGCCGAAGGAATGATTCTGGAAGAGCTGTAAGCCGAATTCTGTCTGCACGCCTTGCGACGCGGAGAGAATCATTTGTCTGAGCAGCCAGTACCCGAAACCTGTCCCGCTTGCGCGAAACCCGGCGCGGGCCGCGCCTCGGTTTCCTATTTGGCCTTGCACCCGATGGGGTTTTCCGTGCCTCCGCGCTTGCGCTTGGAGCGGTGCGCTCTTACCGCACCTTTTCACCCTTGCCGCTGACCGAAGTCCGCGGCGGTTTAATTTTCTGTGGCACTATCCGTCGGGACGGCTCGCGCCGTCACCTCCCGCGTGTATCCGGAAGAACAAACTTCCGGTTACGCGGCATCGCGCCCTGTGGAGTTCGGACTTTCCTCCCCCGGCTTGCGCCGGAAGCGATCCTCCGCCCTTCCAGAATCGTGGTGAACGTATGTTTACCGGCGCGCCGGTGCAAGATGAGAGATGAAAAATGCCTGCCTAAATTTTGGACACAGCCACTTTCTTATCAGCGCCCGGTCCGAAGCTGCTTCGCTTTCTGGACGAGGTTAAGAAACTCCGCGCGGTAACCGGACTCGTCCCGGCCTTTGCCTTCTTCGGCCAGCTCGAGAACGGTTTCGTAGCGCGAATTCCCTTTGTGTTCGGAATCGCGCAGGAGCATTCCGAAAGAGGCAACGGCGGCGGCGAACTTGAAATCGTCCGACGCCTGGCTGTAACGCTTCCCGCCGTCGATGACGGGATACTCAAGCAACTTGCTCGTGTCGCCGTCGGGCTGTTTGTAGCGGAGCTTGAGCGTCAAAAGTTCTTTGCTGTTCGAGTCGGCGATCTTCTCGGGCTTGGACGTGGTTTGATATTTCAGCGGATCGACGCCCGGTGATTTGACACTGCCGCCGGGCGGGACGATTTCGTAAAGCGCGGTGACCGTGTGGCCCGCGCCGATTTCGCCGGCGTCTTTTGTGTCGTCGTTGAAATCTTCCGCGCGCAAGCGGCGCTTCTCGTAGCCGATGAGCCGATAGGCGCTGACGCGCGCGGGATTGAACTCGACCTGAATCTTCACGTCCTTTGCGATCGCGACGAGCGTTCCGTTCATTTGTTCGATGAGCACTTTCTGCGCTTCGGCCAGCGTATCGAGGTAGTGGTAATTACCGTTCCCCTTGTCGGCGAGCTTCTGCATCGTGGCGTCCTTGAAATTATCCGTGCCGACGCCGAGCGCGCTCAGGAACACGCCGCTCTTCGCCTTGTCCTCGATAAGCCGCACAAGCGCGTCCTGGCTCGTGATGCCGACATTGAAATCGCCGTCCGTGCAAAGAATCACGCGGTTGACGCCGCCCTTGATGAAATTCTCGGTCGCCGTCGCGTAAGCCAACTGAATTCCTTCGCCACCGTTCGTGGAACCGCCCGATTCCAGCGCGTCGATGGCCGCGAGAATTTTTTCTTTGTGTGCGCATGAAGTCGAAGGCAGCACGAGGCCCGACGTTCCGGCATAGACCACGATGGCCACGTGATCGCTCGGCGTCATCTTGCGCACGAGCATCTGGAGCGCCTGCTTGATCAGCGGCAATCGCTCGGTCGGCTGCATCGAGCCGGAGACATCGATCAGGAAGACGAAATTGCTCGGCGGGCGCTTGGCTTGCGCCAGTTCGCGACCCTTGAGGCCGATCCGCACTAGCCGATGCTCCGGATTCCATGGG
Organism: Verrucomicrobiota bacterium; assembly: GCA_016195385.1. Lineage (GTDB taxonomy): Bacteria > Verrucomicrobiota > Verrucomicrobiia > Limisphaerales > JACPZS01 > JACPZS01. The sequence goes on from JACPZS010000182.1 coordinate 6,614, forward strand.
CAATCAGCGACCTCGGTGTTGACGGAAAACGGCTCGCCCTCTTTCGCCGCCGGATAATCGTATGAAAAATAATTCAGCAACTCTTCGACGCGCACCGCGCCTTCCGGCGGAAAAGTTCCCTGATTCAAAAAGCGCCGCACGTTGGCGTACGACGCGGTGTCCACGTCGATGGAAAATGTGGAGAGCGGATTCTCACGCGCTGGCAGGAAGGTATTTTCTTCGAGCTTTTCGTACAGAGCGGTGACGGAGGATTGCCGAATGGGCGATGGCCCGACTCCATCTGGACGCATCTGCAGCGCGTATCGCATTCGTTTACTTTTTTCGAGTTTCTCTTTCATTGCTTGGTACGCTGGCAGAGAACTGCCATCAGTTGCAGGCGACGAGAGCGCAGGAGCCGTTTCAAGTTCAGCAACGCTGGACGGCGAACCAGCTGTTCTTCCGTCCTGTTTGCGTAGGACTGAAGGTTGCGATACGCGACCACCGTCAACCAACGCATTCCTTGCCATAGCTCCCCCTTCGAGAGGGAAAGATTCTGCGGGACGCATCATCCTGCCGTAGCGCTTCATCATCGCCTCATCCCAAACAGTCTTTGGCTTCTCCTCGAGAGTGGCCGGGGAAAGTCCCAGCCCGTCCGAGAAAGCACTGACCTCCGGTACCAGCGGCGTTGGCTGCACAGGCACTGGCTCTTGAGTTGTCACGGTCAGCGTGTCTGTTTTGACTTCGGGGATCGGAGTTGGTGCAGGCGTGACCGCGATTTCCGGCTTTGGCTGCGCTTCATTTTTTGCGAGCAACTGCGGAGATTTCTTCTGCGCGTTCCACCAGTTCGGCAAAATGAAACCAAACAACACGCACGCCGCGAGCGCGGCGATGCTCGCGATGGTGGCAATTTTTGTATTCGAAAACGGAATTATCTTTTCGTCTGCTTCCGCCTTCGGCTCGTTTTCCGGCTGAACCACGACGGGAATTTTTGGACACGGCTCGTTCTTCAATTCGATGCGCAGCCAGTTCGCCGTCGCGCGGATTTCTTCGACGGCCTGGCGGCATTCGGGCGATTCCTCGACGGCGAGCGCGGCGTCGGCGGCATCGACTTCGTCGAGTTCGCCCAGCGCGTAGGCGGTCAGGCGCGGATCATCAGGTTCGATTTTCATAAATTTCTCCGGTGTGAGTTGGCGGCCAGCTTTTCCTCGGCGTGGAGCCGCTGGCGGATTGTTGCCAGCGCGGTGTGAATGAGAAAACCGACGTTGCCGAGGCTGAGGTTGGTGATGCGGCTGATTTCCTGGTAGCTCATGCCGTTTTGAAATTTGAGACAGACGACTTCGCGCTGGTTGACCGGCAGGGTCGCGAGCAGTCGCTGAACGTGGCTCGTGGAGTCCCGTTGTTCCGCCAGCGTCGCGGGCGAAAGTTCGAGGCTCGCCGGTTCCGCCAATTCCAAATCATCGATCGATTCCATGCGTCTTTCTTTGCGTTGAACGTCCAGCGCGCGCCGGCGGCAGACAGTGAACAGCCACTCCGCCAGATGCCCGTCCAGGCGCGTGTGGTCTTCGCAACACAAGCGAAGGAAGGTGTCCTGCACCACGTCCTGCGCGCGTTCGAGGTCGCCGGTGATGCGCGCGGCGTAACGCAGGAGCGGCCCTTCGAATCGCTCCATCGCGGCGCCAACCCACTCGCTGTTGCCCGGTTGTCCTTCGTGCTTCATCCATTTACCGGCTCATCGCTCATTCATTCATACTAACGCGCGAACCAAACATTTCTTAGACGGATTTTTTGACAAATCGCCGCCGGGTTTCGTGCCAGGGAATTTTCCTGAATTTTTCCCGGCGTGAACGAGTCAGCATCTCCATCGCTTTGCCCCCGGGGAATGACCGGCCTTGACCCGGCGCGGCGGAGTTTGAAATTCAACTTTGCACGTAGGCGTACAATTCGATACGCTCTGGATTCTGAGTTCATGAAAAAGTGGATCGCATTGATTTTGGCGCTGGCGGGCGCGGCTTGGGGTTTCCAGAAATGGCGCGCCCTGCCGCCCCAAAGCGCGACCGGGGAAAATTCCAGCCATCCGGCCACGGCGCTCATCGAAACGCGCAATATCAACTTCGCCGTCACCGCCGCCGGCGATATCGGCCCGTCGGAACAGGTTTCCGTGCGTCCGGAAATCAACGGCAAGATTTTGAAGTTGCCGGTGGACTTGGGCGACACGGTGAAGAAAGACGCCGTGTTATTCACGCTGGACGATCAAGATTTGCAGACGACGCGCTCGTTCAAGCAAACCCAGATACAAGGCGCAAAATTGCAGGTCGAGAAAGCCCGGCGTGATTTCGCGCGCAGTCAGCAACTCTTCGCCGAAAAGCTGGTTTCCGAGGAGCTTTTCGAGGACACGCGGACCATTTACGAACTCTCCAAGAATTCGCTCGAGGCCGCTGAGAAAGATCTCCACTTGGTCGAGTATCAACTGACCAAAACCCAGATTCTTGCACCGTTTGATTGCACCGTACTTACCCGGCCCGTGTCCATGGGGCAGGCGGTGTCGGGTTCGGCGGGTTTCAACAGCGGCACCGAAGTGCTGACCATCGCCGACCTGAATCAAATGATCGTCAACGCGCACGTCAACCAGGCCGACGTGACGCGGCTCACGACGGGCCAGGAGGTCGGCATTCAGATCGACTCGGTGCCGGGCCTGAAAATTAAAGGCACGGTCGAGCGCATCGCGCCCCAGGCCGCGATCAAGAACGGTGTGAAAGGCTACGCCGCCCGGATTTTGATCAAGGAAATCGATCCCCGTGTGCGCCCCGGCATGACCGCCAACATTTCCGTCCCAGTGTCCTCCTCGCCGAACAGCGTGTCCGCGCCCCTTGCTGCCGTCTTCACCGAGCAGGGCGAAAGGTATGTCTATGTGCAAAAGCCCGGCGGCGACGAATTCGAAAAGCGCACCGTGCGCGTGGGCATTTCCGATTACGATTACGCTGAGATCCTCGAAGGCCTGCAATCCGGGGAAGTGGTTTCGCTCGTGGATCGCGCGACCAAGGGCACCGGGCCAACCGGCGTCAAGCCCGCGCCCAAAGCGGCCGGCGCAACGACCAACGCTGCACCGCGCACGGCCTCTTCATCCTGATTCGGCCGCGCTCGGCACCTTTCACGTGAACTCGGAAAACAAATCGCCGCGCTAACTTTTGTGCCGCTCGTCGAACTACGCAACGTCAGCAAGATTTACCATCTCGGTGGCGAGGAGATTCGCGCGCTCGATGACGTCTCACTCGACATCGACTCCGGCGAATTCATCTCCATCATCGGCCCGTCCGGCAGCGGCAAATCGACGCTCATGCACATCCTCGGCTGCCTCGACTCGCCGACGCATGGCACGATCCAGCTCGATGGCACGATGATTCACAACGCCAGCGCGCGCGAACTGGCCGGCATTCGCAATCGCAAAATCGGTTTCGTTTTCCAATTCTTCAACTTGCTGCCGCGCCTCAACGTGATGCAAAACGTCGAGCTGCCCATGATTTACAGCGGCGTGTCGAGCCGGGAACGCCGCGAGCACGCGATGGCCTCGCTCAAAATGGTCGGCTTGGAGAACCGATCCAAACACCGGCCCATGCAGCTTTCCGGCGGCCAGCAGCAACGCGTGGCCATTGCCCGCGCGCTCGTCAACAGTCCGCGTATCGTTTTCGCCGACGAACCGACCGGCAACCTCGATTCACGGACGGGGGAAGCGATTCTCGAATTGTTCCGCCAACTTAGCACGGAAGGCCGCACTATCGCGTTGGTCACGCACGACCCCGAAATCGCCGCCGTCACACCGCGCCGCATCGAAATCCGCGACGGCAAGATCGCGCAGAAAGTGGACCCGAAACTCGCAGGATTGGATCGACAACCCACAGAGCACGCCATGCAGAACGGAGAACCAAGCTCATGAACTTGATCAACGCCATCTTGGTTGGTTTCAAAGAAATTTGGACGCACAAGTTTCGTTCACTGCTGACGATGCTCGGCATCATCCTCGGCGTGTCGAGCCTCGTCGCCATGTCCGCGCTCGTCAAAGGCATGGAGAATGGAATGAAAGACGCCCTCGTCGCCATCGGAGGATTGGAGAAAGTGCGCGTCGAGGAACAGGACATTCCGGCGGCACAACGGCACTTGGCGGATCAAGCCGCGGGCCTTACCATCAACGACGTTTACGCCATCCATCGCAGCGCGCCTTTGATCAAGATCGCCACGCCGGAAATGCGGCTGGGCCGGTTCGTCACTGTCACCCACGCGGGCAAAACTCCGGACTGGGCCAACGTGATCGGCACCTGGCCGCAAGCCCTCGAAATGAACCAGCACGTCGTGGAACATGGCCGGATGTTCACCGAGATCGACGACGAACTGGCGCGCAACGTCTGTGTAATCGGCACCGGCATTCGCGATCAACTTTTCGGCCCGCCGGAAAAGACCGGCCAGGAAAACGTCGTGGGCGAGGAAATCCAAATTAACGGCCAGCCCTTCCGCATCGTCGGCCAATTCACGCGCTACGAGAGCGAGATGGATCGCAAGCTGCGCGAACTGGAAAAAGACCAGCCCAAGGAGACGGGCGGCGTGCAGCGACGGCGCGGTTGGGGTAGCGGACGTGGGAACAACAGTTGGGTTTACAACATGAAGAACAACTCCATTTACATGCCGCTCAATACCATGTGGATCAAGTTCAAGTCCGCCGGCACCGGCACGAACACCGTGCCCGATCCGCGCCTGAACGGATTGAGCATCAAGGTGGCCGACATCGACAAACTCGAACCGGCGTTGCAGCAGGTTCGCAACGTCATGATGCACACGCACCACGGCATCGAAGATTTTTCATTTCAAACGCAGGAGAACTGGTCCGAAGGCATCACACAAGCGATCCGCAACCAGCGGATGAGCGGCGGTTTCATCTCGGCGATCAGCCTGCTCGTGGGAGGCATCGGCATCATGAACATCATGCTGGCGAGCATCACCGAACGCATCCGCGAAATCGGCATCCGAAAAGCCATTGGCGCGACCTACGCGGATGTCTTCATCCAGATTCTCGTCGAGAGCGTCGTCATCGCACTGGTCGGCGGCGTGGCGGGGTTGTTCGCGTCCTTCGGTACGGTGCGGCTGTTGATGATCATGTCACCAACGGAAAACACGCCAGTCATCACCTTCAGCGCTATGATTTTAGCCTTCATCTTCAGCGCGTTGGTCGGAGTTCTCGCGGGCCTCATTCCGGCCTTCAAAGCCGCGAAGCTCGACCCGATCCAAGCGCTCCGCTACGAGTGAACCCACTGGCGTGCGCTTAACCGCGCCTTCAATGGCACGCGCTCGCGTGCAAGGTCGCGGCGTAAGTCGTGACCATCATGGCCGAAGACGCCGCACGCCGTAACTCCAAAATCAGTGGACAGTTAAGCGAGTGATAAATCAGAGCGCCGCCGCCACGAGATCGCCCACCTGCGACGTGCTGTAGCCCATCTTGCCGGCGGCCAAGCTCTTGATTTTTTCGCGCGTAATTTTGATGACGGCGGTTTCGATCGCTTTCGCGGCGGTTGTTTCACCGAGAAAGTCGAGTAGCATCTGGCCCGCGCAAATCGCAGCGAGCGGATTGATCACTCCCTGGCCAGTGTATTTGGGCGCACTGCCGCCAATCGGCTCAAACATGCTCGCGCCTTGCGGATTGATGTTGCCGCCAGCGGCGATGCCCATGCCACCCTGTACCATCGCGCCGAGGTCGGTGATGATGTCGCCGAACATGTTGTCGGTCACGATCACGTCAAACCATTCCGGGTTCTTCACGAACCACATCGTCGTCGCGTCCACGTGCGCGTAATCACGTTTGATGTCGGGAAAATCCTTCTGGCCAACTTCATGAAACGCGCGCTCCCACAAATCGAAGGCGTAGGTCAGCACATTGGTTTTGCCACAGAGCGTGAGCTTCTTTTCCTTGTTGCGCTTGCGTGTGAACTCGAACGCAAACCGCAGGCAACGCTCGACGCCCCGGCGCGTGTTGATGCTTTCCTGCACGGCGATTTCGTGCGGCGTCCCCTTGAAAACAAACCCGCCGGAACCGGTGTAAAGTCCCTCGTTGTTCTCGCGCACGACCACGAAGTCGATGTGTTCGGGCTTCTTGTCTTTGAGCGGACAGAAGCGTTCGTCGTAAAGTTTCACCGGCCGCAAATTGATGTACTGCTCCAATTCGAAGCGCAGCCGAAGCAAAATTCCCTTTTCCAAAATGCCAGGCTTGACGTCGGGATGGCCGATGGCACCGAGGAGAATAGCTGGAAATTTCCGCAACTCGCCGACGATGTTGTCGGGCAGCGCTTCGTTCGTGCGCAGGTAACGTTCACCACCGAGATCGTAGTGGGTGTAATTGAGTTTGAGGCCAAATTTCTGGGAAGCGGCGTCCAAAACTTTGATGGCTTCATGGGTCACTTCCGGACCGGTGCCGTCGCCGCCGATGACTGCAATGTTGTAGCTTTTCATGAGTGCTGTTCGACTGTTTCACGCCCGCGCACGCGGAACGAAAGGGCGGATGCTAATGATTTCCCTCCCGCTGGCAATGGGATTCTCGCTGCTAATGCGCTCGCCGCGCCTCGACGATTCGCCGCACAATCAGCCCGGCGGCCGCGAAGCCAAACGTGCCGGTGACAAAGGTGGCCGTGCCGAATCCGGACTCACAGTTCAAGCGTAGTGAATCACCGGCGAATCGTGCGGGGCGCGTCGTGCAAACCGAGCCGTCCGCTTGGGGAAAGACCGGCCGTTCCGTCGAGAAGATCGCTTCGACGCCGAATTTTTGATCGCCGCGCGGAAAGCCGTGAGCTTTGCGAAGTCCCGCGCGCACGGCTTGCAACAGACGGTCGTGGCTCGCCAGCGCTAAGTCGGCGACACGCACGGCCGTGGCATCGCGAAGCCCGCCGGCGCCGCCACAGGTGACGATGGGGATCTTGCGTTCACGGCTGAAGGCGATGAGCCGGCATTTGTTCGCCACATTGTCGATGGCGTCGAGCACACAGTCGTACGCCACATCGAAAATTGTTTCAGCCGTCGCGGCGGTGAAAAACTTCAGACACGGCCGCACGGCGCATGCCGGATTGATCCCGCGCACGCGCTCGGCCATCGCCTCGACTTTCGCCCGGCCGATTTGTCCATCGAGCGAGTGAAGCTGTCGGTTCACATTGCTAACGCAAATGTCGTCAAGATCCACGAGCGTCAGCGCGCCGACGCCCGAACGCGCCAGCGCCTCAACCGCCCACGATCCGACACCGCCAACTCCGATGACGCACACATGCGCGCGGCGCAACCGGGCCAAACCCGCCACGCCGTAGAGCCGTTGGATGCCGCCGAAGCGTTGTTCGTAATTGTTCATCCGGGCACATTCCTATTTGGTCAAAGTGCTTTTGCCAAGCGCGGGCAAAATTCAGGATGAAGCTTGAGTCGCGTTTGATCTTCCGCACAATGTCGCGCGTGCCGCAACTTTGGAAATTTTCGAGCGGGTACTTTTTCCTGTTCGTGCTGCTGCTCGCCGCCACTGCGTGCCGCGCGCCCGGTGGCAAAGTCACCGGTGTCACGCCATTGAATGAGCCGGCTCCCGTGCGCCTGGCGGACAAGCCCATGCCAGCGCCGCCGGCTCCAACGGAGACGGCCAAGCCTCAGTTGCCGGCAATGGCATCCGGGCCGCTGGCCAAACCAGCGCCGCGCCCGCCAACTTTGCCCAACGGCTGGGTGCCGCTCGAAGTCTGGGCCGGCACGAACGGTTGGAGCAAACCGCGCCTGCTTGATTCCACGACGACACTGAGTTACGCGCTGCAATCCACCAATCATTCCTCCCGCTTCACCATCGGCAGCCGCGAAGCTCGTGTCGATGACGCCGATTGCTGGCTCGGATTCCCGCCGAAGTTGATCAATGGCCGGCCGCATATTCACGCGCTCGATCTCGAAAAAACGTTGCTGCCCCTGTGGTCGCGCAACGGAGAACTGCCAATCCGCAACCGCGTCATCGTGCTCGACCCCGGCCACGGCGGTGATGATCCCGGTTCGCGCAGCGTCGCGGCAATGCGTTTCGAAAAAGAGTTCACGCTCGACTGGGCGCGGCGTTTGCGGCCGTTGCTGGAAACGCGGGGCTGGCACGTTTTTGTCACGCGCACGAATGACGCCGCCGTTTCGCTGGCCGACCGCGTGAAACTCGCCGAGGACGTGCGCGCGGATTTGTTCGTGAGCCTGCATTTCAACTCGGCGTCGCCGGGCGTCAATTCCGCCGGCCTGGAAACGTATTGCCTGACTCCGATGGGGATGCCGTCCAACGTGACGCGCAATTATGCCGATGACCCGAACGAGTTTTTCCCGAACAACGCTTTCGACGAACAAAACGTGCAACTGGCCGCGCGCCTGCATCGCTCGGTACTCGCGGAAACCAATCGGACGGATCGCGGCGTGCACCGCGCGCGGTTCATGGGCGTGCTGCGCGGGCACAATCGTCCGGCGGTGTTGATCGAAGGCGGCTACCTTTCCAACCCCGAAGAAGCCGAACTCATCGGCACGCCCGCGTACCGGCAGAAGCTGGCGCACGCGGTGGCGCGGGCACTCAACGGACTGCTGCATCCCGAATCGTCGCGACTCACGCGCAATGAGCGATAAGCGAAATGTCCTCGTCACAGGCGGCGCGGGCTTCATCGGATCGCATCTGGTCGAGCGGCTGCTGGCGGATGGCGCGTCGGTCACGGTCATCGACAATTTTTCAACGGGCCGACGCGAAAATCTGCAAGCCGTCGCGGCGTGTCCGGGTTTGCGCGTGATTGAATCGGAAGTTTCGTCGTGCAGTGAATTGCCGGAACTGGCGGCCGAAGCCGGATTCATCTTTCATCTGGCGGCAGCGGTGGGTGTCGATTTGGTGGTCAAATCGCCGATTCACACGATTCAAAACAATCTGCATGAAACCGAAGCGGTGCTCGAGGCGGCGAGCGCGAGTCGAACGCCCGTGCTCATCACTTCCACGTCGGAAGTTTATGGCAAAAGCCAGAAGCCTGAATTTGCCGAGACGGATGATTTGCTGATCGGTCCGCCGCATCTGGGCCGCTGGAGTTACGCGTGTTCGAAGTTGATGGATGAATTTCTCGCGCTGGCTTACGCGCAGGAAAAATCATTGCCCGTCACGATCGCGCGCCTGTTCAACACTGTCGGGCCGCGCCAGGTCGGTCATTACGGGATGGTGTTGCCGCGCTTCATCGCGGCGGCGAAGCGCGGCGAGCCATTGCGCGTATTCGGTGACGGCCGGCAGAAGCGCTGCTTTTGTTTCGTGGGCGACACGGTCGAAGCGCTGGTGCGTTTGCAAAATTCCGCTGCCGCGCGCGGCGAAGTGTTCAATGTCGGCAGTACGGACGAAATCAGCATCGGCGAGCTGGCGGCGCTCGTCATTCGCACGCTTGGCTCACGCTCGAAAATTGAATTCGTTCCCTACCACGAAGCTTACGCGCCGGGCTTTGAAGACATGCAGCGCCGTCGCCCGCTGGTGGAGAAACTTTTCAAAGCCGTCGCGTTCCGTCCGCAAACGCCGCTGGAAAAAATCATTCAAATCACGGCCGAGATTTTTTGAGTGTGGCGGACGGGCTTGGCAAGTTCAACCAAGCGCGCCTCAAATCTACTGACGCCAGTTACAAAACATGCGGGACGAGTCCGGCAAAAGTTGATCTTGATAAAACTCGCGGCGCGGATGGTAATCGTTGGCGTAGTTTTCGTTCGTTAAATAAGCGATAGAACTTATGAAACTTTCCAACATCAATCCTGGAACACGAAGGCTCGTGGCGGTTTGCCTCGCAGGCTTCCTTGTTTTCACACTGGTTGCGCTTTGGCCGTGGAGTATCGCAACTCTTCAATGTGCGGACGGCTCCGTTCTAACCGTTCGAGAAATAACTTTCGGAACGAATCATGCGCGCGCGCGAGCTTGGGGCCAAACAGCCTCAACGGAGTTAAAATCAGAAACGCCTTCGATGGCAATCTGGGGCACCTGGGTTGGAAAGGGACAGAAGCCGCATTCATTCCGCTTCATGTTAATCCACGAAGAAGCGCGCACGCCTTTGGCAACGCTCGAGACGCAGTTGGAAAATTTTGAACCGGGAAAGCACGAAGGCTTGCTCGCCGTCACCAGCGATTCTCCGGGAATGCGCTCGTGCGTGGGAGTCTATGAGGAGACGGAGGACGTCGGGCCACGTCCGATAAAAGAGTTCGTCGTCAATGATAAGCGCCTCATCAAAGAAAAATCTGCCAAGCATTCACGATGGTCAGTCCGCGTGGTTACTACGCCGCGGGATTGGACTTGGAAGCCTCAATTCATGATTGCCAACGAACATAGTCAGAACGAGGTCTTGGTCCAGAAACTCTACAACCTAGGTCCGGTCGCAATTGCTCAAACGTTTGATTGACTGAGATTGCAGGCCGCCTGGTTTCAAGCGCCGCACTCGACACATTTGCCACCGAGTCATTGCGCGGATGCGCCCGCTTCAACCCTGACTCAACAACTGCAGGTGTTTCGTGAAATGCCGGTCGAGGAATTCGCGATGGAGATCCGCGTGCTGATGAAGCAACTCCAGAATCGTTTGCTTGAAAGGCCGTCCTTTTGCATCGCACCCTGCCGTGAGCACCGAGCCAAACGTGACGTGCAGAAGCTGGCGACCGATCCGTTCGTCGAGATACAATGCTTCTTCTTTGCCCGCAAATGCCGGCAGCGCGTTAATCTCGGCGGTCGTGGTGGAGATGTGATAACTCTTGCGGTCGGTGTCAAAACGGCCACGGGAATACACGGCGATCTCGGCGAATGATTTCGGCGCGATGCGGGCGACGACCCGCAACGCTTCGAGATAACTGGTGCCGGCGGTTTTCACATGGACCAGGTTGCCGCAGACGCGGCCCACGATGGGATACGCCAAAAATTTGTCCGAACCGCTGTGGATGCTGATTTTATACGGGCCGCAAAACTTCGCGATGGCCACGTGCTGCTTCAGCGAAGCTTCGAACTGATCCAAGTCGCCGCGATAGTCGATCCCTTTCTCGAATTCGCCGATGAAGCGCGGCGCGAGGCTGACGACGTTCGGAACCTGGCGACGCTTCAACTCCAATCCAAAAAAAAGATGCTCCAGCGCGCTCGTCGGCGAATCAGTTTCATCGACCGAGACTTCGATTTCAAAGGGGCGTCCACTGCTGGCGCTCGCGATGTGGCGGCCCATCATTTCGCTGTGCGCGATGGCGCGGGCGTATTTGACGGCGGCGCGAAATAATTTCTCCTCGGTGAATTCGAACGCGCAGCCGTGCGCGATCTCAAAGCGCTTGCCCAGATAAAGCTGCTTCCAGCCGTCGTCGGCGAAAATTTTATCGCGCTCCATTTCCGCCACGGACGCGCGCAGCCCGGCTTCCGGCATCGCGTCGGCGCGGTTATTTACGAACTCGGACGGGTCAATCGTGAAAAAGCAAAACCCGGCGGCCGCAGTGACTTTCACGTCTTCCGGCGTCTTGAGGTGATCGGCATCCGCTCCCCAAGGTTGCGTGAAATTAGCGGCGGCCAGCGCGTGTTGCGCGGCCTGCATGACTTCGTCCGGCGTGCGCTGGGTGCGCGCCATCTCGCGGATGGATTGCTGGGCGAAGATGGGAGCGAAGTCGAATTTCCTGGCGGCAGCCAGATGGCCAGGCGTCGCCAGGCCAAGGCGATCACCGTAGCCGAAGGATTTTTTTAGACCAAGAGTTGCAGGTTTTGGCAGAGTCATGGTGCGCGAAGCTTTCAAAGGGCCATTGACAGCGCAAGTGATTTTTCAAACTTCACGAGTCGGGCTGAGGTGCGCCGCATTGCGCTGCCAGTTTTCCGGGACAAGCGGAGCGAAAATTTCTCCAAATAAAAATTAGACACGAACGTCAAATCGACCTTTACTAAAATTGAATGATTCGCCGTTCTGCATCGCTGGTTGTTTTGATCGCCGCCGTTTCCGCCGGCCCGATCCGGTTTGCGTACGCGCGTCCAGCGACCGGCAGTGCCATTTCCGCCAAAGCCGCCAAGGCGTCGTTCGCGAAGGACATTCAGCCGTTGCTTCAGGAGTATTGCTACGGTTGCCACGGCGAAAAAAAGAAGGGCGATCTCGATCTGCGTGTGTTCACCGACGAAGCCTCCGTGCTACACAATCGCAAAGTGTGGGAGGCGGTGTTGAAAAATCTTTCGGCGCACGAAATGCCGCCGTCGAAGAAACCGCAGCCGACCCTTGATCAGCGCGAACTCATCACTGGCTGGGTCGAATATCAACTCAACAAAGCTTACGCCAATGGCAAGGCCGATCCGGGCCGCGTCACGATTCGCCGTCTCAACCGCGCGGAATACAACAACACGATCCGCGATTTGATCGGCGTCAAGTTCCAGCCTGCCGATGATTTTCCCGCCGATGACGTCGGCTACGGTTTCGACAACATCGGCGACGTGCTCTCTCTGCCGCCAATTCTGCTGGAGAAGTATTTGACCGCCGCGGAAAAAGTTTTGACCGCTGCGATTGTGACCGAGGATCCCGCCGTCCTGCGCACGAATCAAGTCGCCGCCGAAGCGCTGGAATTCAACGGGCCGGGTGAATTGAAAGGCGGCGGCTGGTTCCGCATGAACCGCGAGGGGGAAATTTTTGCGAAATTCCGATTCCCGATGGAGGGCGAGTATGTGTTCCGCGTGCGCGCGTATGGCGAGCAGGCCGGTTCCGAGCCAGTCAAAATGGCCATGCGCGTCAATGGCAAAGAAATCGAAATCAAAGAGGTTCCCGTCGAGGAAAACGATCCGCAGGTTTACGAAGTGAAGACGCGCGTCGCGGCGGGCACACGCAAATGTTGCGTCGCGTACTTGAACAATTTTGTCGATCCCAAGAATCCCGATCCGAAGCGGCGCGATCGCAATCTGGTCGTGGAGTATCTGGAAGTCACCGGCCCGCTCGACGCAAAAACACCGCCGCTGCCGGAATCGCATCGGCGCATCTTCTCGCGTCTGCCCGGACCAACGACGACGAACGCCGTCGCGCGCGCGCTTATCGGCGATTTTACCAGGCGTGCGTACCGGCGGCCGGTCGAGCCGGTTGAAGTTGACCGCTTGATGAAGCTGTTCGAGCAGGCGCAACACGACGGCGAATCTTTTGAGCAGTCAATCAAGCTGGCGCTCGAAGCGGTTCTGGTTTCGCCGCACTTTCTTTTCCGTGGCGAACTCCAACCGGAGCCGGGCAATCCCGACGCGATTCACCCGGTGAACGAATTCGCGCTGGCCTCGCGGCTCTCGTATTTTCTGTGGAGCAGCCTGCCCGACGTGGAACTTTTCACGCTGGCCGGGCAGGGCAGGCTGCGCAAAAATCTCGACGCGCAGGTCAAACGGATGCTGAAAGATTCCAAAGCGTCCGCGCTCGTCGATAATTTCGCCGGCCAATGGCTCCAGCTTCGCAACCTCAAGTCGATGACGCCCGACAGTGAAATTTTTCCCGAGTTCGATGACGAACTGCGCGCCGCGATGCAGCGCGAGACCGAATTGTTCTTCAGGCACATCATGCAAACCGACCGCAGCGTGCTCGAATTTCTGAACGCCGATTATTCGTTCGCGAACGAGCGGCTCGCGCAGCACTACGGCATCGATGGCGTGAAGGGCGACGAATTTCAGCGCGTCAATTTCAAGCGCAAAGAGCGCGGCGGACTGCTGACACAAGCAAGCATCCTGACGATCACGTCGAACCCGACGCGCACCTCGCCGGTGAAACGCGGCAAGTGGGTTCTCGAAAACATCCTCGGCACGCCGCCTCCGCCTCCGCCTCCGGACGTGCCGGAGTTGAAGGACAACAAGGGTGGGCCGTTGACCGGCACGCTGCGCGAACGCATGGAGCAGCACCGTGAAAATCCTCTGTGCGCCTCGTGCCACGAGCGCATGGACCCGATTGGTTTTGGCTTTGAAAATTTCAACGCTGTCGGCGGTTGGCGCGCGCTCGACGGCACGGCGCCGATTGATCCGGCGGGCAAACTTGTCAGCGGCCAGTCGTTTCAAGGGCCGACGGAGTTGAAGGAAATTCTTCTGCGCGACAAGCGCAACGAATTCGTGCGCTGCCTCACCGAGAAAATGCTGACCTACGCGCTGGGGCGCGGGCTGGAATTTTACGACCGCCTCGCCGTGGACGAAATCACGAACGGCTTGAAGAAAAACAATTACCACTTCAGCGCGCTCGTGCTCGAAGTCGTGAAAAGCAAGCCCTTCCAAATGCGGCGCGGTGAAGCGGAGAAACTGGCAGACAATTCACCCTGATCGCGGCGGTCAACTAAAACTAGATGTGAGGCGGCGTATGCGCGCGACCACCATCATCACCGTTTCTGTCTTGGTGTTGCTCGGAGCAGCTTTCGCCGTTCATCGCCACGTTGACCGCACCTACGTGCAGCCTTCCCAAGAACTCTCGAAGATGATGTCGGTTCGGATGACGATCGCCGAGGCGCTTTCTGCCCATCATAAGCAGCATGGCAGCTTTCCTCGTTTGTTATCCGAGTTGCCGTTGCAGACCTTGCGTTGGGGTGACGAGGGTTCATCGGCTCGCGATTTGGATAGCTGGCATTACAGTTCCGAAGGCCATAGCTTCTCAATGACTTGGACGAACGCACGCGGCTCAGAGCTTTTTCTTGCCGGGAGAAACGGGCAGCTTTTCTATTCGAGAGATGACGCGCGATAAGAACGCCGCTTAAGCATTCGCTGCTCCCGGCCATCACGCTGCGGTTGCAATCGTGCTCCCTCGCAGGCCAATTCGCAGAATTTTGGGCGTTTCCCCAAACTTCAGTCCAGCGCGTGCGGCAAGAACGACGGCGGTCTTCGCAACTTCGTCGCTTGCTCGAAGGCAAAGGCCAGTTTGATCAAAACCGCTTCGCTGAATGGTTTTCCGAAAAATGAAATCCCCACCGGCAAGCCGAACACGTAACCAGCCGGCACCGTGATGTGCGGATACCCCGCCACCGCCGCAGGCGTCGAGCAACCGCCGACGTAGTGATCGCCGTTGACGTGGTCGATGACGGACGGCGGGCTTTCGGTCGGCGCGACAACTGCGTCGAGTCGGTGCTCGTTCATCACGGCATCGATGCCTTCCTCGCGCGACAGCCGTCGGCATTTTGCCAGCGCATCAAGATACGCGCGATCCGTGAGCGGCCCTTTCGTCTCCGCCCGGAGAAAAAGTTCCTGTCCGAAGAACGGCATTTCGCGGTCGCGATTTCGCTCGTTGAAGTCGATGACATCCTTGAGCGAATGAACGGAAACGGTTTGGCCCCGCGTCGCGAGGTACGCTTTCAAGTCCGCTTTGAGTTCACAGAGCAGCACTTCATCTTCGGCGTCGCCGAGGTCGCGTGCGAGCGAAGGTTCCGGCAAATCGATCAGCGTGGCTCCTTGTTCACGCATCGCGTCGAGCGCGGCTTCAGCCAGCTTTCGCGCGTGTTCGCTGGCCGGGAAAAATTTTCGCGCCACGCCAAGTCGCGCGTCGCGCAGTCCGCTGGGATCGAGAAAATGCGTATATTCGTTGAGTGGTTTGTCTCGCGTGGCTTCTGTTGCAGCGTCGTTGAGATCGAATCCTGCAAGCACGTTGAGTAAAATCGCCGCGTCGGTTACGGTGCGCGCCATTGGTCCAGCCGTGTCCTGACTGTGTGAAATCGGGATGATGCCCGCGCGACTGACCAGCCCGACCGTTGGTTTGATGCCCACAATCGAATTGCACGAAGCCGGTGAAACAATCGAACCATCCGTCTCTGTGCCAACCGCGACGGCGCAGAGGTTCGCGGCTACCGCCACGGCCGAACCGGAGCTGGAGCCGCTCGGCGTGCGGTCCAGCGCATACGGATTGCGCGTCTGCCCGCCGACGGCGCTCCATCCACTCGACGAACGCGTCGAGCGGATGTTCGCCCATTCGCTAAGATTCGCCTTGCCGAGAATGACCGCGCCCGCCTCGCGCAAGCGACGCGTCACGAAGGCATCCTTTGGCGCAATCGTGCCCGCGAGCGCCAGCGACCCCGCGGTGGTCGGTTGGCGATCCGCTGTATCGATGTTGTCCTTGAGCAGCACCGGAATGCCGTGCAACGGCCCGCGCGGGCCTTTCGCTTTGCGTTCCACATCCAGCGCGTCGGCGATGCGTAGCGCGTCGGGATTGATTTGCAGTACCGCTCGCAACTCCGGGCCGCGCCGATCCAGAGCCGCGATCCGACGCAGATATTTTCGCGTCAGCGATTGCGCGGAGAATTTTCTGGACTCCATGCCGCGTTGGAGTTGAGGGATCGTCGCTTCGTCCAGTTCGAAGCGGGTTTTGGCAAACGACGCCGAAGTGCGAGAGCTGCCAGCGGCGGCTGAAAAAACGTTCGCGTTGAAGGCCGCTGCGCTGGCGGCGAGCGTGTTTCTTAAAAATTCCCGGCGAGTCATGCGTGATGGCATAGCGCGACTTTGGCCGGCAGGCAATCCGAACTGAATCGACATCCGCGCTCACAGATCGAGTGAATTAAAGCGTGATGACGCGCTGAACTAGAAAAAATCACATTGATCTGATTGAGAAAACAGCTACACGAGAAATCGACGCGGAAAAGTTGGCTGTTTGCTCACGAAAATAGTGCCTCAAATTGGCCGGAGCGCGGTTGTGTCGCAGACCAACGCAGTGCGGCGACCGGAGTCTCGAACCCGGTCGTGCTCCCAGAGTTTTTTTGAATTGGAGCCCTGCCCGCTCACGACTGACTTTTTGCCATCGTTGCAGCAACCTGATATACTGTGCGGCAATTTATGAATCCGCCTTCACGTCGATCACGTTGGTGTCTTTCCATTTTTGCAGTCGGCTTATTATATTTGAATTGCGCCGTCATTTGGCAGCACTTGGCGAAGCGGTGGCAGGCTCCGGCCTTGCCGATTTCAAGCAAAGTTGCGGGCGTTTTCTTTTTGTTTGGCGTATTCGCCAATTATGAAACCAATAACCACGAGTTGGTTTTGTGGGGTTACACCGAAACAACTTCAGGAAGAACAAATGGATGGAAACCTCTTCCGACGGAAGAATACTTTCCGTTCAAACCAGGAGTGCGCCAACAATTGCTATGGTCGAGAAAATTCATTCGAGTGCAAGAACCCGAAAGGCTCTGGCGAGCTTGGGCCCGTTCCGGCAAACAGATTTTGGCACGACACAATCGGACGCACCCTGAAACCCCGATTTCGCAAGTGGCGCTGGAAAACCGTACCTGGCCGCGTTCGCCGGCTGGTGTTTACATTTTGCAGAAACCAGGCACACTGGAAACCAACTTCTGGATCGTGGCGACGAACCGATGAGATCATCGTGTATCGCGAATCACTCTCCCAAGCTCCTCAAGGGGCGATATGACGCAGCCGAGTTGCAATTCATTCATTAGTGGCTGGAATCGTTATTGGTTCCAACCCACGCGCCCCGAACCTTTGGCGGTTTTTCGGATTCTTTTTGGCATTTACCTGCTTTGCTACCTGGGCTCTTTCGCAAATAAAGTGATCTTGGTTTTTTCGAGTCAGGGGGTGGTGCAGCCATGGTATCTTCCCGAGTGGGCCATTCCGTCCGCCACTTTGGCCGTGTGGCTCTATAGTTGCCTGTTGTTGCTGATCCTGCTGTTCATTCTCGGTTGCGCGACGTTGCTCCTGACGCCAGTGCTTCTTTTGTTCTACTTGTACTTCTTCCTGCTGAATCTCGCGGTGAAAGACTCTGCCTACGATCGGTTGAATTTGATTTTTTTGTTTATTTCCTGTTTCGCCGAACTGGACGCCGCTTGGTCCCTGGCTCCGACGTTCGTCAAGCACCCCGGCCAAATCAAACTGATCACTCCTTGGGCGGCACGATTGATCGGCTGGCAACTTTGCCTCCTCTATTTGGGCGCCGGACTTTGGAAACTGCACTCTCCACAGTGGCATGAGAGCCAATTCATGTATTGGACGCTCATTGGCGTGTGGGCTTCGGAGTTGAGTTTTTGGTTTGTGAATTTGGGCTGGCCCATGTGGTTCTATGGATTGATTGGCTGGAGCGTAATCGTCTTCGAGCTAGCCGCTCCGCTGACGTTCCACCTTCGTTCCACGCTCAAAGCCACCATTGTATTGGGAATCTTGTTTCACGTGGGCATCGCGGTTTTTTTGAACATTCCTGAATTTTTCAACTGTGTTGCTGCCTATGCGCTATTTTGGCCGCCAGACGAACTGGCAAAACTTGGCGACAAGGTCGCCAGTTTAATTGTGAAATCGCCCAGGGCACCTCAGTAGCTCCCATGCCTCGGAGCAGTCTTTGAGATTGTAAACAAAAAAACCGCCGGGATTGCTCCACGGCGGTGTTTGGTGATTAGCCTCAAATCAATAAGCCGCCTGCGCGCCCTTGATGTTGCGCTTGGGCATCCACGGCATCAGCGCGCGGAGTTTCTCGCCGGTCTTTTCAATGCCATGTTTCTCGCCGGCTTTGAGCAGCGCGTTGTATTTCTTGTAGCCGGTCTGGTATTCCTTGACCCAGCCCTTGGCGAATTTGCCCGACTGAATGTCTTTGAGCGCGGCCTGCATCCGCTTCTTCACACTCGCGTCGATGATCTTCGGACCGACGGTCACGTCGCCCCACTTGGCCGTTTCGGAAATCGAGAACCGCATCCCGGCGATGCCTTTTTCGTTCATCAAATCGACGATCAACTTCAACTCGTGGAGACATTCGAAGTAAGCCATCTCCGGCGAGTAACCGGCTTCCACGAGCACTTCAAAACCCGCCTGCACCAGCGCGGTCGTGCCGCCGCACAACACGGTCTGTTCGCCGAACAAATCCGTCTCGGTCTCTTCCTTGAAATCCGTTTCGATGACGCCGGCGCGTGTGCCGCCAATGCCCTTGGCCCAGGCGAGCGCAATCTTCTTCGCGTCCTTGCCGGGATTTTGGTAGATGCCGATGAGCGCGGGCACGCCTTTGCCTTCGAGGAATTGGCGGCGCACGATGTGGCCTGGACCCTTCGGCGCGACGAGAATCACGTTCACATCTTTCGGCGGAATGATCGTTTTGAAATGAATCGCGAAGCCGTGCGAGAAAAGCAGCGTCTTGCCTTTCTTCAAGTTGGGCTTGATGTCCTTCTCGAAGCAGGCGGGTTGCTTCGTGTCCGGCAGTGCGACCATGATGACGTCCGCGCGTTTCACCGCTTCCGCCGTGGTCACAACCTCGAAGCCTTTTTCGCGCGCGACGGCGATGGACTTCGAGCCTTCGTAAAGGCCGATGATCACCTTGCAACCGCTCTCCTTGAGGTTGAGCGCGTGGGCGTGGCCTTGCGAGCCGAAGCCGAGCACAGCGAGGGTTTTATTTTTCAACACGCCGAGATCGGCGTCCTTGTCAGTGTATACTTTGGGCATAAAGTTCTAATTTGATTTGGTTTAGTTTGATGGATGAGTGTAACGGTCTGGGTTGCGTTTCATGTCTTTGAAGATCACTCGATAGAAGTCCAGTTTCTTTGAAGCTGCCTCCCATCGTCGCTCAAAAGGATCAAATGCTTTATCATCGTAATCGAACTCTCGGCCAGACTGATACGCTTCCTGTATCGCTTTTTGTCTTTGCTTGGCGAAGGGAATAAGCTCTCGAACTATTTGAGCGTGTTCCTTGGCTCCCAATTCCTCGTAAGCTATTGTCGTGAGTTGCAGTCGTCGATCATCTTCATCCTGCATTACGCAACCCTTTAAACCATCGGAACCTCGTTCCCAGTCAAACCCGCGTGTCAGGTAATAGCGCTTCAGTTCAGGCGAAATTTGGCGAAGCATTTCTAAGCAATTGTCGATAAAGTCTGCGCCTCCTTCGGGAATCAGATTTACGAGGTAAGTCCAAACTTGGCCATCTATGTCTTTGAGCTTTTTCGCAGTGAGAAAGAGCGATTGGTCTAGTTTCGCCGGAGGCTTTGTTAAGAAATCCAAATCCATATTCTAGTTCTAGCGCACAATCGGAAAGTAGAATCCAAATTTATAGCTACTAAAACCGCTTTTGTTGAAATAATCAGTTTACTTCCTCGGCAGCGCGAGTTTGCCGCTGCGCGTGAGTTCGAGCACGCCAAAGCTTTTCATCAGATCGAGAAACTTGCCGACCTTGCTTTCGTTGCCGGTGATTTCAATGGTCAGCGTCTTCGGCTGCACATCGACAATTTTGGCGCGGAAGATGTCGGTGATTTGCATGACTTCGGCGCGCGTCTTGGCATCCACGGCGATCTTCACGAGCACCAATTCGCGGTCGATGTATTCGCCTTCCGCGAAGTTCTGCACCTCCAGCACATCGACGAGCTTCTTGAGCTGTTTGACGATTTGGTCGAGCGTCGCGTCATCACCGACGGTAACAATCGTCATGCGGGACGTGTCGGGATCGTGCGTGGGGCCGACGTTGAGCGTCTCGATGTTGTAGCCGCGCCCGCTGAACAGGCCGGCCACGCGCGTGAGCACGCCGAACTTGTTTTCCACCAGAACTGAAATTGTGTGTCGCATACTCGGTCAGGATACCAACCGCCGAAAGGCGCGAAAAATAGCAACCGAGCGCCGGCAGGGTCAACCGGCAATTTCGCGCAATTTCGAATGCCGCCCCAATCGTGATCGCGGCACACCGCCCGCTTGCTTCGACTCGCAGTTCGGTTAAATTGCGCCGCAACCAGGCAGAGAATGAAACTCTTGAACTTCACGACCGCGCTCGCCTTTTTGCTCGGCAGCGCGTCGATGCTCGCCCAAACGCCGCCGAGCGAACCGCCGCGCATTCTAGCGCAGCCGGTGGGCGTGACTTTGGATGCCGGATTTCCCGCGTCGATGAGCGTGACGGTAAGCAGCAACGAGCCGCCCGCTTTTCAATGGTTTTTTCAAGGTGCGGCGTTGGTTGGCGAAACGAATGCCGTCTTGAATTTTCCCGCCGTTCGCAGCGACCAAGCAGGCGATTACACGGTTCAAGTTTTCAACTCGGCTGGCAGTGTGATGAGCGAAGCGGCGCGGTTGACGGTGGTGAATTTGCCGTCGTCACGCGATGCCAGCTTCAAAGTGAGTAAGCTACAAGGCGTCGTGACCGCAGTCGCGGTTGACGCTCATGGAAAAATTTTGATCGGAGGAGGAATCAGCGGCGTCAGCGACGCCAGTGCGGTGAGTCTGGCACGACTGAATCCCGACGGAACGGCTGACCCAACTTTTATCATTCCGCCAAATGCGGATAGCATCATTCGAAAAATCGTGGTGGCTCCGGACGAGAAGATTTATGTGGGCGGCGATTTTACTCAGTTCGGCGGAAGCCCGCGCGTGCATCTCGCCCGACTGAACGCAGATGGAAGCATGGATGCTGGCTTCATTGCAAACATTGGTTCGAATGGGTTTGTAAATGTGATCGGGCTGCAAACCGATGGCAAAGTTCTCATTGGCGGAACATTTGATCGAGTCGCCGATCAACCACGCGCGGGTATCGCCCGTCTGCTCGCGGATGGCGCGCTCGATCCCGATTTCCAAACTGAGCCTGGTGCCGGCCCTTTGCTTGGAGTGGGGCCGTCTGGCGAGATCGTCTCGGCAGGAACCGGAAGCCTGCCGGCCATGGTAAAATTACAAGCCGATGGCTCCATCGCGCCGGGCTGGCGAGAGGCTTACAAGCCAGCGACTCGCTTTGGTTTCCCCATAGGCCGCACCGGTGCGATTTACATCCAAAGGGATGGCAAAGTTATTTTTGAAACGGTTGAAGAAGTGTCTCCGCCGTTTGGACAAAACGGCTACACATGCTACTGCGGCAGTATCAGACGGCTAAACTCAGATGGCAGTTTGGACAAAACTTTTGGGGCTACTTTCGACTATCTCCACAGTACCTTTGGGTTCCCTACCTTGAACACAATCGTTGAGCAGGCTGATGGCAAAATTTTGATTGGAGGAGTCTTTACCGCCATAAATGATATTCCGAGAAACTGCTTTGCCCGATTAAACAGAGACGGTTCGCTGGATCAAACTTTCGAGACATTCCCAGAGTGGATTTACCATGGGCACCTGGTTAATGAGATCGCTCTGGAGCTAGGCGGACGCATACTCGTCGGATCAACCTTCTTGTTCACTGAACCAATTGTCCGTTTGATAGGCGGCGAGAAACTGCCTCCAGGTCCAATCATCTCCAAACAACCCGCCCATCAAACTCTCGCTCCTTTATCCGGGTTGGCTTTGAGTGTAGAAGCTTTTGGAGCACCGTTTTCCGTTCAATGGTATCGCAATGCCAAAATGGTGGACGGCGCAACGTCGGCTTTCTTGACAATTTCCTCCGTGACTCCTAGTGACGCCGGACGTTATTTCGCCGTGCTCTGGAATTCATTCGGTGCCACAACCAGTTCCGTGAGCGTCGTAACGACGCCTTCGCTCATACCAAAAGGAACTTTCGATCGAAATTTCCATGTACAACTCACCGCAACCGCTAACGTGAACCGATTTGGCCTTGGCCCGCCTTGGGCAGCGGCAGTTCAAGAAGACGGACGAATTCTCCTCTCTGGAGATTTCGGAGCCATCAACGGTGTTCAGAAAGGACGTTTTGTCAGACTATTTCCAAATGCCAGTATTGATAATTCTTTCGTTCCGCCTTCGATTGTCCCGGATAATTCAATCGAGCAAGTCTTGGTTCTACCTCAAGATAGCAAGATCATCATCGCCGGCAGCTTAAATTCTGTCGGGGGTGTTCCCAGAAAACGGATCGCGCGCTTAGAGATGAATGGCGCATTGGATCAAAGCTTCGACCCTAGTCAGCCTGCGACAGCGGCACATCTGGACGAACTTTCGACAATTCGACAACTGGTGCGCCAAAGTGATGGCAAGCTGGTCGCGCAGGTTGTTTCGACCAACGGCGCAACCAGGCGTCTTATTCGCTTCAATGTCGATGGCACTTTGGATGATTCTTACACTGTAAGCGAATCACTCTACACCTTCTTTGGCTTTACCGGCACGTTAGCGATTCAGACTGACAACAAAGTGCTGACCGTCGGGCAAACCGAACCGGTCGGACAACCGGTCAAACCCGTTCTCATTCGACTCAACAGTGACGGCACTCTGGATCAATCTTTCCATTCGGGATTAGCAGTTGACGACCTTGCGACCAAAATTCTCGTTTCCCCTGATGGCGATTTCATCGTCAGTACGATCAGGGCACCTATCCCGGCTTTTCCGGATTCGAGTTTATCTCGACTTCGGTCGGATGGCTCACGGGATGCCAATTTCAAACTGCCCGGAACAATCATTATCAGACAATTACTGGGCTGGTCGGCAGACGGAAATATCCTGGCGATTGGCTATAACTTCGGAACGACGAGGTTGCTTCGGATCCTCGCGGACGGCCAGATCGACCCAGGGTTCGGCGCTGGAGTGCCGCTCGACGAGCGTCAAGGAGACGATAACCTTGGCTACGACGAAACAACTTGGATGCCGGGCGTACTCAATCTTGGGTTGGGAAACAGTCGAATGTTGGTCAGTCGCCTTTTCCATTCTCGTTCCGATTTCACTTACGTGAATATGAATATCAACATTGACTCCATTTACACCGACGATTTGGTTTACCCACCGAATCTTGCAAACGCATGGCTCGACGCCGCGACGTTTCGCGGCTGGGTGCCAGCAGCGAGCAACAAAGTTTACAACGTTGAGTTCAAGAACTCGCTCGATGAATCGGATTGGACTCCGCTGGTACGCTTTCGCGGCGAGGACTTGATGAGAGAAATCGCCGATTCGGCGGCGGGCAGCGCGGCGCGCTTTTATCGCGTGCGCGCTGAGTAAACCCGGTGAGTCCATGCGCAACCACGGATGACACGGATAGCCACCGCAATCGTCGCGTTTGGGCGTGAATTCGGACTTCCTCGGCGGGTGAAAAAATTCAGGCGTACGAGTGGTGAACTATCAGTGAAATCCCTGTCATCCGTGGTCACAACTTCTGCCTCTTGGGGACACCGAAGGAAAGTTTGCGCAAGTAGCGGAGGGCCGGCACTATCGCGGCGATGACACCGGAAGCACTGAAACATCTCACCAAGTCGGATGCCGCGCTCGGCCGGCTCATCCGGCGCGTCGGTGAATGCAAAATCGATCTCGACCCGCGCCGCACGCCGTTCCAATCGCTCGTCAGCGCCGTCGCGCATCAGCAACTCAACGGCACGGCGGCCGGCACGATCCTGCGCCGCTTCCGCGCGCTCTTTCCCGGCAAGCGGTTTCCCGCCGCCGGCGATCTCGCCAAAGTTACCGACGAGGCGTTGCGCGCGGCGGGTTTTTCGCGCGGCAAAATTGCTTCGATTCGCGACATCGCGGCGAAAACCGAGTCGGGCGTCGTGCCGACATCGCGGAAAATTATCCGGCTCACGAACGAAGAAATCATTGAACGGCTCATCGCCATTCGCGGCGTCGGCCAGTGGACCGTCGAGATGCTGCTCATTTTCAAACTTGGCCGCCCCGATGTTTTGCCGGCGACGGATTTCGGAATTCGCAGCGGCTTCGCGCTCACTTATGGACATGACGAGTTGCCGCCGCCAAAAAAAATTCTCGAACACGGCGAACGTTGGCGGCCGTATCGCACAACGGCGTCGTGGTACCTGTGGCGCGCGGTGGATCTGGCGAAACAGGACGGCGGCGGGAAATAAAATTTCAAGCCGCCAGCGAAACCGGTAATCCCGATTTCCGAAATTGAAATTGCCGCAAAGAACACAAAGCGCACAGAGAGAGAAGGGCGGAGGAGTAATGACAGCGGGAAGAAGCTGACCACCATTTTACTTCGAGGCCGGCGAGAGAGAACGTTCGCCCCACCGAAAAGGCAAAGTGTAGCACTGCCGGACCGCGCGCAGCGTTGACAACCTGTCGCGCTCGTCACTAAGGTCACGCACAATTTCCAACGGCCAAACTTGATCGCATCATGCGCACGATTCGCTATTTCATTCTGTCTTTCACGCTCGCCCTGCCGCTGCTTTTGTTGCCCGCCTGTGGCGAGAAACCAGCCAGCAATGCCACGAGTTCCGCAGTTGCACCCACAGTCCCGCCCCAGCCGCGCGGCGGCAAGACTGTCATCGCGATGCTGCCCAAGTTGATCAACATTGATTATTTCGACGCCTGCAAACGGGGTGCTGCGAAAGCGGCGGAAGAACTCGGTGTCACGTTGATCTTCGACGGGCCGACGGAGCCGAGCGGCTCCGAGCAAAACAAATTCATCGACACTTGGATTCGCCAGGGCGTGAACGCGATTTGCATCGCGCCGAATCAGCCGAAGACCATCCGCCGCTTTGTCGAGAAGGCGCAGGCGGCTGGCATCAAAGTGCTCACCTGGGATAGCGACGCGCCTGAAAGTGGCCGCGATCTTTTCGTGAACCAGGTTGGTGAAAAAGTTCTCGGCGAAACGCTCATGGACGACCTCGCCCGCCAGATGGGCGAAGAAGGTGAATGGGCCATCGCGATTGCCAGCCTGGACGCGGCGAATCTGAACACCTGGCGTCGCTACTCCGAGGCGCGCGCGAAAGAGAAATATCCCAAACTCAAACTCGTCGCCACCGAAGTGACGAAGGAGGACGAAAATTTTGCGCGCCAGAAAGTGGAGACGTTGTTGAACGCGTATCCGAATTTGAAAGGCATCATCGCGTTCGATTCCAATTCCGTGCCCGGTGCCTCGGAAGCGGTGAAACGCGCG
>JACPZS010000183.1 GCA_016195385.1 Verrucomicrobiota bacterium
AAGATTGTTCCCCGCGAAATCCGCCACGCCCGCCACCGCCGTCTTGGTCAGCGTCCCCGACAGCGTCCCGCTCCCCGTCGTCAACGCCACCGTCACCACGCGCGTCGCGTCCGCGCCCGTCGTCACCACGTTCCCGAACGCATCCTGAATCTGCACCACCGGCTGCTGCGCAAACGCCACCCCCGCCACCGTGCTCGCCGAAGGCTGCGTCGTCACCACCAGCTGGCTCGCCGCGCCCGCGTTCACCGTGACGGGCGCACTGGTGTTCGCGGCCAACACACTGTTCGCATCGGTGACGATGATGTTTTGTGTGCCTGCAGTCAGGAAGGTGAAGCTCGAAGAATTTGTCGTGCCTGCGACGAGCGTAAGTTGTCCCGCCGACGCGCCGTTGTCGTCGGCGATGAGCGCGGCCGTGTCGGTGCTGGTAATCAGGACGTCAGGCACCGCCGAGGTAACAACATTCCACAACGCATCGACTGCGTTGACGACAACGGAGTTGAGGAGGGACGCGCCGGCGGTTTGCGCGGTCGGCGTGCCGGTCTTGCCGGTGGTGGAGCCCGGGGCGGCGATCTCTCCCGGGAGCAGAATTTGAAGTTTAACCGCCGCACCCGGGCCCACCGTGATTGCCGGACTGGTATCCGGCAAAATTGAAGACTGCGTGACATCGGAAGCGCCCACAGTGGCGCTGCCTGCCGTGTTGAGCGTGACGCTGAAAGTCTGGGTGCCGGCGACGAGCGCGGCGTTCGCTGGCAGCGGCGCGTTCACGTCCGAGGGATTGATCGCCACGGTGTCGGTGACGGTGTTGACGACGTTCCAATCCGCGTCCACGGCATTGACGGTCACGTTGAAGGCGGCGCCCGCCATTTGCGCGCCGGGCGCGCCGGTTTTTCCGCTGGCAGTGCCGGGCGCGGCGGTTTCGCCGGGAACGAGGATTTGCAATTTTAGCAACGGTCCGGCAGTCACGACGACACTGGCCGAGATCACGCCCGTCAGAGTCGGCGCGCTGAAGGCCAGCGTGATCGTTTCGGCGATGTTGTGTGAAAGGTTGTTGAAGGTAACGATGCCGTTGGTCGCCGTGGCGGTGAGCGTGCCTTGCAGCGCGCCGGTGCCCGAGGCGAGCGCGACCGTGACGACGGTTGAGTTGTCGCTGGTAATCAGATTGCCGAACAAATCCTCGATGCGAATGACCGGCTGCGCGGCAAAGGCCACGCCGGAAACTGCCGAAGCAGAAGGTTGAGTCTGAATAACCAGTTGCCCGGCTGCCGCCGTCACGTTGAATGGATTACTGACGCCGGTCTCTGTGCCGACGGTGTGTGTGGCGGTGATGGTTTGGCTTCCCGCTGTCGTCAGGGTGACATTGCCGCTCCACACCCCGTTGACGAAAGTTGCGCTGACGTTGGGCGTGATCGTGCCAACGGTCGTGCTCAAAGCCACTGTGCCGTTGAAGCTGGTCGCCGTGTTGTTGCCAGTGTCTTGCGCGGTGATGGTGATGCTGAAGGAACTGCCTGCCGTCTGCGGGCTGGTGATGGGGTCAAAGGCAAAATGATCCAGCGCGCCAGCAACAACGTCCTGCACGACCTGATTGGAACCAGAAATGTTAAAGCTGATGTCGCCACCATAGTCGGCGGTGATCGAGTGCGAGCCGACCGCG
Organism: Verrucomicrobiota bacterium; assembly: GCA_016195385.1. Taxonomy (GTDB): domain Bacteria; phylum Verrucomicrobiota; class Verrucomicrobiia; order Limisphaerales; family JACPZS01; genus JACPZS01. The sequence goes on from JACPZS010000183.1 coordinate 1,652, forward strand.
AGCGTCGATATGGGAAAGTTCGCGACGCCAGACGGATCGAGAGAAACGACACCGAGCGTCGTCGCGCCATCTTTGAACGTGACGTTGCCGGTGGGGATGCCGCTGCCGGGAGAATTTGCAGTCACCGTCGCCGTGAACGTGACGGACTGACCGAACGTCGATGGATTGGGCAGGGCACTCAGGCTCACCGACGTGTCGGCCTTGTTGACGGTTTGGGTGAAACCGACGGAATTCGTGCTCGCGCTGAAATCGATGTCGCCGCTGTAGATCGCTGCAACGATTGTGTCACCCACAGCCAACGTGGAGATTGCGGCATTTGTCGCGCTGCCGTTGGTCAACGTGATCAAGCCACCGAAATCCACACCGTTGGTTTGAAATTGAATGGTGCCGGTAGGCGTGCCGGCGCCAGGAGCGATTGGACTTACAGTCGCGGTAAAGTTGACTACTTGACCGAACACGGAAGGATGCGCGGACGAGTCCACCGCAGTCGTGGTCGGGGATTGGAGCACGGTGAATGAACCATCCGCGTAAGTGATGGCGTAGTTCGCCGGATTGAAAGTGCCGCCCGTCGCCGCCGAAGGCGTGATTGTGTACGGCGAGTTGGACACGCTCGCGCCCGCCGCCGCGCCCGCGCTCGTCAATGTTACGGCGCCGACGCTCTCGCCATTCTGGAGAGCGCTCGTGGTGAATTCAGTTCCAAGGAACGTGAACGTCTGCCCAAAAGTTTTGGTTTGGTTGTTTGCAGTGATCGTCAGCAGTGCCGGAGTGATCGTGTAAGTGTTGAACAACGGATTGGTGAAATTCATCACGTAGTTGGTGGCTGTGCTGTTCAGCGTCAGTGTGCCGAGAGCCAGCGCGTAACTGTTCACGTCCTGCACCGCAGTCGAAGTCGAGCTGTTGAACGTCAGCGAGCCGCTTAACGCGATGCCGGCTGTCGTGTTCGTCTCGCCGTTGACAAATCCGCTGAAAGTATAATTCGCCTGATTGGTGGAATAGGCCGTGTTGTCGAGCGCCACGCCGTTGTAGCTGGTTGAAGCTGACAGCGGCGTCACAGTCAGTGTCGCGGGATTGATTGACAATGTGCCGTTCACAAAACTGAAAAGGTAATTGGCTGCCGACAACGTGCCTAACGCAGCCGAGATTGCATAAGTTCCCACCGGACTGGTTGCCGTAGCACTTGTGCTCAGATCCGGCGCGCCACTGACAACACCGGCATCTTCGCCGTTTTTAAATCCGTTGATGCTGGCAGTAAAAACCGGATCGGCAGCGCCGTAAGTCCGGCTCGTGTCAGTTGCGGTCACAGTCAGGAAAGCTGGAGTTACAAGGAAGCCAGGTACGAGCGTGGCCGAACTAGGATTGAAACTGATTCCATCGCCGTTGAAATTCACGGTGATCACATGCGGTGTCCCAACTGCCAGAGCACTTGTCGTCAGGGTTGCTTGGCCAGCCGCATCAAGTGTCACCGGTGCTTGCGGCACGCCGTCCACATCAAATGTAACTGTGTCGGGTGATCCAACGGGAAGCCCACCGGGTTGAGTCGTGACGGTCGCAGTGAAGGTGATGGATTGTCCATACGTTGAGGAAGCTGCGCTTGAAACGACGTCCACTTGTGTGTTGAACGGTTGCGCGCCAGCGCTCCAAATCGCGCCAACAAAGAAGCCAGCCCAAAGCATGGAGCTGGCTGCCTGCCTGAGCAGGCGGCAACTTAACTTCACTCTAGTACAGACTTTGTCCGGTGCGAAGTCCGCAGCCGTGGACGTTTTAAGCACAAATATATCGGCCCTGTTGGTTGAGACTTTGGTCGATGCTCGCCGAATCGGCAATTGGGCCAAACCTGATTTTGATCTCAGGTCATACCCGCATCGAACAACCGGGGATTCCCTGAGTTGGTTCCCAAGCAAGCGATCCAGGATTTTCGTGCGCTCGTGTTTTGTGAGGACTGGAGCACGACCAGTCACGTCCGCCGTTGCATTTGACTTCCCGGAAAAACATCGGAGCGTGCTTCGGCTCGAAACTCAATAATCACCGACTCCCGTAAAGTCATCGCACTCGACACCAGCGCGGGAACGGGCTAGATCGCAGGTCGAGTGGTGTTGAGATGACAAAATCGGGAACGATCACGTGAAGTAACAAGTGGCATGGCCAGGCTAATCGCAAAAACCAGCGGCGTCGGATTGACGGAAATTGAACTTAAACTTGGCACGAACAAATTCGGCCGGGCGCCGGAAAACGATTTCCAAATTCTGCATCCGACGGTTTCGTCGGCGCATTGCGAGATGGTGTTCCTGAACGGAACTCTGGAAGTGCGGGATCTGAATTCCACCAACGGCACCTTCATCGACGGCCACCCAATCAAGCTCGCCACGTTTGAACCCGGACAGACGCTGCGGCTCGGTTCGGTCGATTTCGAACTGCGCGACGAACTTTATCATGTGGCGATTCCCGAATTGGGAACAACCTCCTCCGCTGCGATGCCCGCTTTGCCCGAGGGCGCATGGCCCTGCGCGAACCATCCCGGCACCATCGCCACCGTGCAGTGCGTGCAGTGCGAGCGGATGTATTGCGACGCCTGTTTGAAAGAACTCCACCGCGTCGGCGGAAAATCGCTCAAGCTGTGCCCGGAATGCAGCGGACAGGTGACGCCGCTCGTTATGGGCGCGATTCAAAAGTCCCGGATGACTGAGAAAAAAAACGCGTTGCTGGCCCGGCTGAAACACACATTCCGGCTGCCGTCCTTCCGGCGGCGATAGCTGCTCTCGACGCATTACTTCGTAGTTCACAATTTCAAAGACCAACCGTGCAGGCGTTTCGATAATGACAGCATCGTTCGACGTGATTGTGGTTGGCCTTGGCGCCATGGGCAGCGCGGCGGCGTGTCACCTGGCGCGCGCGGGCAGGAAAGTTCTCGGCCTGGATCGCTTCACACCGCCGCACAATTTCGGTTCGTCGCATGGACAGACGCGCATCATCCGCGAAGCCTACTTCGAGCATCCACTCTACGTGCCGCTGATTCAACGCGCCTACGAACTATGGTCGGAGTTGGAAGCCAGCACACAGAGGCGGCTTTTTGTACCGACCGGCGGCTTGATGATCGGCCGGCCCGAAAGTGTCGTTGTGAGCGGCGCGCGCCGCAGCGCGGAGCTGCATCACTTGCGCCACGAAATTCTCCACGCGCGCGAAGTACGAAAACGCTTTCCCGCGTTGCAACCAGAAGACGACATGCTCGCGGTTTGGGAACCGCGCGCCGGAATTTTATTTCCCGAATCATGTGTCGCGGCGCATTTGGAACTGGCACGCCGAAGCGGCGCGGACTTTCGTTTTGAAAATGCGCTCATGGATTGGAGCGCCGACCAGAACGGCGTGGAGGTGCGCACGACGCGGGGAAAATTTCGGGCAGAGCAATTGGTTCTCACCGCAGGCGCGTGGATGCCGTCGCTGACGCCGGAACTGAACTTGCCGCTGAAAGTTGAACGGCAGATTCAATTTTGGTTCACGCCCAGGCAGCGTGAAAATCTTTTTTCACCGGATCGCTGTCCGATCCACATTTGGGAATGCGCGACCGGCGAGCGCTTTTATGGATTTCCCGAGCTTGGCTCTGGCGTGAAAGTCGCGCGCCATCACGCCGGCGAACCGGCTGATCCTGACCGCTTGCGGCGCGACGTCAGCCAGAGCGAAATCGCAGCGATGCGCGATTTGGTGCGCCGCTTTCTGCCGGACGCCGATGGCCCGCTGCACGAAACCGCCGTGTGCATGTACACGAACATGCCGGGCGAACATTTTTTGATCGACTGGCATCCAGCGCACGCGAACGTTTTGATCGCCAGTCCGTGTTCGGGGCATGGGTTCAAATTCTCCAGCGTGGTCGGCGAAGTGATCCGTGAATTGATCGTTGTTGGCAAGTCGCGATTCGATCTCAGCCTCTTTCATCAACGCTGACCGCCCTTCCGGCGTTGCGTGGTCAGTATCCCTGGCGATGCAGCCAATACATCAAGGCCAGAATGCCAAGGCAAATAACGGACATCAACAACGCGGAGGAAACCAGATACGAAACGGCGATGATCAAAATCCCACCCAGGAAGGCGATGAACGAACTTTGTTTTTTCGCGTAGATCCAGAAACCGATGCCGACGGATCCCCAGATTAACGAAGCAAAAAGATAGGAGGCATCGAGGGACATGAATTGTTTGCAACTGGCACTGCCATCCAGCGAACGCAGTCGAGAATTGCCGTCCGACTTGATCCCCCCCGCGAGCCGAACAGGCTGTTACTGATTCTTTATGGTAGTGCGATCCGAGAGCCAGATCATGTCCTTGTTGTTGGCCGAGGGAACGTTCAAATTCATCAGTGTGAATTTCACCGGCTGAACCGTCCGCCCATCCTGCCACTTCTTGATCTCGGCGTGACCGTCCGCAAACGAAAGCCCCGCCGCGCCGTTGTGATAGCTCGCCGGGAAGTCGATGATCTTGGCCTTGGCGGGAACTTCGATCATCATGTTCGCAAAGCCGCCCGCGTTGATGCTGTCGGGGTGTTCGTCCAGCAGCACGTAAAGTTTTGACGGCCCCGCAGCCGCAAAGTCTGAGGCCTTGTAATAGACCTTCCAAGTTTTCTGACCTTCGTTGTAGTCGCCCGGCAACCAGCCGCCCGGCCCGCCCATCGCCTGACTCATGCTCATGCTCCGAATGCGCGAATAACGAACGCCGCCGATTTTCACGTAACTGAAGTCGGCGGGGCACTTGTAAACTTCCGCGCTCGGCAGATACGGCGCAAAGCGTGAACGCTTCGGATCCAGCAGGTCGAGGATGTTGGTGTTGTCTTTGGTGCTCGGCGAATAATCCAACCAACCACTGACCCAGGCATTTGGTTCGACCGGACTTTGGTAGCCCGGTCCGGTGAGTCGGTCGTTGTTGTCGTCGGGATACATGAGGTGAGCGAGTTGAAGCTGTTTCAGATTACCCATGCACTTGATGCCTTGCGCTTTGGTTTTCGCCTTGGCCAGCGCGGGCAGCAACATGCTCGCGAGGATGGCAATGATGGCAATCACAACCAGCAGTTCGATCAACGTGAAGCCGCAGGGACACGGCGCGTTTGCCGACGCAGGGCACGCAGTCTCACCGGGTTTTCGAAACTCGATCCGCACACAAAAAAACTTTGAAGCAATCATGCGGGATAGTATGGCAATTTTTCCAGTCAACGTCAATTCTCTTCGCCGAGGGTTTCAGGTCGTTGCAGATTTTTCAAAATCGCTGAACTCGATTGCTGTGGAAATCCATTTTCCTGGCCCGATGGTCACGGTGCCGTAAAATTTCACGAGAGCACTCATGGTGAATTCCACACCCGTCAAGCGGACAGCCGGTTTGATCTGTTACAACGAGCAATAACGCCGTGTGCTGGGATATTTCACGGTCCTGAACTTCCATTTGCCTCCACATTTCCCTTGCGAGCACCAACCAGTCGAAAGGATCGCCGGTGCCGTTTACTGTTCGCACGCGGCCGGTTGTCCCGTCATCGCGAGGCCCGCGATCCAGCCGGTCGTCCACGCGGCTTGAAAATTGAAACCGCCAGTGATGCCGTCGATGTCGAGCAGTTCGCCGGCAAAAAACAGGCCGGGGCAGACGCGGCTTTCCATCGTGCGAAAATCCACTTCGTTCAACTTCACGCCGCCGCAGGTGACGAACTCGTCCTTGTTCAAACTTTTGCCCGTGATGCGAAATTCACTTTCGATCAACTGCCGCGCGAGTGCGTGGGTGGCGTTGCGCGTAAGCGTGGCCCAGCGTGCTTCGGATGTAAGCCCCGCCGCCTCCGCCAATCGTTCCCACAAACGCACGGGCACTTCGGAAAGCGGAGCGTTCCAGATCTTTCGCGCAACGAATTTCTCGCGCTGCGCCTGCACCAATTTAGTTGCGCTCGCAAAATTCTCGCCCGGCAGCCAGTTCACGCGCAGCGGAAATTGATAATTCATCGCGTGCAACTCTCTCGCACCCCAGGCTGAGAGCCGAAGAATTGCCGGCCCACTCAAACCCCAGTGCGTCACAAGCACCGGGCCGGTCTCCGACAGCTTCGTGCCCGGCACGCTGACCGTCGCGCGTTCCACCGCGACGCCGGACAAGCCAGTCACCCGCGCGTCCGAGACGTGAAACGTGAACAGCGATGGCACCGGTGACGCAAGCGTGTGGCCGAGCGACACTGCCAACGCTCCGCCCGCCGCCGCCCGGCAACCGCCCGTGGCGAGCAGGAGTTTGTTGCACAGAATTTTTTCGCCGGTGTTGAGTGTGAGTTCAAATCCCACCTCTGCGCCGCGAGTGACGCGTTCGACGCCGCGCTGCGTTTGCAACTTCACGCCCGCATCCGTCGCCGCGCGCAGCAGACAGTCAATGACGGTCTGCGAATTGTCCGTGATGGGAAACATGCGTCCGTCCGGTTCGGTCTTGAGCTTGACGCCGCGCGACTCAAACCAGCGCACGGTATCGGCTGCTTGAAACCGATGAAACGCTCCGATGAGCGCGCGTTCACCACGAGGATAGCGCTCCGCAAACGCACGCGGCTCGAAACACCCGTGCGTGATGTTGCAGCGGCCGCCGCCGGAGATTTTTACTTTCGCAAGAAATTGCGGGCCGCGTTCGAGCAACGTGATGCCGCCCGTGCCGCGCAATTTTTCCGCGCACATGATCGCCGCAAAGAATCCCGCCGCGCCGCCGCCAGCCACGACGATCCGAGGGGAAAAATTTGAAGCCACGGAGGTATCGATGCGGGCGAGCGTTGGCCGAGTTGTCGCAAATTACGCGACCGGCATTTTGAACTTGGGACACTGGCTCATGAATCGAATCGGATTCTGGTATATGAGCTTGTCGATGGCTTCGGCACTGTGGCCGCGTTTGCGCATTTCGAGCGCGGTGTGCGGCACGGCCAGCGGCACGCTTTCGCCCCAGTCGCACGCGCTGTTCATCCAGATGCGCTCGTTGCCGTAAACCTCCACGATGTCGATGGCGCGCGCAGGCGTGCATTTGGAAATCGGATAAAGCGTCATGCCCGCCCAGAAGCCGGCGTCGAGCACGAGCTTCACCGTGTGTTCCTCGACGTGATCGATGATACAACGCTCCGGTTTGATCCGCTTGTCGCTCTTGAGGACGTCGAGGATGAGGCGCGTGCCCTTCAATTTGTCTTCGAGATGCGGCGTGTGAACGAGAATCATCTGATTGTTGCGCGCGGCGAGATCGACGTGCATTTCGAGCACCTTCATTTCGTTGCGCGAATTCTTGTTCAGCCCGATTTCGCCGATGCCGAGCACGTTTTGTTTGTCCAAAAATTTCGGAATGAGTGAAATCACATCTTCCGCGAGTTTCACGTCCTCGGATTCCTTCGGGTTGATGCAGAGCCACGTGAAATGCGGCAGGCCGTATTTCGCGGCACGCTTCGGTTCGTGTTCGGTGAGTTGGCAAAAATAATCGAAGAAGCCGTTCGCCGAACTGCGATCAAAGCCGGCCCAAAACGCCGGCTCGCACACGGCGGCGCACCCGGCGGTTACCATATCGATGTAATCGTCGGTCGTGCGACTGACCATGTGTCCGTGAGGTTCGATGTAGCGCATGTCGAATAGTGAATAAAATTATTTCTTCCCCGGCCATGCGCCGCATGCGGCTTTGGTTGTCGCAGCAGGAATGGGTTCAGTGGTCGGATCGCTGAAGGCCAGCAACACTTGGCGCGCCCGGTCGGGATTGGCCTTGCTCAATTCGTTCATCGCCTGCCGAAATGCTTTGAGCCGGAAATCATCCTCGCCCTGGGCCCGCTCGACGCGGTCGAGAAACGCGGCCAGTTCGATCAACTTGCAGCGCGCGTCCATGAAATACAGATTCAAAACTTGCTGACGTGTCATAAAAATTTGCGGTTGTGCGGAAGCTAACTTCGGTTTGAGCGTTCGACAACTACGACTTTCTTGGCGTCGTCGGCGCAAAGGGCGCTAGCCGTCGTTAAAAGTTTGTAATTTTCAGGCCGGCGAGGTTTTAACCTTGGCGTGCAAAAAAGGAGTAATGAATGACAATCGACGAAGCGAAGCAGCGCGCATCCGTTGGAATGTTTTGTTCACAAAATTGAAAATGAACAAAACTATGAAAACCAAATTATTCTCCTTGATTGCGGCCTGTGCCCTGGCGTTGAACTGCGCCACCGTCCACGCCAGCACTGCCTATGGCGACCTGAACAACTGCGACGTGATCAATGACACCGGCGTGCCATGTCACGGATTTGAAATCGAGATCGATGACATTCACAGCGTGGACATCACCTATACGTACGATTGGAATCATTACGGCGTCCCGAAAATCACGGAGGACAACTCAAATCCGCTGCATCCCAAAGTATTCGTCCGCTACGCCAGCGCGAAGAACCCGGACGGCACGTGGGCGGCCTACACGGCAGTCCCGCCGGCGCCAATTCCTCCGACGAGTGGGCACATGTGTACCGACCCATCTGTGAACGGTGGGTGTGAACATTTCGGGGTCGGTTATTACGGCGTGCCGAGTGCGGTGAAATACAACTGGCTGATCGACGATGGAGCCGGCAATTTGATCCACGGGCCACCGGTTTACGTCGCCACGCCAACATTTGTCTTTTATCCACCTGCGGGCGGCCAGGTCGCTCAGGTGCAAGCCGCGATTGTTCCGCCGCCGCCGCCGGCACCGCCGGTGCTCGAATTCGGCACGGCGAGCTGGGTCAAGGAAATCATAACGTCAAGCCACACCAACAATCCGGTTGAACTAAAGGATCTTGTCGATCCTGATCCGAACGACCTCACCGCCAAAGACTGGCGCAATGGCGAGCCTGACGAAGTAGAAATCGAGTGGCAACTTTTCCAAACTGAGTTCGCGGCCGTCAACGGCGGCGCCAATGGAGAGTTGGACGGAGCAGCAGAAGATCTGGCCAATGGCGACGAAGTGATCACGCGGCGATATGAGTTCTACAAGTACACTGGCCCCATCGACACTCAATCAGGTGAAGCACTCGCTGAGCAAGTCGCTCCCGATGGACTCCACGGCGTGGGGACGGTGAACATCAACGGCGTGGATGTGGACCTCAGCACGATCATCGTCGTTGGTGACTTCATTGGCGCGCAAATGGCCGGGTTCGCGCAAGCGGCGCCACTCGGACTGATCGATCACCTGCAAGATGGTGACATCAATGTGCCTTACGTGGATCGTACGGTAGTCATCGGGGGCAACACTCCGTATCTGGCGACGATTGCCACAGGCGCTTTGCCCAACGGAATGAGTTTCGATCAGGTGACTGGTGTGATTTTCGGCACGCCCACCGAAAGCGGAGTCTTCACGTTCAAGATCGACGCGATGGATGCGGACAACGCATTCGTCAGCAAGACATACGACTTGACCATCGCGGCTGCGCCCGTGGTGAGCCAACCGCCCAACTGCAACGTCGGCGGGCCGTACACAGCGCAATGCAACGGCGCGCGAACGACGGTGATCCTGAACGGAACCGGATCGAGTGATCCCAACGGAGCCGTGTTCACATATTCGTGGAGCAGTGATTGTCCCGGAGCCACGTTCGACGATCCGACGCTTCCCGCGCCGACGCTGACGCTTGATTCCGCGGTGATTCCAGAAACTTGCAATGTCACGTTGGTGGTCAGCAACGCGTTCGGCCTGACGAGCAGTTGCACGACGACGGTGACGGTGGTTGATACAACTCCGCCAACGATTACCTGCCCGGCTGACATTTCGGTCGCCGCTGACCAGGGACAATGTTCCGCAATTGTCAGTTTTGTCGTTCAAGCCGGCGACACTTGTTCCGGCGTCAACGTCGCGTGCAATCCTCCTTCTGGCTCGGCATTTCCCGTCGGCACCACGACGGTCAGCTGCATCGCTACGGATGGCGCAGGCTTAACAGCGCGATGCAGCTTCAAAGTCACCGTCCACGACACGCAAAACCCGGCGATCACTTGTCCCGGCGACATCGTCGTGAGCGCGGCAGCGGGACAATGCTCTAGCAATGTGGTATTCGTCGTTTCCGCCACGGACAATTGCAGCGTCGTCAGCCTTGCGAGCGTGCCTCCCGGCGGCACTGCCTTCCCGGTTGGCACAACGACGGTGACGAGCACGGCCACAGACGCCAGCGGAAACACCAGCAGTTGCAGTTTCACAGTTACCGTTCAGGATACGCAGCCGCCAGTCATTGTTTGTCCAGCAAACATCTCGGTCCCGCCCGATCCCGGACAGACTTCCGCTGTCGTCACCTACACCGTCAACGCCAGCGATAACTGCAGCGCGGTCGCGCTGCTCTGCAATCCAGCTTCGGGATCGACTTTCCCAGCGGGCACCACCACGGTGACTTGCACGGCGACCGATGCCACCGGCAATGCGAGCACATGCACCTTCACCGTTACAGTCACAAGTTCGGGATGCGCCAACGACACCACCGCGCCGACAGTGAGTTTCGTGGCGCTGCAGCCGTTCAAAATTCTCGCAAATCCGCTGCGCAAAATGGGCCAGTTTCAACTCACGATCACGGACAATTGCGATCCGGATGCGCTGATCTACATCAGCGATTCCGTGAGCGGATTCGTCGCCGGCCCCTTCCACAACGGAGATCAGGTGGAAGTTGGCGAAGGCCCGTTGCTTACGCCTGGCCAGACAACACCAACGAGAGGGTCCAACGTGGCGTCGATTCGTCTGAAAGGTGACGCCAAACTTTATGGCGTGGATCGCTCCGGCAACACGTCGCCGTTTCAAAAACTAAAGTGAGCCACATAGCGCGGCACGGCGCGCATCGATACCGTCACCAAACAGTTTGGTGACGAACATAGCATCCGGTTTTTGGAATCACTCGAAAGAGCGATGCCGAGAATCGGATGCTTTTTCGTTCATGGGGCGGCCAGTGAACGGCTCACCATTCCTGTGGTTGTGACTCTCGGTGGGGATACAGACTCGCGGCGCTAATAAACGACGAGTGAACGGACCGGAAGGCCCTTCAATTTTTCGCGACCGCCCAGGAAACCGAGTTCGATCAAAAACGAAATCTCCAAAATTTTTGCTCCCAGCTTTTGGAGCAATGTGGCGGCTGCGGCCGCGGTGCCACCCGTGGCGAGCAAATCGTCCACCAACAAAACGCGCGCGCCGGTTTTCACTGCGTCGATGTGGATGGCGACGGTGCTCGAACCGTACTCCAAGTCGTAGGTTTGCTCGTGCGTTCGGAACGGCAGCTTGCCTTTTTTGCGCACCGGCACAAAGCCGGCACCCAGCTTCATCGCGGCGGCCGCGGCGAAGATGAACCCACGGGCGTCGATGCCGACCACCGCGTCCACTTCGCCGGGGGCGAAGTGGTCCGTCAGCGCGTCGATGCTCGCGCGGAAGAGTTCGGCGTCGGCCAGCAGCGGCGTGATGTCTTTGAATTGGATTCCGGGTTTGGGAAAATCAGGAATGTTGCGGATGGCTTTTTCAATGCGGACGATGTCGGGTGCAGTGGGTTTCATGGCGCGGCGCGGCGGTTATTTCTTTTTGCCTTCGAGTTTCTCGATCTTCCGGCGCAGTTTGCGCAACGCGATATTTTGGATTTGCCGCACGCGCTCGCGGGTGACGCCAAATTTTTCGCCAACGTCTTCGAGGGTTCGCTCCGATCCGCCGTCCAGCCCAAAGCGGTAACGCAGGATCGTGGCCTCGCGCGAGTCCAGCGTCTTGACCATTTCCTGCAACATGCCCGTGACCGTTTTTTCTTCGAGTTTTTCGTACGGCGTGTCGGCGTTTTCATCCTGCACGATTTCGGAAAAATTATTGGAATCGTCATCGCCAATCGGCGCGTCCAGCGAAGCGGGCCGAATCGCCGCCGTGCGCAATTGCGCGACCCGCGTCGCAGTCATGCCCATCTCCTCGGCGAGTTCTTCGTCGGTCGGCTCGCGGCCGAAAATTTCCTGCAGCTTCATCGCCGTGCGCCGCATCTTGGAAATTTTATCTACCAGATGCACGGGCAGACGGATGGTTTTGGACTGGTTGGCCAGCGCGCGCTTGATGGATTGCTTGATCCACCACGAGCCATAGGTGGAGAGTTTGCCGCCCTTGGCGGGATCGAAACGCTCGACGGCTTTCATCAAACCGATGTTGCCTTCGTTGATCAAATCGAGCAGCGGCAGCCCGTAGTTCTCGTAGTCGTGGGCGATTTTGACGACGAGGCGCAGGTTGGCCTTGATCATCAATTCGCGCGCCTTCTTGTCGCCAGCCTTGATCTTGGCGGCCAGTTCGATCTCTTGTTGCGGCGTGAGCAATTTCACCTGGCCAATTTCGCGCAAGTAAAGTTTGAAGGCCGAATCGCCGTCGTAACGCGAATGCCGGTCATCGAACATGCGCGCGGGGGTTTCATCCCGTGGCACGAGCGGCGCTTCCGAAACTTCGACCTGCGTGACGGGCGGGCGGGCGAATGCGGATGGTGACGGCGCGGCGGCTGTAGCCTTCGCTTTGAAGGTGGCGCGAGCACCGGCGACTTTACGCCGCGAACGTGCCGCGGACTTTGATCTTCCAGCCATAATGGAGAAAAGAGTCAGCCGTTCATTTGTTCTCCGCAAGCAAATTGAAGCTGCGGAGAAATTTAGACCTCGCCCGCTTCGATATGTGTCATCGTGATCGAACAATTCCCCGCCCAATGACTCTAACTCAACGTCGTCCGGTCTGAATTACACCAAATCTGAAACTGAAACTCGTGCAAGCAATGAAACTTTCGGCCGAAAATTTACCGCGCGTCCCTACGTGAGAGAAGCGCGCGAGTTTTTTTGATTCGGCACCGAGTAACAATTTCGTTACGAATGCAAATTCAGTTTTGTCGCGACCGAAATGCTGCTATACCCCGTATCACAACGAAGAGATTCAGACTGGAAGCGCCCGCCGTGAAACCAACTCCAAACACCTTGCGACCGATGGGAACGCGGACGCTCTGTCCGGTAATTATATTTCTCTCCGGCCTGTTCTGTCACTTGCTTGGGGCCGAAACTCCCACCGTTTCCAAGGCGGAGCCTGGCAAAAAATCCATTCCGCACGATGACATCTTTGCCAAATTGGAAGTTCTGAAAATTCGCGTCGATATTCCGCGTGAAGGCATCGCCGCGCTGCGCCGTTCGCCGCGCGGGTTTGGATTTGGCGAATCGGCGGATCGCCCCGTGGTGAAATGCACCGTCCGCGAAGGCGGCCGCGTTTACACCAATGTCGCGATTCATTTGAAGGGTGCCGCGGGCAGTTTCCGTCCGATCGATGACAATCCCGCGCTGACTTTGAATTTTGAGAAATTTGCGCCGGGCCAGACGTTTCACGGCTTGCACAAATTTTCACTCAACAACTCCGTTCAAGATCCCAGTTTTTTAAGCGAACGAATCTGCCGCGAATTGTTTGAGGCCGCCGGCGTGCCGGTGCCACGCGCGGCGCACGCGGTTTTGGATTTGAACGGCGCAAACCTGGGCCTGCGAGTGCTGACCGAGGGATACGGCAAGCATTTTCTAAAACGCTATTTCAAAAACACCAGCGGCAACCTCTACGACGGCGGCTTTTGCAAAGAAATCAACGACGATCTGGCCGTCAACTCCGGAGACCATCCGGACAATCATTCGGACCTGAAAAAGTTGGCCGCCGCCGCGATGGAACCCGACCCCAGCCGGCGCACGGCGGCGCTGGAAAAGATTTTGGACATGGATCGATTCATTTCCATGATCGCGATGGAAGTCATCCAATGTCACTGGGACGGCTATGCCATGAACCGAAACAATTACCGGCTCTACCACGATCTGGATTCGGATCGCATGGTGTTCATGCCGCACGGCCTGGATCAGATGTTTGGCGTCGAGCGCAGCGGCCCGAACTCTCCCATCTTCCCGCAGATGCAGGGCTTGGTCGCGCGCGCCGTCATCCGCACGCCCGAAGGCCGCCGGCGGTACCAGGAGCGCATGTCGCAGTTGGTGACGAACGTGTTCAAAGTGGAAACGATTCTCAAACGCGTGGACGAACTGGCGGGTGCGATCCGCCCGGCCATCGCGGAGAGCAATCCCCGCTACGCGCAATCCATCGACCAGCAGATTGCCTGGCTCAAACAACGTATTTCGCAACGTGGCCAGAGCCTCCGCCTGCAACTCAGCGCGCCGAGCAAGGTGTTGAAGTTTGACAGTTCCGGCCTCAGCCGGCTGGTTGATTGGAAGGCAAAAACGGACACGGGTAATCCGACCTTTGCCGAAAAGGTGGCGAAAGACGGACGGACGGCCATGAGGATTAGCGTGGGGAGCGGCGCTTCCGCTTCCTGGCGAACGCGAGCGGTGCTCGACGCCGGCCGCTATCGTTTCGAAGGATTCATTCGACTTCAGGAAGTGGCGGCTGATCCTCGAGACGCGCGCGGTGGCGGCGTTTGCCTGCGCGTTTCTCGCGCCGCCATGCCCAAGAAATTGACCGGGACAACCGAATGGAGTCGGGTTGCGTACGAGTTTGAAGTCGAAGAAGCAGGGACGGAAGTCGAGTTTGTTTGTGAATTGCGCGCTCGATCCGGCGACGCATGGTTTGATGCCGACTCGCTGCGACTGATTCGGGAATAGATAATTTTTACTTGCTACTGTGGACGCGCGCACTTGTTTGCCTGCCGGCAGCCGGGCCGGCTTTCTCCCTACACACCAGGGTCAAGTGACTTGAGTAAGTTTTGAGTTGAATCGTCCCTTTCCAAGTGGACGATGTCGGCAACGAAACGGACGGCGGAAGCAGGAACGTGTTGCTTGAAATAAATATGCGGCGCGGTTTTTCAAATTACAGCGCGGGATTATTGCTCGCGGCGCTGGCGATTGTCGTTGGCATGGACACGCTCGCGTCTTTTGCGGCTGAGGCGCAGAAGGCTTTGCCCGCCCGTGTGGCTCCGCCGAAATTTTCCATTCGTGGCGGCGTTTATACGAACAATCTTTCGGTGAAGCTCGAAGCCGATTCGCCGTCGGCGGTCATTCGTTACACGCTGGATGGCACCGAGCCGACCGCGGCGGCTGCCCAGTATGCAAACCCGATTCAAATCACCGGCTCGACGTTTATCAAGGCGGCAATCTTCGAGGCGCGCACGCCGGTCAGTGGAATGGCGTCGCAGTCTTACATTTTGGCGGATGAAGCGCTCGCCGAGTTCAGTTCCAACCTGCCGCTCGTAGTTCTGAATACTTTCGGACAACAGATTCCGCATGGCGAAAAAGCGCAAACCTCCGCGCGCTTCATCGACCCGAAGGGCGGGCGCAGCAAGCTGTTGGGGGCGGCTGATTTCGATGGCCGCGGCGACATCAACGTCCGCGGGCACACTTCGCTCCGTTACCCGAAGCATTCGTTTCATCTCAAGACGAAAGACGACGCGCACCAGCCCTTGAAGGCTTCGATCCTGGGCTTGCCCAAAGATTCCGATTGGATTTTGTACGCGCCTTACCCGGACAAAACATTGATGCGTGACGTGCTTGCCTACGAATTGAGCAATCAGATTGGCCGTTACGCGCCGCGCACCAAATTCGTCGAAGTCTTTGTCAATGAGTCAGGCCGAAAATTAAGTCAGCGCGATTACGCCGGTGTGTATGTGTTTGAGGAAAAAATCAAGCGCGGGAAAAGTCGTGTTGATGTCGAGAAACTCGGTCCCGACGACAACGCTGAACCGAACGTAACCGGTGGCTATATTTTCAAAAAAGATCACCTCGACAACGTAGAAATGGGTTCGCAAAACGGCGGCGGCATGCCGATGGGCGGCGGCGGTTTCTCCGGCTCGCGCGACGGATTTCCAACCGGCCCGGGCGCGTTTCCCGGCAACCCGAATGGGTTTTTGCCTACGGAAGGACAGGAATATATTGGGCGAGGTGTCGGTCGCGAGGGGTTGCTCTCTTTCGCGGGACGATTCTTCGGCAACCGCGCCGGTGTAATCACGGGACACGGCAATCAGTTCTTGTTTGTGGAACCGAAAGCCGGCGAAATGACCGCCCGCCAAAAAACGTGGCTCGCCCGCCACCTGGACAAAGTTGAAAGCGTTCTTTACGGCGACAATTTCAGCGATCCCAAAACCGGCTACGCGGCGTATCTCGATCCGGACTCGTTCATCGATTATCATCTCCTGGTTGAAACCACCAAAAACATCGACGGTTTTCGTTTCAGCACGTTCTACTATAAAATGCGCAATGGCCGCATCAAAATGGGGCCGCTTTGGGATTGGAACTTGAGTTTCGGCAATGCCAACGGCAAGCAGGGCTGGATCCCGGAGCATTGGTATTGGCCGCAACTCGACGACCAGCAATACTCCTGGTTTCGCCGCCTGTTCGAGGATCCCGACTTCGCGCAGCGCTACGTGGATCGGTGGGGTGAACTGCGCACGAATCAGTTCGCCGTGGCGAACATCCATGCCCGCATCGATCAAATGGCGACGTTGCTTGACGAGGCGCAGGCCCGGAACTTCAAGCGCTGGCGCATCCTCGGCCATTCCGTCTGGCCCAACACGTACGTCGGCAGAAGTTACGAGGACGAAGTGACGTGGATGAAGCAGTGGATTCGGACCCGGCTCGAATGGATCGATAAACAATTCATTCCCGCGCCCGTTTTTTCCTTGAAGAGCGGACGCGTGCCGAAAGACAGCAACCTGAGTTTGCAGGCGGCAGGCGGGAAGATTTACTACACGCTGGATGGAACCGATCCACGTTTGCCTGGCGGCGCACTCTCGCCCCAAGCGCGGACCTACGAAGCCACCCTGAACCTAAACGAGAACGTGGTCATCTTCGCCCGGATCAAGCGCGGCAACCGCTGGAGCTATCCGGCGATCGCGAAGTTCAACGTGGGCGGTTGATGGCGGCAAAAGTGATCAACTCCGCCCGCCGGCCAGAAATATTTTCGCCCCCTCAAATTTTCCGACTCGCATTCCAGTAGCAGGTTCAAGTTGTCCTTCACTTCTTTTCCTTCTGAATCACCACCAGCGCGTTGGCCATGCCTCGCTCATGTCCTTCGGAGGGACTGTTCATCACCTGGCCATAAACCCACATCGTCGCGGACCCACCGCCGTCGAGATTCAATGCTTCGTCGCAACCGATTTTCGCCATGTAGTCGGCGAGTTCGGGCAGGGTCATGCCCACGGACAATCCGCGCTGTCGGCCGTCCACTTCGACCAAAAAGATGTGGCTTTTGTTCCAGCCAACGGCCGTGCGCGGGTGCCGGCCTTTGACGGTTTGAACCGAAAGCGCCTTGCCGCGATGCACCAGCGCGGGACCGCCGCCAATGGCAGTTTGCGTTCCTTTCAAGTCCGGCCAGGTCGCGGTGGAGAGTTGCAGCACTGCGCCCGGCCCAATCTTGGGCAACCGCGCCGCGAGCTGCGGCCCGATTGAGAGAACCATGCCGCTTTGGCCAAGCGGTGTGTTGCCCGTCTCCCGCACTTCCCGTACGCGGGCGACGTAGGCTTGACCGGCGCGGAGCGGCAGCCAATCGCCGCTGGACATTCGTTCCAACACCAGTTCGCGTCCGCCACTGGTATGGGTCGAAGCACTCATGGCCGGTGTGTAAAGCACCGCGCCATCGCGCGAGCGATCTTCATTCAATCCGAACGGCGCTGTTTCTCCATTTGGCCAGGTCACGCGAAATCGTGAAACGACATTCGTCAGGTGTGGATTGCCCGCGCCATCGATCCAGAAACAGGCCCAATCGCACGGCGCGCTGATCAATTCGCCGCGCATAATCTGCAGCCCTTTGGGATCGCCTTCGTAGGGAGTTTCCTTGCGATAAAAATCGCCGTTGACGGCCGCGACCGGGCGGCCGAGGTCCGTCGGCACCAGTTTGAGCAAATCGGTGAGTGCGCTAAGACCGAAGCCATTTCCGTTGGCTAGGGCGGTATGAAGTTCAAAATCAGGATTCGCGCGGTCGATTTTTACGATGTGAATCGACCAGGGAATCGCGGGCACTTCATCGTGCTGATACGACAATCCATGTCCGGTGCCAGCGCGCTCGGCTGGCGGGTCTTTTGCGAGGGCCAGCGGCACCCACGCCAACCATAAGAAGAAGAAAATCCACGCGCGCAAGCCCGACGCAACGGGCGCTGTTCGCTCTCGTGACAAATCTTCGGAGTCAGTTATCATTTGCATACTTCGTCCGTCCGTTGACTGCGCGCATCCTCTCATGGTGGCGGTTTCAAGTTTTGGCGATTTGAGTCCGTCAAGCGCAGCTTTCTCGCCGGACCGATGGCGGCTTGTTCAGGTTGATCATCGTTCGGCAAAGATTCACGCACTTAACTTAGAACACTGCGACCGGAAAATGTTGCATATTTTTTCACCTTGGCAGAGGGCGCGCATCTCCGCGGCGGCCATGATCTATGATGTTAGCGGCTGCCGGCTTTGTTTTCCCGTTGCAGCAAGACCAGCGCGTTCGCGGTATTTCGTTCGTGGCCGTAGCAGGGATTGTTTACGATTTTTCCGTCCACCCAGACTTCTGCGGAACCACCGCCGTCCAGATTCATCGCCTGATCGCAACCGAGTTCCACCAGAAAGGCCGCCAGTTCCGGCAGCGTCATGCCTCGCGAGAGTCTTTGCCTGCCGTCCACTTCCACAAAAAACAAAAACTTGTCGTTCCAACCCAAAGCGGATCGGGGATGCGTGTCCATGGCCTTGTTCACGTTCACAGGTTGAATTTTGCCTTCGCGCAAAAGCACCGGCCCGCCGCCAATGGCCACTTCGACACCAGCCAGACTGGGGGTGGTCGCCGTCGAGAGTTTCAACACAGCGCCCGGTTTGACGGGCTCGAGGCGGGCGGCCAGCGCCGGGCCGAGCGACAAGACCATCGTATCGCGGCTGATGCGGTTGTTGCCGACTTCGCGAACGGCGCGAACTCGTGCCGAATAGATTTGCCCCGGGCGAAGCGGCAGCCACGGAGCATTTTCATCGCGTTCGAGAATGAGTTCGCGCCCATCCGGCGTTTCGGTGCGTGCTCCGAAAGCCGGAGTGAAAAGCACGGCGCCATTTTGCCGGCGCTCCTCGTTCAGACCAAACGGCGTCAGCGTGCCGCCGGGCCAGGTGACTTTGAGTTGGGAAATGACGTTGGTGGCCTGCGGCTGGCCGGCGGCATCGATCCAGAAACAAGCCGTGCGCGGCGCGGGCGAACTTACCAACTCGCCTCGCAGAATTTGCAATCCCCGCGGATCACCCGGGCTGGATTCGTTTTCAGTCTGGTAAAAATCGCCGTTTATCGCCGCGATCGGGTGCCCGAGCTGAGCAGGCACCGAGGCGATTTGATCCGTGATCGGATTCAAGCCGAGAGCGACGCCTCCCCCCAGCGTCGTGGTCAGTTGAAAATCCGGGCGCGCCTTGTCAATCTTCACGACGTGAAGCGACCAGGGTTCGGAGCGGACACGAAGATTGCCGTACCATAGTCCAGGCTTGATTTCATTGTATGAAATGGCTGCTCCATCGACTCGCAAAAGGAACAGCAGAGCGGCGAGAAAACTGAGCTTCGTCAACACGCCCCGGCAGGAGTTCCGGGCAAGGCTGGTTTCGCAGGCGTAATATAGGTGCATAGAGGGTCGGTTCGATGGACTGGCGAATTGAACAGGTCAGGTTGGGCAGTCTGGATCTTTATACGTAACCATTCGACAAAACAGAATGCTCATCCTCCTTATGAATCTAAAAGCAAGAAGACGAAGGCTCAAGGGTTCAAATTTCTTGCCTCCATCTTCTTGCCTGAATCTTTCAGGCTCAGTGGTTCCAAGCGTGAGCATTTTCCAGTGCATCAATACGTGTTATTGTGATCCGAGTCACCTGAGCGCGTCGCTGGCAATGAACTGGACCGGCGCAGACCAATGGCTCCAGCGTCCCGAACTATCCTTCACGCGGACGCGCACACGATAAGCGTGACCGACCTTCGCCGCTTGGGCCGGAATTTTAACGTCGCCTTGGAACGAGGCAAATTCGTCACTCTCCCAAACCGGCGTGATTTCGTAAACGTTCGGCAGTCCCTTTTTATAAGTGGGCGCTTTCGGATCAGTAATCTCCCCCAGACGCCACTTGCTGGTGGCCAATTGAGTGCCGGCACCGGGAATTTCCGCGTGGAACGCCAAGCGGTTAACGGGCAATTGGAGTGAGCTTTGGCCGGCAATCTGGGGAGTCGCCGGGATGTTGGGATCGTTCAGCAACGCGCGATCGATATAAGCGGAGCGCCTTTTCACGTAATTTTTCATCAACTGCACCATGCCCGCGAAATCGCCGGTTGCGGAAGCTTGATAAAAAAGTCCGTGCCCAGCCTGGTTCTGCAACACTTGGGGCGAAACCATGATGGGATGATAATCCCACTTGGCCCGATCCGCATCTACGAAGGACGGCTGGCCCGCGGGATCGGCAATGAGGGCCGCGTACTCATCAATCAACTGGCCGGTCTGTTCCGGGTTGAACAACAAGTCGCGGATTTCACGCAGCCGATTCTGATACTCGAGGGCGAAGGCCGGACGGGACAATACCGTTTGCTTGAACGGCTCATTGCCCGAGCCATACATGTTGTCGGCCCACGACAAATCGAGGTCCCAGGGGATGACGATCCACTTCTTCGTCCCTGGGTTGTGGTAATAGTCATAATTCTTGCCCTCACCAACGTCGTAGTGATGAATGGCTTCGATGATGGAGCGATAGCTGTAATAGCGCGGCAAATCAACATTCTCGCGCCACCAAGCTTCCGGTTGATTGCGCCGATGATACGCCATCATGAACTGGCGCAGATCGGAACCGTTCGTGACCGCATTCGCGCCTTGATGATTAAGGGCGTCGATTCCCATCTTGTACAAATTTCCGTCCGGCAATTCGTGCGCTTTGAGAAAACGACCGTCTTCATTTTCAATGGCCAGATACAGTCCCCAAAAATCTCCGCGGTATTGGTCGGCGGGATTCTCCACGGCGTCAGTGACAATTCGCAAATGGATCCAATGCGTGTTGGGAGCTTCGACGCCGACGAGGTTGAAAAGCTTGAATCCGACCGCTTCGAACATGCCCTGTTCACCACGTTTTCCGAAATCACCCAGTTGGATGCACGAGCGCAAATTGAGCTTGCCCCATTTGGTTCGATACGGCTGGCCGTAGTTGTCGCGCGCCTGAAGATAATGGCCGGAATTAAAATCGAACTTCCACATATTCTTTCCCATCGCATAGCGCCAAACGCCGCCACGAGCGCGAAAACGAACGTGGTCATATACTTGGCTATCGAAAACCAGCGTGCCCGTGTATTTGTAGTCTTTGCCTCGCGCTTGTTCAAACCAGGTTGCCTTCTCCACAGCGGCGGATTTCGCGATCAACTGGTAGGTCTGCACGCTCCGCATGACTTCGGGAGTAAACTGAGTTGCTTGCCGTTTCTTTGAGTCGCTGCTCTTGGAATCGATCGCGCCGCTCCAGCCGGGCACGCCGTTATAGACGTAGTAGGCAAAGTTCGACTGGGAATCATCGGCCGCCGGCGCGGTCGCTGTGTGTTCAGTCGTATCGACAACGGTGATTCGATAACGGACCAGTCGCCGGTGGATTTGCAATTCGGCCGGCAAAGTTGCGGAATAAATTTTCTCACCCGCGATGGCCTCGCCATTTTTACCGTCCTCATTCATCGGAACGGAAACCCACTTGGTCTTATACTCGGCATCCGTCAACGCGATATACTTGCCCGGATCCACCAATTGATACCGCAGGACAATACTCTTGGGCGCGGCTGGGCCGCAAAATCTGGCGCTGACAACTACCGCTTTACCGGCCCGGGGTTGTTCCGGCGTGTGTTTCACCGCACGAATGGAAGGTGATTCTCCCTGGGCGACGACTGCGCTGAAAGCCTCCAGTGAACTGATGCGCGCGATCAACAAACAAACCGTCGCCAGCTTTGCTGTGGCCATTTTCATCAAGTCATTTCACGTCGCGGGTTCCAGATTCACAACTTTGTCTCTGACAATCAATCCGATGTTTATGATCAAAACATGTTTTCACCGGCGCAACAGCCAGGCCGCCGCTGGACTCTCCTCGGCGGATGCCGTCGGCATATCTGCGCACATCGCGGGCTAATCGCGCCATGTTACGCCGGGTGCCCCGATTCGCTGTCAGCGGTGCCGCTTGCGGCAGAACTGTAGTCCCTTTGCGAAGCAAACCGCGTTTCTTGGGCTGAAGTCGCTGCCGTTCTTGCCATGCCAGACCTCCAGCCTGAAATAGCGCGTGGTGATGAAAGCGACCTTGGTCTCCCAGTTTTCTTTCTCGCGCGGCAGGAACGGCCCGCGCTCCAACACGAGGATGCGCTTGCCGCTCGGCGCAAGTTGGTTCAGGAGCGTCCCGCCGCCCGCACCCGTGCCGATGATGATGCCGTCGTAATGGACGGACATGCGACGAGTCGGTCGGGAAACAACAGCAAGCCTTTCAGAGCAGCCGCCGTGCGGGCGCTTCAAACCTTCTTCAACTTCCACCTTCCGCGTTTGAAGAGCGTCGCGCTCACCACCGCGTAGGTTGACCACGCAATAGTAATGGCCGTGAACACACCGCGCGGCCCGTATCCGAAGACATGCGCCAGCGCGTAGGCCAGCGGCAGTTGCCAGAGCCAGAAGCAAAACAAATTGATGAACGTCGGCGTCCAGACCGCGCCCGCGCCGTTGAAGGCCTGGCCCATCACCATGCCGTAGGCGTAGAACAGAAATCCCAAGCTCACTGTCCGCAGACACGCCACGCCGAACGGCGCCACCTGCGGATCCCGCGTGAAGGCGCTGATGATCGGTCCGGCGAACAGCACGAACACCAGTCCGATCACTCCGAGGAACACCATGTTGTAAAACCCCGCGCGCCACACCGCCTGCTCCGCGCGATCCGGCTTGCCCGCGCCCAAGTTTTGCCCGACGAGCGTCGCCGCCGCGTTGCTCAAGCCCCACGACGGCAGCAGCGCAAAAATCACGATGCGGATCGCGATGGTGTAACCTGCCAGCGCCGCGCTGCCGAAACCCGAGAGAATGCGGATGAGCGCCAGCCAGCTCGTCATGCCGATCAGCATCTGGAACATCCCCGTCGCCGAGAGACGGAACACCGCCAGCATCGTCGCAAAATCCAGACGCAGATGCCGCCGCTCCAGACGAATGTGCGCCCCGCCGCGCCAGAGGCGGTAGAGCAGATACACCACGCCCGTGCCGCGACCGATGTTCGTCGCGATGGCCGCCCCCGTGACGCCGAGCTGCGGAAACGGCCCCAGCCCGAAGATGAAGCACGGCCCCAGCAAAATGTTCAGACCGTTCGCCAGCCACAGCACGCGCATCGCGATTGCCGCGTCGCCTGCGCCGCGAAAGACCGCGTTGCCCAGGTACAGCAGCAGCACCGTGGCATTCCCGCCCAACATCACCGTCGTAAAATACTTCCCGCGCTCGATCACCTCCGGTGCCGCCCCCATCAATGCCAGCAGCCGCGGTGCGAACGACGCGCCCACGATGCCGATGCCGACCGCCAGCAACGCCCCCAGCGCCAGCACCTGCACGGCGGAACGCGCCGCGCCGTCCGGATTCTTCTCTCCGATGCGCCGCGCCACCGTCGCCGTCGCGCCGATGCTCAGGCCGATGGCGACCGTGTAGATGATGGTGAGCATCGCCTCCGTCAGACCCACCACCGCCACCGCCTCCGCGCCGAGCCGCGACACCCAGAAGATGTCCACCAGCACAAAGAGCGACTCCATGCTCATCTCCAGGATCATGGGCACGGCGAGCAGCAGGATGGCGCGCCCGATGGGCACCGCGGTGAAATCCTGCCGCGACCCGCGCAACGCTTCCCGGACCGACGACCAAAAATTAGACATGCGCCGGGACGTTAGAGAGCCGCCCGCCGCTTGGCGATGCGGAATGAGGAAAGACCATCAACTGGACGCGAGCTTGTGCAACAATGTCCCGCAGCCCGCTCCCGCGCCGATGATGACGTCGTAATGGTCGGAGGGAGGGAAAACCTTACAAACGATGAAACCAGTCAAGCGTGAATCGCTTTGCAAAGTTGCCATAAGCAAAGCGTTGTCTCAACTTGCTGCTTGAGACGAAACAAATAACAGCGATAATTCGTTTACGTGAAAATCTTCACTGCTGAAATCAAACATGGCGATTGTGTGAATGTCTTGTCGGATTACCGCGACAATACTTTTGATTTGATTGTCACTTCGCCGCCCTATGCTGATAAGCACAAGAACACTTACGGCGGTGTCGCACCTGAAAAATATGTCGAATGGTTTCTCCCGCGCGGCAAGCAGTTTCTTCGCGCGCTCAAGGCAGCATGAAAAAGCTGCGAAAAAAGAAAGGGGAAACTTTTTCAGAACGCTTGGTTCATCTGATTTCCGAAACTAACTTCATCCGGTTCGAGCACGTCCTCCGGGAGCCGAACATATTCAAGATCGTCGGTAGAACCCACTATGAGAGGTGGCATTCATGTTTCTGGGGTTGGCTCCTCGACCCAAATGGAACTCATTTGCTTTCGGAATACACACTCGTTCGTCTTCTCCTTCTCCTTTCAAATGAGCGCACACTGAAGCCACACAGCTCCGCGAAATGTAAGCTCCTTGCGGTTCTGCCCACCGTCCGGTTCACCGATATTCTCGTCACTCCCAATGAGTTTGTTTCAAACGAGAGAAGCGTAGATGGAGTTGGGCGGTTTGATATTTTCCTTACCGGCAACTACGAAAACAAACTGGGCGGTTGTGGGAAGATCAATTTAATTATCGAATTCAAAATAGATACGAAACCTAGCCATGCACAGTCGCGGAAATATGCAGACTGGCTTTTCTCGGCGCATCCCAAGGACGACAACCTGCTTGTTTTCGTCAACCCGACGCTTGGGCAAAGCTCGGAGGCAACGGTGGGAGACAAGCGCTGGTATTGTCTGGATTATCAATTACTGAACGACAAGCTGCTCAGTCCGCTGGTCGAACATCCGGCTCTGAACGGCAAGGTTGAACCGTTTATCATCCAGTATGTGAAGAACCTGAAAATTAGACAGAAAGGAGTCAAAATGGCTATCACTGAAGAAGAGAAGAAAATGGCTTTAGTGCTGTACGAAAAATACAGCGACGTATTCGACTCAATCTTCGATGCGTTGAAGGCGGAGGGTGTGGTCGCGTCCAGCACTTCCGACGCGGTTATTTCGCGCGGCCGTGCAAGAGGAAGACTTGCGGCGAAAGTTGACGGAAAAGTCTTCGACGGAACAAACGTCGGTGAGCTTTTCGAGAAAGTTCTGAAGTATGTAGTGGAGAAGGGCCAGATTCGAAAGTTGCCGTTGCCTTGGGGAACGACCGACCAAAGATATATCGTCACGAATGAATCCAGCCCCACTCACCCTAGCGGGCGACCGTTCTTCTACCCGGTAAAATACAATGGCTACACAATTGAAAGTCACTATTCGCGAGAGAGAGCTTTGCAAGTTCTCGGCGAGTTGTGTGAAAAACTCGAAATTACTTTTGAGTCCATTGATACGTGAATGCGAGAGTTTATGAGAAATCCAGAAGAAATCGTTTATTCCATCAACATTGAGGACTTACAGAACGTGGCCGAAGATGAGTTGTCACGAGAATTAACCGATGAAGAGGTTCATTTCGTTGAGAACAAACTTGGTGACTTCATCGATTGGCATGGAGCAATTGTCGGCACGATCCAGGAATGCCTCGAAAGTGCCGACAAAAAACGAGTTAAAGCCAATTGTTGATGCCCATCTGTCATCGCAAGAGGAAACCATCTTTGGCGGATTTCTTGAGGGACTGAGCGTTTTCATTTGTGGTCGGGTTTTCTCCGGCAAGAAATCATCGGCTGAGGGCATTGACCTCGAATTCGAGCGGGATGGCATTTACTACATCGTTTCAATCAAGTCCGGGCCGAATTGGGGCAATAGCAGCCAGATAAAAAAGATGCGACAGAACTTCGCACAAGCGAAACGCATTTTAGGCACGAACACTTCGTCGAAAAACATCGTGGCAGTCAATGGGTGCTGTTACGGCCAACTGAACACAGAGGACAAAGGTGACTATTTGAAAAAGTGCGGACAAAGCTTTTGGAGCTTCGTTTCTGGTGATAACAATCTCTACACTACAATCATCGAACCGCTCGGCCACCGAGCCAAGGAACGCAACGAAGAATTTCAAATCGAATACGGCAAAGTCATCAATCGTTTCACAGCCGGGTTCATCAAAGTATTCTGTCAGCCTGACGGAACAATCCTTTGGGAAAAGCTAGTTCAATTTAATTCGGCTATTCTCATTCCAAACGGAACAAGAACACGAAAATTCAGCGAGGGTTAGTTCTGTTCCGCTTCCAAGCGGGAGATTTGTGGAGTAGCCACTGATTTCAACTTTAGGCGAAAGACACACGTCCTTTCTGCTGGTAAACTAGCAGCGCTTGTACCGGATTATCCATGCAAACTGCTTCGATTGGCTGCGCGAATGCAAGCCGCACTCGCTTCATGCCGTTTGCACCGATCCGCCCTACGGCGTTTTGGAGTTCACCGAAAAGGAAGTGTCCAAACTTCGTGCCGGGCGCGGCGGCGTGTGGCGTCTCCCGCCGACGATTGGCGGCAGCCGGCGCGACCCGCTGCCTCGTTTTACCGTGCTGACTGCCGCGCAAAAGTTGGAACTCCGGCGCTTTTTCCTCGACTGGGGCAAGGCGCTCCTGCCCGCGCTTGTGCCGGGTGCGCATGTGTGTGTGGCGGGGCATCCGATTCTTCAACATCTGGTTCAAGGCGCGATGACAGAAGCCGGCTACGAGGTGCGGGCGGCAATCATGCGGCTCTATTTCAGCTTCCGAGGTGGCGACCGCCCAAAGAACGCGGAACGAGAATTCCCCGAAGTTTGCGTGACGCCCAAGGGGGCTTACGAACCCTGGATGCTTTTCCGAAAACCCATCGAAGAAAAAACGGTGGCCGAAAATCTTCGCAGATGGAAAACGGGTGGATTGCGCCGGCTCTCGGTGGACAAACCTCTGCCGGATTCGATTCCCAGCGGACGCACACCGGATCGCGAGGAAGCCATTTCCAACCACCCGTGCCTGAAGCCGCAACATTTCATGCGCGTCATCGTCCGCGCGCTGCTACCACTTGGCGAGGGAACGGTGCTTGATCCATTCATGGGTTCAGGCTCAACCATCGCAGCCGCTGAAGCTATTGGGTATGATTCGGTCGGTGTGGAATTGGACAACGAGTATTTCAAATTGGCTGAGCGCTCCATCCCGCGACTCGCGGCGTTGTATCCAGATTTTACCGGCCAGGAACTTCAAATGAACCGCGATTACAGCGCGCCAGAGCGCGAAGACGAACAACAACTGGCAATGGTTCTCGCGGAGAAAGCTTTGACTTACCGAATAAAACAGCCGTCCAAAATCCGGCGCAACATTTCTGCCCGCTGACCTCGTCGCGCGTGAGACTTACGCTTTCGTCTCGCACAATGAGGTGTGTGGGCTTTGATGCTACCGCAGGATGGGAGCGTCGTGGAGGCTGGCTCGGCTTCCGAAATTGCTCTCGCCGCTTACTTCACTGTCGTCATCTCCCCTTTCGGATTCAGTTCGACCTGCAGCTCCTTGAAGCGCACTTCGAGCGGGCCACCCGCGTGCATCTGCAGACCGATGATGCCTTGTCGCGCGCCGTTCGGATCGTCGAAATCGACGCAGAGATGGCTATTGATTGCGGTGCGCACTTTGCTGCCGACGGCGAGGATTTCGTAAGTGTTCCAATCATCCCGATTCACATACTGCTCGCCGGGTTTATCCCACAAAATCGCGCGCCCGTTTTCTTCGTAGAGTTTGCCCCACCAGCCCGCGCCCGCGTCGGCTTGATAACCTTTCATCTCCGTCTCGCCGTGCTTCTCGCTGCGAAACTGGATGCCGCTGTTTTCCTTGTTCGGCGTCAGCTTCATCTTCACCACGAGCCGGAAATCGCCGAGCACCATCTGGCTTTTCAGAAATTCGTTGTGGTCGAGTCCAGTGGCCGTGCGACCGACGATCTCGCCGTTCTCAACTTTCCAAAGTTCCTCCGCGCCGTCCCAGCCGGAGAGATCCTTGCCGTTAAAGAACAGCCCGAGTGTGTCCGGCGTGGCCATGAGCGGGGCTTGTCCGGGCCGGCCCAGGTAGTAAATCAAATCGCGAACTTCCTGATCGGCGAGACTCGCGAGCAGACCTTCCGGCATCATGGAAAGTTCGCTTTGCGCGAGCGACGCGATTTCATTGCGCGGCACAATCACGGACTCGGTCGCGCTCGCGATGGTCACGGATTTGTCGTCCTGTTTCTTGACGATGCCGGTGATGCTGCGGCCATCCTTCGTTTCGAGATTCGACGCGCGATATTCATTCGGGATGACGGCATTCGGGTCGAGAATGTTTTCGAGCAGATACTGCAAGTCGCCGCGATTCGAGCCGGTGATGTCCGGCCCGACCTTGCCGCCGACATCAAAGAGCGTGTGACACTGCTGACACGTCTTCGCGAACACGGCGCGTCCGCGAATGGCGTCGCCGGGTGTCGAGCCACCCGCGCGATAGATGCGCCGGTATTTTTCGATCTCCTGCTTCTTATCCTCGGTGCTCTCGCGATACGCGCCCCAGACTTTCTGAATCTGCTGATCCAAGTCGGCGTTCTTCAAGTTGCGCAACTGGCGCACGAGGTCCGCGCTCAGATCCTTCGCCGAGACCGAGCCGTTGCTGATGGCCACGAGCAATTGACGGGCGTAAGTCGGCCGCGCAGTGAGCGTGTTCAACGCGTCGCGCTTCTCGCCGGCGCTCAAGCCCCCGTAAACGGACAGGATCGCGGCGGGCGATTGTGCGTCGTCGTAAAGTCCCAACCCGCGCAAGGCCGCGCTGCGCAGTCCGGTTTCCTTGAGCAACGACTGCAAGATGGGCGGCAGCCCGGGATCTTTCGCCGCGAGCAACGAATCCAGCGCGGTGCGCCGCGCACCGACTTCCGCGGAAGCGTCGGTGGCGGTCTTCCGCAGTGCGGCGAGCGCGCTCGTGCTCCCGAACGTGAGCGAGAGCGATTGCGTCAGCGCGCGAATTTCCGAATTGGCACTCGCGCTCAGTTTGCTTTCCACGTTACCCCAGCCCGCTGGCATCGTGACGCTACGCTGGCCCTTCAGCGCGACGCTCAAGCCGGACAAAATGTCGAGGCGCTGTTTGTCCGTCGAGGCAAGGTTCAGAATTGCCGTTATCGCAGCAAGTGCCGCCGGCTTGCCGATGGCGGCGACTCGACGCGCGGTGAAGTTGAGGATGTTCGGCAACTTCGATTCGATGGCCAGGACCAGCGCGCGTTGCATATCGACGGACACCAGCGGCTCCATCGCGTACCAAGCCATGAGCGGGAGATTGTGGTCGCTGGCGTCTTCGGCGTGCGAGTTGAGCGCGGCGACCAAATCCCAGCGGTTCGTAGGTTCGACGCGCTGCGCGGCGGAGGCGAGGTAAAGGCGTACGACGGGTGATTTGTCTTCGCGAGCGAGGCGATTGAGCTCACTCACTTCATTTATGTAGCGTGCTTTTTCAGGTGCCTTGTAATCGCGAAGGCTTCTGCTCATCTGCTTCTGGCCTTCGGTCATGACGGTGCTACCGCTCTCGCAAATGATTTGAATTGTCCAAGCTCTGATAAGTTGGTCGGTGCTCTTGAGCAGCTCTCTGATTAGGGAACTCGCCGGTTCGGCGTCAGGAAACTCAAAGAACCGCGTCGCATGAAGTGTCCAGAGCGCGCGGAGCTTTGTTGCTGTGTCCTGTTGCTCGCGAAGGATCTTGATTAACAGCTCATCGGTTTTGCAAATAGTCCCCGTCCACGTTACCGACATCCACTTAATACTACCCCTCGGCGAAAATGTATCTGCGATGTGGTCTCCAATAGTCACCACTTTGCGATCCGAGCGCTCCTGCAAAATTCTCCGCGCGTGCCGGCTCATCCACTCGCTCTTTGACGTGACGAGCGTGACCAATTCTTCGTCGGTCTTCTTCTGCAAATCCACCGGCGTCCATTTCTCGTCGTTGTAAACGAGTTTGAAGATGCGGCCATTCGAGCGGTCGTGGCCGTCCGTTTGATTGTGGTGACATTGGTTCTTGTCGTACCAGTCGATGAAATAGACCGAGCCGTTCTGGTCGTAACGCATGTTCAAAATCTGCGACCACGTGTCGTTGAAGTTCACGAAGTCCGGCCCGTGATGGCCGACGTAGCCGGAACCTTGCCGTTCGAGAATATCCATGTTGATGCGCTGGCCGTGGATGTTGTTCATGAACGCCCTGTTCCGATATTGCTCCGGCCAACTGCCGCCGAGATACATCATCAAGCCCGCGTGCGCGTGGCCGCCGCCCGCCGCGTCCGAACGGCCATTGGCCGCGTGCGGACCTTTGTTGCCGGCATAATGCACATGGTCGCCAATCTGTTTGATGTCATCGTAGATGAATGGATTGACGTGCTTCGGCGAACCGGCAGCGTGGTAAGGCTCGTGGTCGCGCTGCTCGGCGGCGTTGATGTTGTAGTGCTGGCCGCCCTGGCGTTCGTAGCGCGCGCCTTGAATCATGTGCCAAAGATGCGGAATCACGCACGCCTCGATGATGCACTGGCCGTATTCGTCGAAGTCGATGCCCCACGGATTGCTCGTGCCCTCGGCAAAAACTTCGAAGACGTGCTTCGTGGGATGATACCGCCAGACCGCCGCATCGACGCGCTGGCGCTCGTTGTCCGGCGTGCCGGGCTTGCCCACGAACGACGGACAGAAAACGCCGTGGCAACCGTAGAGCCAGCCGTCCGGCCCCCACGTAAACGTGTTCAACGTCTCGTGCGTGTCGGCCTTGTAGTCCCAGCCATCGAGCAAAATCTGCGGCTCGCCCGCGGGCTTCGGCTCGTCGCCATCCTTGATCGGAATGAACATCAAATACGGCGCAGCTCCGACCCACACGCCGCCGAAGCCGACTTCCAAACCGCTCACAAGGTTCAGCCCCTCCATGAAGACGGTGCGTTTGTCGAACTTGTGATCGCCGTTCGTGTCCTCGAAGACGAGGATGCGATCCTTGCCCTGGCCCTCGGCCGCGCGACGCGGATACGTGTAGGCTTCGGCGACCCAAAGGCGTCCGCGATCATCGAGCGCGAAGGCGATGGGCTGTTTCACGTCCGGCTCGCCAGCGAACAGGTGCATCTTGAATCCGGGCGGAACGGTCGCTTCGCGCGCGGCATCCTCGGGCGAGAGGCCGGAGAATTTTACGGTATCGACGGGCGGCGGTTCTTCTTCCTTGGCGGGCGTGATGCCTTTCGGCGCGGCGGCGACCGCGAGCATCAAGGGAACGAAGAATTGAAACAGAAAGGCCGTCGTGAATTTAGTTTTCATGCGCGTCGTGTTCAAACGCCGGAAGACAAGGACCGGCAAATTGGAACTGACGTATTGATGCGGGTTTTCGCGGCGACATTCAACCTGGAAACTGCAGATGAACGCCGACAACCGCAGATAAGCCAACGAGCGTGAAAGCGCAAAGTCGCCTTTGGCGAAAACGACTTGGCGACGAGCACGTTGAATTCAGTTTTCATGGAATTCCATTTGGCTGGAACGTGTTGATGCTGCGGCCACCGATGCGAGTTCCGCAGCTGTGGGAACGACTGGCGACCGCAGCGGAAGTTTCATCTGGAGCGCGCTGGGCCACATCTGGCTGGTTTACGGTTACGACTTCGGCTCGTGTGGCCAGCGCCGCCGACGGCAATCCGCCACCGGATGATTCGGCTTCCCAGTTGGAAATTTCTGATTAGTATTCACTCAAGTCGATATGGAGAGGATTGTCAAAAAGGCGAAGTCGTTTGCCGAAGCCGAAGCTTGGGAAAAACAACAGTACCAGTCCATGAGCCCGGCGGAACGCCAGCGCGTGGCTCGCCAGATTAAAGAGCGCCTTTTTCCTGGGAGGCAGCCCGACATTCGCGAATGCCATCCGAGCCGAAAAACTCGATAGACGCCGCTCATTTTTCTCCGGACACGCTTGAGTTCATCCGGCTTTTGAGCCTTCATCGCGTGCAATACGTCGTCGTGGGTGGCGAGGCGGTAATTTTTCATGGCTATCCACGCTTTACCGGCGACGTTGATTTTTTCTTTTCCGACGGAATTGAAAACACCCGCGCGCTCTTCGCCGTCCTGCGGGAATTTTGGAGTGGAAACATTCCTGGCATCCAATCCCCGGAAGAACTGGCTGAACCCGGAATCATTATCCAATTTGGACGCCCGCCCAACCGCATCGATCTGTTGAATCGCATCGATGCCGTGCCGTTCTCTGACGCTTGGAGAGACAAGATCGAGTTGCGGATTACGACCGCCGATTCCGAAGTCCCCCTGTTCATGTTGGACCTGCAAAATCTACTGCGCAACAAACGCGCTTCCGCCCGCCCGAAAGATTTGGACGACCTCCGAGCTTTGGAGCAGTAAATCCGCAGCGTGTGCTGTGACCCACGGCGAACCGCTCGACCTCGACGGCAACACCGGCGGCTTCAATTTCCAGGCCGCTTGGACACCGGCTGGATCGCCGGCCACATGATGGTGGACAACGGTTCCTTGATTGAACCGTAAGTTCTGGCATCAACTTCTATCCTTCGCGCGCGGTCGCTTTTACTGTGAACCCAAAGTGATCCGGCAGTAGTACGAACCACAATGGTCTGTCCTTCCCGGAACTTCACTGATCGTGCGTGCGATAGAAGCGCTTGTCCGCACTACCCGAGGTTGGGTCGGTGAAGATTAGCGCGCCGGTTTCGTTGGTCGCCGTGGTCAATGGAGTCCATTGCTTCAGGTCGGTGGAGGATTCGATCTGGAAACGCTGGCCTTTCCAACTCTGAATCCGCAGTTCGCCGGGGCGCGTCATGTTCAGTCGCGCTGGTTCGGTGACTGTCAGAAGCTGTTTGACCGGCACGTTCGTTAGTTCCTGGACAATGCCCGACGGCCACTCGATGCGCACGATGTTGGCATTGGTGGCGTTGCCAAGACCGAAAAACGCAATGAGCTGGTTGCCGTTCCAATAATCTCCCGCCGACACATCACGCCGCTGCCAGCGCGTCTGGCCGGCGTACTTCGCCTGGACGCGGACTTTCGCGCCGACGCCATCGCGGTTCGACGCTGTGCCGACGAGCTTCACTTTCAGCCAGGCGTTCGAGTTGCCATTGTTGTGGTAGAGGAAACTCTTGGAGCGGATCGTGGCGGTGTCGTCGCCCGTGGCGACGTGGAGGTCGAGAAATCCGTCGTTGTCGTAATCGAACCACAAACCGCTATAGCAAACCGCCCCGTTCTCGGGCTGGTCGGTCACGATGCTCCCGGTGGTGACGCGCGTGAATGTGCCATCGCCGTTGTTGTGATGGAGCTCGTTCGGGTGACCTTGACCGTTGCTCATGAACAAGTCCAGGAAGCCGTCATTGTCGTAGTCGGCCCAGGACGACGAGTTGTTGCCGAGAGACGATTGGTTGAAAATCGCGCGTTCGAAATCCCCGTTCCCTAGATTGCGATACAGGGCGCTCGGCTGAAATAATCCGGCGACGAACAGATCCAGCCGCCCATCGTTGTCGTAGTCGCCCCACGCGCCGTTGAACCCGCCGGTTGTGATGTCGAGGGTGACCTCGTTGGTGGCCCGGAGAAAGCGTCCGGTAACGGCGCTACGAAATAGCAAACCCTTGAGAGTTTGATTTCTTGCCGCGTAAACATCCATCCATCCATCGTCGTCATAATCCGCCCACGTGACGCCGCCATAGGTGGTCACCGTAACGAGGGGGCCTACTTCGGCCGCCGTCATCTGCTGAAAAGTGCGGTCGCCGCGGTTGCGGTAGAGTCGGTTCGGGCCGAGTTGAGTGACGGGGATGTACAGATCCAACAGTCCATCCCGATCGTAATCCGCCACGCCAACGTTCCACGGTACCATGGAACCGAATGAACTCGCGGTGAAGGTGCCGTCCCCATTGTTGAAATAAACGGTCGATGGCTTGTTGTCGCGCGCGGCTACCAGATCGAGCCAGCCGTCGTTGTCCAGGTCCGCCCAACCGAGACTTTCCCAGGCGTCGGTAGTCGTGAAAGCGTTCGTGACCGACGTGAACGCGCCGTCGCGGTTGTTGTGATAAAGAACGTTTGGCCCAAGCTTGTAGCGTCCGGCCAATAAGTCCGCGTACCCGTCGTTGTCGTAGTCACCCCACGAGCCAAAACCGCCCAATTCAGTCACGATTGGCCCCGTGGTGATTTTGGTGAAGGTGGGATCAACGTCCAGAATGGCGCTCTGACTGGTCTCGGTGCCGCTGACGATGACGTCATAACGGCCCGCGTGAGCGAGCTGCACGTTCGTAATCGTCAATTGGGACGTCGTCGCTCCAGCGATCGGCTGGTCGTTGAAGCGCCACTCGTAGGTGAGTGGTGGGGTTCCCGTAGCGGTGACTCTGAACTCGACGTTCGCGCCCAGGCTGACGGACTGGTTGGTGGGTTGAGTGGTGATGGCAGGTTGAGCGAAGCCGGTGATTCCGTAGAGGAACAGCGCTCCGATACTTAACAATGGTAGTGAGGTTTTCATGATGTTGGATTTGTTGATGGTGATGAGGACGAGTCGTGAGATGAGGGTGAAAGCGTAGGGAATTTGCGAATTACGAATTTTGATTTCATCAAGGGAAGCGGCCATACGCTCGGTGGGGACGAGGCGGGCAGTCTTCCATCCAGCGGGTGCGTTGACAAACGCTGCGGGCTGTGGGAAAGCAATCCCCATGAAATCGAATAAACCCGGTGTTCCAAAGAAGACGCCGGGGACTCTGCAAGCCGAGGCGTTGCGCGCCCGCTGCAATACTTTGACTGAAGCGGAGCGCCGCAAACTTCGCGACGAAGCGGCGCGGCTTTTTTATGGAAGCGAACCCAAGGCCGCCAGCGCTCGTCGCGGTTGACACGAACGTCCTGCTGGACTTGGCCGACGAGCTCGAGGATGTCACCGACGCGGTGGGAGTCATGCGGCGGCGTTTGCGCCCGCTCCAGTTTCTCATGTCGCCGACGGTCGAGGAAGAATTGGCGCACGAAGTTCTGCACGGTAACGATTTCACCGAAAAAGAACGCGCCAGTTCGGCCTTCGCCCTGGCCCGCCGATGGAACATTCATCTGGCCCGGCTGCTGGACGGGCAACACCAAACGGCCCGCGCAATGGGGCGACGCCTGCGCGCCGTGGGCTTGCTGCCTGAAGCCGAGGTGAACGACGGACTGATCGTCGCCGAAACGGCCTTGCTGGGCAGCGCGCTCCTGTTGACCAGCGACGAACACTTGCGCGGGATGGATTTTGAACGGCTGACCTTTGAACTTCGAGCCTTCCGCTGCGCGGCCCCCGTCATCGCCACGCCGCGAGAGATCGCGCGGAAATTTTTCCAGTGACGGGCCGCCCGCGCTTCCTTTTCCAAGCAGGCCGCTACGATTTTCGATTTTTGATTTCATAGCAGTTCTCATTTAACGGTGATCACCACGAGGAACGGCGCAATCTGGGGCATCGCGGAAACCCAGTCAGCGCTCATCGATCAGGGATACGCTCTTGCAGCCAACGAAAGTCCTTAATGTTTTCTCCCTTGGCGACAGCGCCGAATTGTTTCGGCATCGGCCCGCGCCAGCGGCGGATTTCCGCGTGCCCGTCCGTGAGGGCCAGAACACCGGCTTGGTTATGGCGGTCGCCGGGGACGTCGTTCCAGTGGATTGTGGTATCGGGGAGATCGAGAGGCAGGATGCCAAACGCGCAACTGTTGATCAGGTCGTCCTTAACATCCACGAAGCTGAAGACGTGGCTTGGGTTGGCAATGTGCGCAACGCGCGTTCGGATACGTGCATCCCATGCCGGGATTTTAACCGGCGGGCCGTTGAGGAAGCCGCTCAACATGTAGCTGCGGAGTCGCAGCGCCTTGGTGGGGCCAAGGACGCGCGATTTGTCGCCTGGACAATGATAGGCGGCGACCGAGTTGACATAGCGAAAGAGCACGCCGCTCTGCATGTTGGTCGGAGAGGTGGCCATGAGTTCGCTGCCGACGACCCACGAGCCGGGCAGGCTGACATCGTCCAATCCTCTGGCCTCGCTGAGGTTCGGACAAACCAGGTCATCGTGATCACCGGCGTACATGACCCACGCCAATCCGAGCTGTCGAACGTTGTTCAAGCAGGACGTCGCCTGCGCCTTCTGCTTCGCGTTGGAAAGCGCGGGCAAAAGCATCGACGCCAGGATCGCGATGATGGCGATGACGACGAGGAGTTCGATGAGAGTGAAAGCGCGGAGAAAGCGAGGACGTGTGGAACAATGGATCGCCCCCCGCATGAACTTCAAGGTGGGGCGCGTCGCTCCGCGCGCGCCGTCACGATGTCTCAAAAAGCTCAACGGCGCGCGCGGAGCGACGCACCCTACCATTTCTGGCAGGCTCGATGGTTCCACCAACTCGTTTTCGGTATTCGGAATGCGGTTTTCAAATTTCATAACTCTACTTTCGCTTCACGGTTCGACCGTCATAGCCACGAGGAAGGGCCCGGCTTGGGTCATCTTTGAGACGAAGTCGAGGCTGGTGACTTCGAGGTCGGATCGTGGGTTCGCGTAGGTGCGGAGAAAAAGGCGGAGGCTCGTGCCCGGTTCCTTTTCTTCAAGCCAGGGATTGGTGCCGGTCCAGACGACTTTGGCGCGATCGGTTTCGCTGTTCTGTTCCGATGACTGCTTCCACCAGTCGCGCAGATCGCGACCGTAGATGATCTCGGACTCGTGCTGGCTGCCATCGGCGTAATGCCACACATAGCTTCCGATAAGCGTGCCACCTTTGACCACGGTGGCGCAGGAGGCGTGCAGCACGTGCAGACGACGAAGCTTGCGTGCGATTCGGATGCCGTTGACTCGAAGGGGAAACTTTTCCCAGATCCTCTGAAACGCTCCCCCGTGTGGTTCGAGTCGTCGGAGCGAAACCAGGCCGCGCACATCGAAGCGAAGGTTGTCAAACGTAACGATTCCGTGAGGGACAGCTTCGAGGTCATCGTCCAACGCAAAACCGCCGGTTGGAATATGCGTCGTGTCCAACCCAGCGGTGTAGTGCGGGGTCAAGTCGATCAGCTCGGCCGGCGTTGCGGGATCGCGGGGCGGCCAGTCGAACGGGTTTACAGGTTGGAGGCGGTCGCCAGACGAATCGTCTGCCTGTTCGTTCAAGACGGATGGGGCACGTTCCGCCCCCAGTCGCTCACGCCAGTAGTTCCGGGCATAAAGCTTGATGCGATTGGTGAGGGACAGGTCAACCGATCCGGGATAGTCGCGCGCGCGCCAAGGAAAAGTCTCCCAAAGCCGGCCCGTGAAATCCATCGACACGGTGAAAATCCGCCGGCCGTCGGGGCTGAACACCGGCGGGCCGATAACATCGGTGTGCCCTTGGAAGTCCAGCAGTTGGCGGCCTTGTTCGACATCCCAAATCTCAGCCATCGGGACGTCAAAGCCAAATGTTCCGAAGTCCGCCATCGGCACCACCAACCGCTTGCCATCAGGGCTGAAACATAATCCTTGGCCAAGCCCACGGGTTCGCCACGTCTGTAAAGGGGCGCCGTTTCGCGAGTCCCATAGCCGAAGCGTCTTGTCCGTGCATACCGTTGCAATCCGTTGGCCATCGGGGCTGAACCTTGCGTACGAGACACCGCTCCCTGGTTCGCCGAGCTTGAAGAGCGAACGCCCCGTCTCGACATCCCAGACGATGGCCGGATCGTACGTAAAGAGATCGCTGCTGGTGCTTACCACTTTCTTGCCTCGAGGATCAAACGCCACATCCCAAATCGTGTTCGAGTGGCCGCGAAGAATGTGGAGTTCCCGCCCGGTCCTGGCCTCCCAGATTCTCACAGTGTGGTCCCAACTGGCGGTGGCGATTCTCTGACCGTTGGTGCTGCAAGCGAGAGAGGTTATCCATCGAGTATGACCGCGAAGCTCGCCCGTTTGCCGGCCGGTATGGGCATCCCAGACGCGGGCCACTTTTTCATTGCCGGCGGTAAAAATGCGTTTCCCGTCCGGACTGAACACCATTGCCATGTACGGGGAATGAATTTTCGACTCAAGCGCCATTACTTCTTTGCCGCTTTGCGCGTCCCAAACACTTGCGCGGTCCCAACAGGAACACATCGTCACGCGCTGACCATCGGGACTGAAGGATGGCGACCAAGCCCAGCTAGTGCCTTGGAGCACTTCGCGACCTGTGTCCGCGTTCCACAGTTTGACGATCCCGTCGTAGCTGGCGGTGGCGATGAGCCGTCCGTCCGGACTAAATGTGACGGTTTGGATAAGCGACTGATGGCCTTGAAGCGTTTGGATTTCTTGGCGAGTGGCCACGCTCCACACTTTCGCGGCCCGTTCCGCGCCCAAGGTGACGAGGCTGCGACCGTCCGGGCTGAACACGGCGGTATGAACGCGCGCTGGAATGGCCATGACTTCCTCGCCGGTTTCGACCTTGCAGACTTTCGCCGTTGTCCGTTCGCCGGCGATGCAGAGCAAGCGTCCATCCGGGCTGAAGACAACATGGCGATAGTTGCCAGGTTGAGCGCCGGTGGTGACGCCCAACTCGTGGATTGGTTTGCCGCCCGACCAGAGTTTCACTTTGTCCTCGCCGTCGATGGTAGCGAACCGATCTCCGCTCGGATGGACAAACACAGCTCGATACTCGTCTGTGGCGACATCGAAAGTGGAAAGCAAGCGGCCTGTTTCCGCATCGCATAACCGGGCCACCAACTCTTCCTTGATGACGAGTCGCTGTCCGTCGGTGGTGAAGAAAAGAGACTGAATTCCAGTGGGCGCGGAACTGAGGGAGAAAAGTGGACGGTTCGAGGAAATGTTCCAGACGTGAACCGAATTGTCGAACGTGGCGGCGGCGAGCTTCTTCCCGTCCGCGCTGTAGGCGAGGCGGGTGATGGACCGCGCCGAAGGTTCGTTGGCGTGACCGACCGAATTCGTAGCAGCCGACGTGAGGAGGCTCACTTCAATTTCGGAATTTGAAATTGGGGTTTTGGATTTTTCAGTCGGAGCCTCCTTACGTCGGCTGCTACGATCGACGAATGAAAGCGGCGGCAGTTCACGCCACGTCAGCGTATCCCACAATCGCACCAAGCCGTTGGTGCAGCCCATCGCGAGCTGCCTTTCTCTGGGATTGAACGCGACCGAGAGAACACGATTGGCCGGTCCACCGAACGTAAGGAGGTTGGTTCCATCATCAATCGACCACACTTTCGCCGCGCCGTCCGATCCCAACGTGACCAGGCGTCCGCCCTCGCCGTCGAAGGCCAGCGCCGAGACGACGGAATCGAACGATATCAACGATGGCGTGATATTGGTATGGGCGCGAATTGTAAGCACATCCTGATGACACAGATACATCAAGCGCCCCCACTCCCAATGTCGAAGCCCAGTCGGGCATTTCAGCAAAAGTTCGATTGCGCGATCAGTCTCGCCGTCGCGTATATGCCGGTCGGCCAGCGCGATGCTGGCGGCGTAATTCTCGCGTTCGGTGGCTCGACGCGAAATGCCGAGCCGCACGGCGGCGACCGTGGAAATAATCGCGATGGCAATCACGCCAAACGTCGTCGCGGCACTGAGCGCGGCCACCGCCGGCTTGCGTCGACACCAACGCCAGGCGCGCTCGGTGCGGGTGATGGGGCGCGCGTGAATTGGCTCGTCTTTCAGGAAACGTCCAAGTTCATCGGCGAGTTCTTGCGCGCTGGCGTAACGCTTGGCCGGTTCCTTCTCCAAACACTTCAAACAAATCGTTTCGAGGTCGCGCGGCACGCTCGCGTTGAGCAGGCGCGGCGCAATTGGCTCGACGTGCAGCGCCGCGTGAAGCGTCGCTTCGAGAGTTTCACCTTGGAACGGCGGACGCGCCGTCAGCAGAAAATACACAATGCCGCCGAGTCCATACACGTCGCTGGGACGGCCCACTTTGCCGCGCGTGCCGCTCGCCTGCTCCGGCGGCATGAAGTTGGGCGAGCCGAGCACCTGGCCCGTCATCGTTTGAGATAACGCGCGGCGTGTGACGCAGGCAGCGGGCGATTGCCGACGAGTTGCGAAAGGTTCTGGCCCTCGACGAAATCCATCGAGAAGAAGTGCTGGCCTTCATGCACGCCGACTTCATGGACGGGAACGATGTTCGGATGTTGCAGCACGGCGGCGGCAATGGCCTCGGCTTTGAAACGGGCGGCGAGTTGTTTGCTGGCGAACTGGCCGGAGAGGATCAGCTTCACCGCGACGACGCGGTTGAGGCTTTTTTGGCGGGCTTTATAGACGATGCCCATGCCGCCGCGCGCGATTTCTTCGAGCAATTCGTAGTCGCCGAAGGGAGTACCCTCACCCCCAGCCCCTCTCCCATCGGATGGGAGAGGGTGGCCGAAAGCCGGTGGAGAGATGGGAGCTGCGGGTTGAGGATTGGTTTCAGCGCTCGGCACCGAATCGGAAAGTTTGGTGGCGATGCTGTCCAGCGCACCGGTGGCACGCGCGAAGAGGCATTTGGGACAAGCTCCATTGGGCGCGCTTTCCAGTATCTCGGCGCCGCAGTCCGGACAGGTCTTTGTCATAAGCATCTTCAGTCTGGCCCAAAAGCCTTCACCTGATACACAGGAAAAAATCCGAGAAGGTCACAAAGAAAATGGCCAAAGTCTCAGCCCTCACCAGGCAGTTGCGGAGCGCGGCCATCCTGGCCGCAGCGGGTCCACAGCTAGGTTCAGCTTGGATCTATTCTCAGCCCGATTTCCGAAATTGAATAGCCGCAGAGAACGCAAAGAGCGCAGAGAAAGGAGCGCAAGAGTGATAGCTGCGGAAAAAATCTGACCGGCATTTACCTTCAGAGTCAGTCTGTCTTTCTTTGCGTTCTCTTGCGGCCAACTGCGGCTTTTGGGTTAATTTCAGCGGCTGATTACGGCGAAGAGATGGCGCAACTCGGCTTCGACTTCGCCCGGATCGGCAACCGTTTCGGCGATGATGGCGCGGAAGAGTTCGCGATAACGCTGCCGCAAGCGCGAGACGGCCATTTTGATCGCGCTCTCGGACAGACCGAACTCAGCCGCGACTTCCGGTCCGGCAAATTCCGCGCGGAGGCGCGTCATCACTTCGTCGAGGACCGTGAGCGCCCAGCGGCGTTCGTAGATGCGCTCGGGGTTTTGTTCATCCGCTGGTTCGAGGCGGTAACGCTCCTCGGCATCCAGCGCGTCGAGTTCGATGAACGTGTGGCCGCCGCCACGCCGCTGCGCGTGGGATTTGTCGCGCTGGTCGGCGACGTAGTAATTAAGCGACGCGAGCAGGAAGGAGCGAAATTTGCCGCGCTCGGCGGAGATGGTGGCGAAGGCGTCGCGCGCGAGCAGTTGCGCGAAGAAGCCTTGCACGAGATCTTGCGCGTCCGCCTGACTGGAGCCGCGCCGGCGCAGATACGCGTAGAGCGGATACCAGTAGGTGCGGCAGAGCGTTTGCAAGGCATCATGTGCTTGCGTTGAATCCGAGTGGCCCGCCGCGAGGACGACGCTCCAATGCGTTGTGGCGAAGCAGGGACGACCAACCAAACGCGAACTGGATTCCTCGTCGGCTGCTGACATGCCGGGATGATTACCGAAATTCTATTCGGCTGGCGAGATTGTTTCGGCGCGCGAATGAATTGAAAGTGACCGACGCGGCTTGCATTTCGCTACCGGACGCTACGACCGAGTTCTGTAAACCTGCGAAGGCAGAGCATTCATTGCACTACCGTATCAAGCCAAACGCTTTGCCGCGTTGCTCGATCTACCGCCAGCGAAATCCGCGAATCGTCAAATTCTTGCCGGATCGGGATGGATGTACGGCGCGCGATACGGCCGGCGCAGCAGCCGGTTCGCCTCCTCGTCGCCCACGACTTCGCCTTTGGTGGCGTCCCAAGTCAGCGAGCGACCGAGTTGCAGCGAGACGTTGGCGAGAATGCTCGACGCGCTGGAGATGTGGCCTTGTTCGATGTCGGCGACGGGCTTTTTGCGCGAGGCGATGCACGACAGAAGATTCTTCATGTGGCCGCGAATGGCGGGCGCGCAATGTTTCTCCAAATCTTTCTCGGTTTGATCCTCGGGATATTTGTCGAGTTCCATGCCGACATCGACGTGGATGGGTTTGCCGCCACCGAGCGGCGTGAAGTCATAGCCAAACACGCTCGCCTTGAGCGTTCCTTTCTCGCCGTAAATCGTCGCGCTCCAGGGATATTTCGGATCGGGCGGTTCGCCCCACGTGCGATGCGTCCAGACGACATTCAAATCGCCGAAATCGAACGTGGCGGTTTGTGTGTCGGTGATGTTCGCGTTGCTGTTCTTTTCCACGAGGATGCCGCCCGTGGAACTGATGGAGCGCGGCCAGCCGAGGTCGAGCATCCAACGAACCATGTCGAGCATGTGGATGCACATGTCGCCCACGATGCCGTTGCCGTATTCCATGAATGCCCGCCAGCCGCGCGGGTGCGTGCGTTTGTTGAACGGCCGCATCGGCGCGGGGCCGGTCCACATTTCGTAGTCGAGATAATCGGGCGGCGCGACATCGGGCTGGTTGCCGGCGCGGCCCATGCCCCAGTAACAACAAATTTCGACGTGCGCGACGCGACCGAGTTTGCCGGAGTGGATGAGATTTTCACGCGCCTCGATCAAATGCGGTGTGCTGCGGCGTTGCGTGCCGACCTGCACGACGCGTTTGTACTTGCGCGCGGCGGCAAGCATTGCCTGGCATTCGATCACATCGACGCCGATGGGCTTTTGCACATAAATATCCGCGCCCGCTTTCGCGGCGGCGATCATCGCCAGCGCGTGCCAGTGGTCGGGCGTGGCAATGAGCACAATGTCGAGATCCTTTTCCTTGAGCATCTGGCGATAATCGCTGTAGGTGCGCGGAATTTTTTTGGAAAGCTGGCGCGAAGCGACGATTTCACCGGCTTCGGACAACATCTTTTTGTCCACGTCGCAAAGCGACACGACTTCGACGGGCGCGACTTGGATCAGTCGCAAGAGATCAGCCTTGCCGTACCAGCCGCAGCCGATGAGGCCGACGCGTTTTTTCTGGTCAGCGAATTCGGCGGCGTAGTTGGGGAACGTGGAAAGAGCCAGCGCAGCCGTGGCTCCGGATTGGATGAATTTGCGGCGGTTCATGGCGCTCGTTTTAGCCAAGCGCCGCGAGGAACACAAGTCTCCAAGTGCTGAGAAAATGCTCCGCGTTACTTGCCCACAGCCTCCGCCGTAAGCCACTCGAACGTGATCTTCACGTCGTCGGCGGTTTTGATCAGGCCCAAGGCCAGCGCCGGCGAGGGCGGCTTGATGCCAAAATCAGTCATCTTCACCGTGGTCGTGCCCGTCACTTTAAGTTTGCCCTTCTCCGTGACATCGATGTCCACCGTCATCGTATTGGTGCGCGTGACGCCCGAGACGGTCAGTTCACCTTTCGTGTCGAATTGGAACGGTGTGCCCGGCGTGTGCCCGGCGGACTTGGGCGTCATCTCCTTGAGTGTGTATTCAATCTTCGGAAATTCCGGCTGCTTCATTGCCTCATGCATGACTTCGTCCATGCGTTTCTTGCCGCTCTTGAGCGAGCGCACCGGGATCGTGACATGCACTTTCGGCACGACTTTGAGCGTCGCCACGGATTTGAGCGAGGCGTCCAGCGGAAAGCTCGCATCCAACTCCATCGTGCCGCCGATGGCCAGTCCCTCGACCGTCCAATCGTGAATGTTGGAACTGCCATCGAGCTTCACTTTGCTGCCGGGTTGGGCTTCGTATTTCGTCCAGGTCTGCGCGCCGAGCGGCAGCGTGAGCAACAGCGCGGCGAGCGCGATGAA
This sequence comes from Verrucomicrobiota bacterium, assembly GCA_016195385.1. GTDB lineage: Bacteria > Verrucomicrobiota > Verrucomicrobiia > Limisphaerales > JACPZS01 > JACPZS01. The sequence continues at coordinate 45,384 of JACPZS010000183.1, forward strand.
CTGGGAGAAAGAAATCAAGCGATTCGTTTTCATGGTCATAAACTTTGGTTCGAGTTCAGTGATAGAATGCCCGCATTCCAACGAACACCGCTGGCAGGGTCAATCCTAGAATCGGCGAATTCTTTGCCTGGGCAAGGGTTGAATGTAGTTGCGGAAAAAACTTTGGAAAAACTTCCATCGCTCAGGGCAATGCGCGCAGCCGGTAAAAGCGCTGACTGGTCGCTAGATTTGTCACCGTAATATCAGTGAAGAAAAAGTTGGTGCTGGCAGAAACCACCGGCTCGCCGAGCGATTGCCAGTTCGTAAAGAAATTCGTGGATGATTCGACCTGAAATTTTGAACTGGGACTGGACACCCAAGATAATTTGAATCCATTTGTGTCCGCGCCCGCTACTGGTCGAATAAACCGCGCATAGGCTGGCAGGAATTCGATGCTGTCGAGAATTCCGTCACTGCCGCTTTGAAAAAAATTTGTGCTAGGCGAGTAACCCGCCGTGAAACGCAGTTCTATATTTTTTCCCGCGTAGGCGGAGATGTCGAAAGTCTTTCGGCGACCGGCAAAAACGTCGCCAATCGGTTGTTCCCACGGACGCGTTGTTTCTAAAACTGGCAAACTATCCACCACTGGCGGTGTCTCCCCGTTCAGAGTCACGGTAAAGCTAGTCCAGCCGCCGGCCTTGAAGCGCAAAAATCTGGCACTGCTGGGGATGATTCCGGTTTGAACGAGGGCAAACGGATGATCATTTACGTAATCTTGATGGAAATAAATGGCGTATGCACCCTCAACAAAGTCAGCCGAAGCGGTTCCCAAGAAGTTAGTGAAGAAGGAATTGTAGTATCGGTTGCTTTGCAAATTGCACAAAATAATCTGAGGGCAATCGTCGATACAAGCGCAACACGAGTAGCCAAACTTCGAAAACTGATTTGCTCCCAAGAGAAAACTCCAACCGGGGAAAGTCACATTCGTCAATTGACCGCCGAAACCATCAGGCCCAGCAGGAGAAAGTTGGATCGTGTCGAGTCCAAGATTCTGAAAATCCCTCGGCACGTCTGGATGCGGTGGCAGCTTCTCAGCTTTCGCGAACACAATGTTGTCAATTCCAACCTGCTCGCTGGTGTAAAAAGGTAGATAATCCGTAAACATTACTTCCAGATCCAGTTTCACATTCTTAGTCCCACCAAATCCCGAAATATCGCCTCTAATGACCGCTTGTTGTGCGTCGTTGGTAAAGTAGATGACTGGCGTTCCATTTAATGAAACTCGGAGGGCTGTCGCGCCACGAAATTTGTCCAGCACAAATATCCTCAATTCGTCCGCTTCGACTGGAACATCGCCAGTTTGTGAAAAAATGATCGGATGGAGTGTGCTGCGGATGACCAACGAGTATTTTCCAGCATCTACGTCTTGCACTGGCACTCGGCATTCCCTTGAAATAAGAAAGCAACTCGGTGCAGAATCCAACCAAGGAATTTGGGGTATGATATTGAGATTTAACGTATCGTTGTTAGTGTAACCCGGCCTCAAGATTGTCCAGCCGGGCAGTAAGTCTGTGACGGTTCCAACTCCGCTCACGCAAGCACCGCCTGGTTGGACAACCACGTTGTTCGTATTGGCGAGTTCAAAGTCCAGATTGATGAATGGATCGGCCGGGGAATTGAGCGCCAAAAGAAGCCACCCAATTATCCAGAGTTTGCTTTTCATGATGCTTACCAAACGCCACCTCTCTCGCAAGCGCAAGAGCAACCTCCGACAACAAGCCGCATTTCATCCATTTCTAACTCCACACTTGCGGCCTCGCCATGCCGCCGCCATGCTCGCGCTATGATGACGCTACTGATTGGAACCAATCGACCGGACAGCAACTCGCGCAAAGTCGCGCGCCGGCTCGAAGAAATTTACGCGGAGTTGAAAGTGCCGCTGAAGGTGATCGATCTCGCCACGCTGCCGCCGGAGATTTTTCATCCCTCGAGCTACGAAACCAAACCGGCGTCGTTTCAGCCGTTTGCCGATGCCGTCCTCGCCGCCAGCGGGCTGGTCGTGGTGTCGCCCGAATACAACGGCGGGATTCCGGGCGTGCTGAAATACTTCATCGACATGCTGAAGTTCCCGGAGAGTTTTGAAAAGCGCCCGGTCTGCTTCATTGGCGTGGCGGCGGGCATCTGGGGCGCGCTGCGGCCGGTGGAACAGTTGCAGCAAATTTTCGGCTATCGCAACGCGTTCATTTTTCCTGAACGCGTTTTCCTCCCCAAAGTCCACGAACTCCTCGACGCGCAAGGCCGGCTCATGGACGCGGACGTGGTGAAGCGGCTCACCAAACAGGCCGGCGGGTTCGTCGAATTCGTCACGCGTCTGCGCGGCGGCAAACTTTCCTAAACCCGAATTCCAAAATTGAATAGCCGCGAAAGAACACACAGCACGCAGAAGGTCGGGCGGGAGAGCAATGGGAGCGTGAAAAATTTGACCGCCATTTTACCTTCAAGATCAGTTCGCCTTTCTTTGTGCTCTTTGTGTTTGCTCGTGGCCAACTTCGGTTTTCGCGTTAAAATTTCAAATGTTCGGAAACTCGCCTAGCCCCGCACTCCATTTATGATCAACGTCGGCATCGTCGGCTTGGGCTTCATGGCGGCCACGCACGTGAAAGCGTATCGAAAACTTTCCAACGCGCGCATCGCGGCAATTTGCAATCCCAGCGGGCGACACCTCGACGGCGATCTTTCGCGCGCCGGTGGAAACATCGGTGCGGACGATTCGGTGCGGCTCGACATGTCGCAGGTGAAGGCGTTTGCGAGCTACGAATCTATGCTGGCGGATCCAGTCATCGATCTCGTGGACATCTGCGCGCCGACCGTCGCTCACGTGGCGCTCGCGATCACCGCGCTGAAGGCGGGCAAACATGTGATTTGCGAAAAGCCGCTCGCGCGCACCGTTGAACAAGCACGGCAAATCGTCGAAGCCGCGAAGCGCGCCAAAGGTTTTTTCATGCCGGCGATGTGCCTGCGCTTCTGGCCGCAGTGGACGTTTCTCAAGCGCGCGATTGACGAAGGAAGCCACGGAAAAATTCTCGGCGCACGGTTTCGGCGCGTGGCGGAGCCGCCAGGCTGGGGTCAGAAAAGTTTCTTGGATGGACAAAACTCCGGCGGTGCGTTGTTCGATCTGCACGTCCACGACACGGATTTCGTGCAATTTTGTTTCGGCCGGCCGCGCGCGGTTTTTTCCACCGGCTTCACCAAAGTCAGCGGCGCGATTGATCACGTGGTGACACAATATCAATTCGCCTCCGGCGCAAGCGTTCACGCGGAAGGCAGTTGGGCGATGACGCCAGGATTTGGATTCAACATGGCCTACACGGCGGTCTTCGAGCGCGCGACAGTGGACTACGATTTAGCGCGCGGTGCAGAAGCATTGCGATTGTTCGAGCAAGGCCAGGCAGCACGAACGATTCATTGCGAAGGTGACGACGGTTATGTCGGGGAATTGCGCCATCTCATCGAGGCGATTCAAACTGGCCGGCCACCGAGCGTCGTCACGCCGCAGGACGGTTTGAGTTCGGTTGAAATTTGCGCCGCCGAGGAAAAATCAGTGCGCGAAGGCCGGCTCGTCGAACTGTGAACGCGCCGTGGTGATGGAACAAATGCGCGTCATCGCACGAGCCGAAGAATTGTCGCCGGGCGCGCGGAAAGTCTGCGCCGCGATTGGCGTGTTCGACGGCGTTCATCTCGGCCATCAACAAGTCATCCGGCAGACGGTCGCGGACGCGCGGCAGGTCGAAGGCGTCGCCCTCGTGATCACGTTTGACCGGCATCCCAGTTCAGTCGTCGCGCCAGAGCGAACGCCACCACTGATCTATTCGCTGCCGCAAAAACTGCGCGCCATCGAATCACTCGGCGCGGAAGCGACGCTGCTGATTGAATTCACGCGCGAGTTCAGCCAAATCCCCGCCGAAGAATTCATCCGCCAGCTCGCGCACCAATTTGGCTCAATCTACAGCCTGTGCGTCGGCAGCGCCTTTACGTTTGGGCACAAACGCGGCGGCAACGTCGAGTTGTTGCGACGGCTCGGACAGGAACTCAATTTCATCGTGCATGGAATTTCTTCGCTGGCCCTCGACGGCAAAATCGTCAGCAGCACGCGCATTCGCGAGGCCATCAAACAAGGTCGCCTCGATGCCGCGAGCCAGATGATCGGGCGCTCCTATTCGGTCGCAGGCAAAGTGGTGCGCGGTGATGGCATTGGCCGCCAGCTAGGTTTTCCTACGGCGAACATCGACTGCGCTGCATTGCTGCTGCCGCCGAACGGAGTCTATGCAGTTCACGCTCGAACCAACGGGCAATCACACCGCGCCGTCGCCAACATCGGTCTGCGCCCCACGCTCGTTTCGCCGGCGCCGCGCTTGCAGGTCGAGGCGCATTTGCTGGATTTCTCCGGCGACCTTTACGGCGAGGAATTGGAAATCATCTTCGATGCAAAACTCCGCGATGAGCAAAAATTTTCTTCATGTGAAGAATTAACCGCGCAAATCGCCCGCGACTTGGCGGAGGCGCGGCGGATTTTTTCGTGAGATCGGCGTGAAACGAAAACGCAAGCTGTCGCCGGTTGCTTTCACTCGCGGTAGCCGTGCCACGCCGGGAGAAGCGAAAACAGATGAGCCACCGGTTGACTTTGAAATTTGCATTCTCGCCGGCGGCTTGAGCAGGCGTATGGGCCGCGACAAGGCGCGGCTGCGGCTCGGCCGACGCACATTGCTCGGCCATGTGCGAGCGACGGCGCAGCAACTCGGAGTTTCCGTGCGAATCATCCGCCGGGATTTGATTCCGCGCTGCGGCCCGCTCGGCGGCGTTTACGCGGCGCTCAAAACCACGCGCGCGCCGCGAGTCATTTTTCTTTCGTGCGACATGCCGTTCATTTCCGCGACGACGATTCGGCGGGTCGCGGCGGAATCGGCGACGCATAAGCGCGCGATCTTTTTTCAATCCGGCCGCGCCGTCGGTTTTCCGTTTGGCTTGTGCCGAGATTCACTGGCGACGGTGAAGGCGCAAATCCGTCGGCGCGAGTTTTCGCTCCAGGCGCTCGCGCGGGTTTTGTTCGCGAAACGCCTGCGCTGGCCGCGTGGCAGCGCCAGCGAAAGGCTGAACGTCAACACGCCGGAGGAATACGAACGAGCGCGCCGGCACTGGTCGTCCACCCGCGGAACGAAGTTATGAAGAGCCTGGTGATTTGCATCCGGCCTTCCCTCGCGTCAATGGATTGCCTGGAATTGGCGCTCTGAAAAACTTGCGGACAAATTTGACTGGAACCATGCAAGCGGATTGGGGAGTACGCCCGTCCTCGCGGCCCGTTCGAGAGCGCCGGAAGGAGCCGGGCGTTGCAATGCGTCGGGGAGTGAATTATCAAGAGCGCCCGTTATGACCGTGCCCAACATCGTTACCATCCGCGACCTCACGAAAACCTATCAACAGGGCGAGATCAACGTGACGGCGTTGAACAACATTTCCCTCGACATCGAGGCGGGCGAATATCTCACGCTCATGGGGCCGTCAGGTTCCGGTAAATCCACGCTACTCCACATCATTGCGGGAGTGGACCGACCGACGAGCGGCGAGTGCCGTGTGCAGGGCATTGACGTCACGCGACTCAATGAATCCGATCTTGCCGATTGGCGAAATCAAAACGTCGGCTTCGTGTTTCAGTCGTTCAATTTGATCCCCGTGCTCACGGCCTTTGAAAATGTCGAACTGCCGCTCCTCTTGACGCGTCTCAGCCGCAAGCAACGCCGCGAGCAGGTCAACACAGCCTTGGAGTTGGTTGGCCTGTTGGACCGTCGCCATCATTTGCCAAAGCAACTTTCGGGCGGACAGGAGCAGCGCGTGGCCATTGCCCGCGCGATCGTGACGGATCCGGCGTTGATCGTCGCGGACGAACCGACCGGAAATCTGGACTCGGCTTCCACACAAGAAGCTTTGGGCATCTTGCAGTCGCTGACGCGCACCGCTGGCAAGACCGTCATCATGGTCACGCACGATCCGAAGGCCGCGGCTTTCGGCTCGCGCAGCATTCATCTCGAAAAAGGGGAGCTGGTGAACGAATGATCATCGCGACCTTTATCGCCAAGAATGCCCTGCGCAACAAACGCCGCGCCGCGCTGACGATTCTCAGCGTCGCCGTCAGTTGCGCGTTGCTCGTGACGCTGCTGACACTGCAGCGCGAAATGACCATCCCGCCGGAATCCGAAGCAGCGTCGCTGCGCGTCATCGCGCGCAACAAGGTTTCGCTCGCGCAACCGCTGCCGGCCAAACAACTCGCGGTCATCGACAAGATTCCCGGCATCGTCGCGGTGTCGCCGTTCAGTTTCTTCGGCGGCAATTTCCGCGAAGAGACGGTGACAAGCTTCGCCCAATTTGCCGTGGACCCGGCGCGCTTTCAAAATATCATCGTCGAAGGAAAAATTGCCGAAGGCTCGTACGATAATTTCATCAAAGACCGCAATTCCTGCCTTGTCGGCGCGGACACGTTGAAGCGCTACGGCTTGAAAGTCGGCGACCAGATGCGCTTCACCGGCACGTTTTATCCGGCGAATCTCGACCTGCGCATCGCGGCGGTGTATCAAGGCACGGTGGACGACCGGAATGTTTTCTTTCACCACAAATTGCTCGATGAACTGCTTGGCGACCCTGGCACCGTCGGCACTTGGTACCTGCGCGTTGAATCGGCGGACGTGGCGAACGACGTCATCGCGCGCGTGAACAAGGCGTTCGAGAATACGTCGGCGGAAGTGCGGGCCGAAACGGAGCGCGCCTTTCAGATGAGCTTCATGAGCATGTTAGGCAACGTGAAAGTGCTCATCGGCTCGATCAGCACCGTGGTCGTCTTTACGCTCGTGTTGGTGACGGTCAGCACGATGAGCATGGCGATTCGTGAACGCTTCCGCGAACTGGCGATTCTCAAGGCGCTTGGTTTTCGGCGGCGCGAATTGTTCTCGTTCATCCTGGCCGAGAGCTTCGGACTCGCGGCGTTGGGCGCGTTCGTCGGCATTGGCGGCGCGTGGGCATTCTGGACGTTCCTCGACCTGCAAACGCTCACGCGAGGATTTCTCGTCTATTTTGAAGTGACGCCGCGAATCATGGCGACGGGCGCGACGGTGGCGGCGCTGCTCGGCCTGTTTTCCGCCATCGCGCCGTCCATCGCGGTCGCGCGTATGAGCGTTGTAAAAGGGCTGAAGACACTAGATTGAAATCATGGCGCTGCCGCTCAAATACAATTTTCGCAACGTAATCGTGCGCTGGCGTTCGACGCTCGCCACGGTGCTGGGCATCGCGCTCGTGGTCGCGGTGTTCGTGCTGCTGCGCGCGCTGGCGCGAGGCATCGAGGCCAGCAGCGCCAACACCGGCGACGCGCGGAACATCCTCGTCGTGCGCAAAGGTTCGCAGGCGGAGTCCGGCAGCATCGTGACGCGCGAGCATTTTCGGACGATTCAATACTTGGACGAGATCGCCCGCAACGAGCGGGGCGAGCCAATCATCTCGGCGGAGTTGGTGCTCATCGTGAGCGCGCCGCGGCGCAACGGCACAGGCGAAGCCAACACGTTGATCCGTGGCGTCACGCCGCGCGGGATGGAACTGCGCCCGCAAGTGAAGCTCGTGGACGGCCGGTGGTTCGTGCCGGGCAAACGCGAAGTGGTCGTCGCGCGACGACTGGCCGCGCGGTTCGCCGGTTTTGAAATTGGCGGCGTGATCAAGTCCGGGCAGGATCGCCTGGCGGTCGTCGGCCACTTCGATGCCGCCGGGAGCGCGTTTGATTCCGAGTCGTGGATGGACGCCGATGAGGCGCGATCCATTTTCGACCGCGAGAATTATTCGAGCATTCTGCTGCGTCCGGCGGACGCGACGGCGGCGACGAATCTCATCACGCGCCTGGAGCGCGACAAGCGTCTTGCGCTGCGCGCCGAACGCGAAGTGGATTACTACTCGAAGCAGACGATGACAGCCGTGCCGATCAAAATTCTGGCGGGACTGCTCGGCACCGCGATGTCCATCGGTGCGGTGTTTGCCGCGATGAACACAATGTACGCGAGCGTCGCCTCGCGCACGCGCGAAGTCGGCACGTTGCGCGTGCTCGGCTATTCGCGCCGAGCGATTGTGCTGTGCTTTTTGATCGAAGGCGCGTTGCTCGCCGCAATGGGCGGGGTTGTGGGCTGCCTGCTGGCGCTGCCGTTGAACGGCTACGCGACGGGCACGATGGACTTCCAATCGTTTGCCGAAACAGTTTTCCAATTTCGCGTCACGCCCGATTTGATGCTGATGGGTCTGGCGTTTTCCGTCATCATCGGCGTCGCGGGCAGCCTGTTGCCGGCGTTGCGCGCGGCGCGGTTGCCCGTCATCGTCGCTCTCAAGTCGATATGAACGAAGAAAAGTTGCAACAACTCCGCATCGCTTCCGAGAACAAGCGCCGTTCGAGTGTGCCGATGTGGGCGATTGTTTTCGGCGTGCTGGCAATCACGGCGACGGTGATTTATCTCGCGGTGCCGCGCGCTTCGGACAGCGAACGCAGCGGCTTGAAGTCGGGAGGTACTTCCACGAAGTCCGCCAATGAGTTCACTGAAAAAGTCAAACCCGGCGGTGCAAGTGCGACGGGCAAGACGTCTTCTGGTTCCGCCACCAATCGATCCACCGCGCCGAGCGCTGCTGCCGCCGGCAAATCGGATGACGCGCTGTTCACCGTGTCGGGCTACATCATCAACCGCGAGCGGATCGAACTCAGAGGCGATGGGCGCGTACAGGCCCAGCACTTCGGGCTCCAATTGCTCCAGAACGGCACGCAAAGTCGCGGATAACGCCACTTCTGCCGCTCCTATTTGCGGGCTTTGCGAAAACGCGCCGCGCCTTGCGATAAGCTCTTGCCGCAACTGCTTGCGCAAAAGCTTGTTTGCCTCACTGATCTCAATCTTCATTGCTGTCCCTTCATGCCCAGTCTTCGTAGCATAGCCAAAGTATTTCACGCCGCACTGCTAGCCGTCATCGGTTTGACAGCATCCGCGCAAGCGAACCCCGACCTCATAGACCAGGCCCGCGAAGCCTGGACCAAGCGTGACAAGCAACGCCTGGCAGCATGGCGCGAGCAAGCGGTACAAGAGCAGCATCCGCTGGCCATGTGGGCCGACTACTG
>JACPZS010000174.1 GCA_016195385.1 Verrucomicrobiota bacterium
CCAGATTTGCTGGTAAAACATCCACACGGAGATCGCAATACCGACTCCCGTGATGATGCGTCGCACATGGCGTTGCGGAATTTGCTGCGCAAAATGCGAGCCGAGGAAATAGCCCGCCATGGCTCCAGCCGTCATCACGCCCGCCTTCGGCCAATCAATCAACCCGCTGATAACCAGCCACACCGAAGCGACGAAGTTGATGACCGCCGCGAGCACGGTTTTGAGCGCGTTCATTTCATGGATGTTGTCCAGGCCGATAAACCCGAGCGACGCCAGCATCAAAATTCCAATCCCCGCGCCGAAATAACCGCCGTAAAGCGCGACGATAAATTGAAAAACCACGGCGAGCCAGACGACGCGATGATGCGGACGCACCTCGTTCGTTTGTTCGCCAAATCCCGCAAAACGTCGGAACGTCCCTTGCGCCAGGAAGAGCGCCGTGGCGAACAAAATGAAAAACGGCACGAGATGGGCAAATGCCTTTTCACTCGTGCGCGTCAGCAGCACGCCACCCAGCCAGCCGCCGAGCGCGCTCACCGGCACGAAGCGCGCGAGCCACGGCTTCACCGTCGCGAGTTGCTTGCGATAGCCGAACAGGCTGCCGCTGGTGCCGAAAAACAACGCCAGCGTGCTCGTCGCGTTGGCAATTTTTCCCGGCGTCGCAAACAACAGCAGCGTCGGGAACGTGAGCAGCGTGCCGCCGCCGGCGATCGAATTAACGATCCCCGCCGCGGCGCCCGCAGCCGCCAAGCCTAGAATTTCAGTCAAAGACATTGGGCGGCGAGTTTGCGTGAAAGTCCAAATCGGAGCAAGCCGGGTCGCAGGCGCGCTATCGGTGCCGTTTCATCGACTTGATGCATCCAAAGCTTGCGACGCATTCGCCAGTGCGACTAAATCCAGCGGCGCGGATAATCGCCTCGTGGCTTCGCGCGAAACGAATTTATGGTTCAATATCATCAGCTCCTTCGGCTCGTGCTGGAGCATGGAAAATTCAAACCGGATCGCACCGGCACCGGCACCTACGCCGTGTTCGGCGCGCAGGCGCGCTTTGCGCTGCGCGAGAGCTTTCCGGTTTTGACGACGAAAAAGCTTCACCTCAAATCAATCATCCACGAACTTCTCTGGTTCCTGCGTGGCGATACGAACGTCAAATACCTCAACGAGCACGGCGTGACGATTTGGGACGAGTGGGCCGATTCCGACGGAAACCTTGGCCGCGTCTATGGCGCGCAATGGTGCGACTGGCGAACGAGCGATGGCCGTTCGATCAACCAAATCGATCAAGTGATCACGCAAATCAAAACCAAGCCTGACAGCCGCCGGCACATCGTCAGCGCGTGGAACGTCGGCGAGATCGAGCAGATGGCGCTGCCTCCGTGCCACGCGCTGTTCCAATTCTTCGTGCAGGACGGCGAACTGAGTTGCCAGCTTTACCAACGCAGCGCGGATTTGTTTCTCGGCGTGCCGTTCAACGTCGCGAGCTACGCGCTGCTCACGTTGATGGTCGCGCAAGTCTGCGACTTGAAGCCCGGCGATTTCGTCCACACCTTCGGCGATCTGCACCTCTACTCGAATCATCTCGAACAAGCGAAGCTCCAACTCACGCGCGAACCGCGTCCATTGCCGACGATGAAACTAAATCCGGCGGTGAAAAATATCCACGACTTCAAGTTCGAGGATTTTGAACTGGCCGGCTACGATCCGCATCCGGCCATCAAGGCGCCGATTGCGGTGTAGAAGTTGGGGACTAATCGCTTGCCAGCCCGCAGCGACAAATTTAGATTGCGACCATGAGCAAAGCGGAAATCATTTCCGAACTTCCGAAGCTGACGCACGGCGAGCGCCGGGAAATCATGCGCGTCATTTTCCAGGCCGAGCGCGACGCAGACACACTGGCCGAATGCGACCGGCTGGCCCTCGAACGCTTCCAGATGCTCGACGCGATGGAAGCCGAAGATGAAAAGAACGCTGCCCGGTGAAATCTGGCGCGTGGACTTCGGTCTGGCCGCCAAGGTCCGGCCCGCGTTGATCTTGAGCGATTACCCGGCCGACGACGAACTGGCTTTGCTGGTCGTTATTCCCCACACCACTGCCGTTCGCGGCAATCGTTGGGAACTTGTGCTCAACAAACCGTTCCTGAACCCCGGCGTGTTCCACTTGCAACAAATCCAGCCCGTTCCGCTGGTGCGCTTTGATGTCCGGCTCGGAGTGTTGACGCCGGGCGAACTTAACCAGGTCAGGCAAATGTTGGTTCGGCTGCTGAATTTACAGGTTTGACCATTAAAGGTAGAACTCCAACTCACGCGCGAGCCGTGCCCATTGCCGACGATGAAACTGAACCCCGCTGTTAAGAACAGCTACGACTTCAAGTTCGAGGATTTTGAACTGGTGGGCTACGATCCGCATTCGGCGATCAAAGCGCCGATTGCGGTGTGAAATGAAAGTTAATCAAACCAGTCGCGGGAGAGCATCGAAAAAAGAGTTGCGAATGGTGACATTCTTTTTTCTGTTCTTCACTTATCTTCAAAAAGTCGAAGGCGCTGGTGTCACGATCATTACTCACGGACTTGATGGGAATGTTTCAGATTGGATTATTCCAATGGCGGAAGCAATTGGCCATTCAGGCCGTATTCCAAATCAGGATTTTTCCTGTTTTGAGTTTCACTGGATCTGGAATGGAACGAACTACATTCCCCAAAGCACCTTCCTTAAGGGCAGTCTGCCCACCAATTCTTCTTCCGGCGAGATTCTTGTCAAACTTGACTGGAGCCAACTAGCGGATGGAAAATACAGCACAACCCAACTGGCAGAATCGATCACTCAAGCTATGCTGAAACTGGACTTTGTTCCGGAACTCAGCGGGCACTCTGTTGTTGAATTGCCAATTCATCTCATTGGACACAGTCGTGGCGGGTCACTCGTGGCCGAGATTTGCAGATTGCTCGGCGCGAGGGGAATTTGGATTGACCAAATGACAACGCTCGATCCGCACCCCTTGAACAATGACGGCTTCGATGGCTCCTGTGGGCTTATCTGCGACTCGATCGTGATCGACGGCCCGGTGCGACCGTACGAGAATGTTTTGTTCGCTGACAATTACTACCAGCGACTTGCGGCCTTTGTTTATGGCAATAACGTGCCAGGCGCATACAATCGCAAATTGTTGTCCCTTTACCAAGGATACTACACCAGCAACCCTCTCGACCCGTGGTACTGGCATGACTATCACTCGAACGTGCATCTCTGGTACCATGCGACATTGGATTTTACTTCGCCGAAAACCACGGACACTCAAGCTTTCATAGACGACAGTGGCCGGGATGCTTGGTTTACTTCGACTGAAGCGCGGGGGACTCGCGCTGGCCATTTTTATAGTCGCCTTGGAGGAGGAAACCGACTAAGGGATGTGCAACCAGCCGGGCTAGGAAGCGACCGCATTCGCGACGGATACAATCAGCGGTGGGACTTGGGCGCGGGGATCGGTGCCAACCGTTACGCTTTGCCTGATAACGACGGCTCTTGGCCAAACCCAATCCAAGTCAAACTTCTGACGCACACTTTCTTTACGGTAACAAACGTACATACGCTTGCCGAGATTAAGGTTGTGCCAGCAATACAGGAAGATTCAGTCGTTGCCTCGTTCACGTATCAGTCCGGGACAACGAATGCACAACAAACAAGAGTAAGTTTTTTTCTCGATCGTGATACTAATCCCTACAACAAAAACGAAATCCGGCTGACCGATGTTGATTTGTCGAGAACTGGTGTCAACGCGATTGCGTCCAGCAATGTCGTTCTGAAGATCGACGCTCGACGCGTCCCGTCTGGCCTCTACCGAATAGCAGGAGAAATATCCGTTGGTAGTCGAGTCCGTTACCTCTATGGAGCGGAGTGGCTCGAAGTGTTTCCTCAACTCTTGATTTCCCAGCTAGTCCTCGATTCGAACGCGCCTAGGCGCTGGCGTCTCAAGGCAACCGGGATTCAGCAATTGACCGTAGCTCTAGAAAGGTCTGCTGACCTGAAAAGTTGGATTCAGCTTGGTTCACGCGTATTGGCTGGCGGGACGGATGAATTAAATGGTGCAGCGGAATTCATCGATGAAACAGCGCCATCGACCGGGGCTTTTTACCGAGCTCTCTATACTCGTTGACACATCATCGCGGTGCAGACGGTTGATCCTCGCATAGACACGACAACAAACTTTCGTACACCGATGAAATCTTTCAAAGCCATCGCCGCGATGAGCGAGAACCGCGTCATCGGCGCGGGGAATAAAATCCCGTGGCACTTGCCGGAGGATTTCAAGTGGTTCAAGAAAATGACTTCGGGCAACATCGTGGTCATGGGGCGAAAGACTTTTGAGAGCCTGCCGAAGCCGCTGCCGAATCGGCGGCAGTTGATCCTCACGCGACACCCGCGCCGGCTGATTCGGAGTCTGCCGGAGATTTTCGGACAACACAAAGAATGGCGCGGTGGCCGTCATTTGAAGCGGCCGTATCAATTCCATTTCACCAAGCTCGACGGCGATCGTCGCCAGGACATCTGGGTTTTTAATTCGTTGGACATGATCAAGCCGGCGGAATTTCCGTGCGACATTTTCATCGGCGGCGGTGCGCAGGTTTATGAACAAGCCCTGCCGCGTTGCTCGGATCTTTACCTCACGCTCGTCAAGCGCGTGGTCGAAGGCGACGCGTTCTTTCCGCCGTTTGAAGATCGGTTTGAACTGGTGGAAGAAATTTGCGATCAGCCTGAGTTCAAAATTCTCCATTACCACAATCCAGCCGTCGTTGGTTCTTGAAATATGTGAGGCTGCTTCGCGTCGCCCGTGTGAACAAAAAAGTGTTCGCCATCGGCCGGGGATCCGTGTTCCATCTTCGCCACTTTGAACTGACCCTGCTCCGGGCTGTGACTTCGTGCGCCGTCGCGCTTGAAACACGGTTGTTGCCCTGGGTCGAAGAATATTTTTCAGATGCCAAAAAGAACCGACATCCACAGCGTCCTCATCATCGGCGCCGGCCCGATCATCATCGGCCAGGCGTGCGAGTTTGACTATTCCGGCACCCAAGCCTGCAAGGCGCTCAAGGAGGAGGGCTATCGCGTGGTCCTCGTGAACTCGAATCCCGCGACGATTATGACCGACCCGGAGTTCGCCGACCGCACCTACATCGAGCCGATCACGCCCGAGTGCGTGGAGAAAATCATCGTGCGCGAGAAGGAGGAAATGGCGCGCATGGGTGCGAAAGGCAAATTTGTTTTGCTCCCGACGCTCGGGGGCCAGACCGCGCTGAACACCGCGATGAAGCTGCATCACTCCGGCGTGTTGAAGAAGCACGACGTGGAAATGATCGGCGCCAAAGCCGAGGCCATCGAGAAAGGCGAAGACCGCCAGATTTTCAAAGACCTCATGTTGAGCATCGGCCTCGACGTTCCGATTTCCGGCACGGCTCACAACATGGATGAAGCCCGCGCCGTGGCCGACAAGATTGGCCGCTTCCCGCTCATCATCCGGCCCGCGTTCACCCTCGGCGGCACGGGCGGCGGCATCGGTTACAACCGCGAGGAGTTTGAGGAAATCGCCAAGCGCGGCATCGAGCTTTCGCCCGTGAACGAAATTCTCATCGAAGAATCCCTCCTCGGCTGGAAGGAATACGAGATGGAAGTCATGCGCGACAAGGCCGACAACTGCGTCATCATCTGCTCCATCGAAAATTTCGATCCGATGGGCGTCCACA
>JACPZS010000175.1 GCA_016195385.1 Verrucomicrobiota bacterium
ATTCTAGCCTCGCTAATCCTTATTTCAATCTTCTGGGCCATTTGGCCAGTGCTTGGCAACCTCATCCTCATCGCTCCTTTCGTCGCAATGTTTTGGGCGATCTGGTATCAGAATTTTTCGGCGTGGGTCACGCAGGCGGAACGGATGGATCTCCATTTCATGGGCCTCAACTGGCTCGCAGGACAGATCCAAACCGCCAACGCGGTGCTGATCCTCGTGTTCCTCCCGTTGTTTTCGTACGTGATTTATCCGGCGCTCGAAAAAATCTTTCCACTTACGCCACTTCGAAAAATTGGGCTGGGCCTCCTCGTCACGGTCGTCGCGTTCCTTTTCCCCGCCTGGATTGAAGCGCGCCTCGGCCAGGGCGTGAAGGTAAACATCGTCTGGCAGTTGGTCGCCTACGTTTTTCTCACCGCCGCGGAGATCATGGTGTCGGTGACGCATCTGGAATTCTGTTACACGCAGGCGCCGAAGCGGCTGAAGTCGCTGGTGATGGCCACGTATCTTGGCGCGATCTCGCTCGGCAACCTTTTCACCGCCGGCGTCAATTATTTCATTCAGAACAAGGACGGCTCGGTCAAACTTTCTGGCGCGAATTACTACTTGTTCTTCGCCGGGCTGATGCTCGTAACGACGGCGGTCTTTGTCTTCGTGGCAAAAGCGTATCGTGGCAAAACGTACATTCAGGACGAATCCCCCGCTGCGGGTTGAAAGCATGAAGGGGCCTCCTTCGCGGAATTCGTCCGCGCATTTCTTTTGGCAATCGCACTGGCTCTGCTAGGCTGAGGTCATGCAACCCAGTGAATCAGGCGTCTTCTCGGCGTGGCTGGAAAAAACCGACGGCACGCGCATTCCGATTCGCGGCACGTGCTCGATTGGCCGCGCGCCGAGCAATGAAATCGTATTCGCGGACGACAAAGTTTCGCGGCGACACGCGTTCGTGCATGTGCAGGAGCAAACGGAGTATTGGCTCGTGGATCTCGGCAGCAGCAACGGCACTTATCTCAATGGCCGGCGAGTTTCGCAGCCGATTCGCGTGCGCGACAAGGATCAAATCGGCGTCAGCAAATTTAGTCTCACCTTTCGCCAGCACGCGACGACGATCCTCAACGACCGCGAAGCGACGCAGGCCACGAAAACGATTCAAGACATCAAATCCTCGAACTGCTGGCTGCTCGTGGCTGACATCGCCGGATCCACGCAGCTTGGCAAATCGCTCTCCGCCGAGGAATTGCCCGTCGTGACCGGCCGTTGGCTCGCCGAGTGCAAGGAGATCATCGAAGAGTGCGGCGGCAGCATCAACAAATTCCTCGGCGACGGCTTCCTCGCGTACTGGCACGATCGTGATCGCACCGTCGCCGGCGTCGTGCGCGCGCTCGAAGCGTTCAAGCGATTGCAAGCCGTGGCCAACCCGGTGTTTCGCGTGGTGCTGCATCACGGCCAGGTGTTCGTCGGCGGCGTCGTTTCGATGGGCGAAGAAAGTTTGCTGGGCAAGGAAGTGAACTTTGTCTTTCGCATGGAGAAACTGGCGGCCTCATTGCACCAACCGGCTTTGTTGAGCGAAGGCGCGCAGGCTCAACTGCAAACACTTTTGCCCACGACGGAAATTGGCCGGCACAAGCTGCCGAGCTTCGAAGGAGAGTTTCCGTTTTTCACCTGTTGAGCATCAAACGAGAGTTGCCACCAGTAGTGAATTATTAGCTATTGCGTCTCTGCCCTCTCACCATGTCTCTGACGTCGAAGTAAACCAAATCGGCTGGCAAGCTCAATGACGACGGCCACGAGACGCGCCGATTGCAACCGTGACGGCCCACCGCCGTTCGTTGCAGCGCATGCTTAGGCTCCGGGCGCATTGCCAGTGAGCTTCGCCAAAATGGGATCAAACTCCATCAGTCTTTCGGCCTTGATGATTATTCCTAGGTTATTTGGAATGCGAGAAATAGCCACGGGCTTGGAAGCGGTTGGGACATTCGCAATGGTGATTTCACCCGTAGCTGTATGCTGTGGGCCGGCATACAACACACCGAGCAACTTGATGCGAGTTCCTATAATGGTGTTGCCCATGCGATCCGAATAGTTGCCGGAGTTGTATAAGAGAACTGGCGAGCCGCTCGAACCGGGGAAACACGCGGCGTCAATCATGAATTCCTTCCTCCCGCAGTAGTCTGTGTTTGGATGGGTAGCAGTAATGCCGCGGCGAAAAACCGGCATGTTGTTGACGTGATCCCAGATGCCGTTTGGATACCCGACCATTACTACCTCCTCGATTGCCATCAAATTGGTTAGATCGTCCTTGGTCGGGATGAGTTGCCGATCTAGCGGAATAAAAAAAAGCTTTTGGCCCTTTTGCTCCGAAAAATGCAGCAGTGGAGCGATCGGCATGACACACAAATCAACTTGGGAGTCAGGGTGGCCAATCCAGTATTTCTCGAAGTCGGGAACATCAAAAGCATTGTGGGTGGTTGGAGCTGCATCCGGTGTCTGCGCGAGATGAATGTGAATGCGACCAGAAGAACTTCCTGCCACGACATGCCGATTCGTGACGATTGCCGGAACGAACCCGTTTTGGCTTCGGCAAAACGCAAAGTAGAATCCAGTCCCCGTGGCTTGGCCGTTCACTGTGTCGCACTCGATGCGAACTGTAGTGTAGGCAAGCTGTTCCGATGGTGAAAGGTTAAGTGGCATAGATAATCGAGGAGCCTAACATTCAACTGATCCACACCGCAGGGAACAATTTTCCGCTGTTCCATTCAGTGCCGCTTATTGGACGGTTTGCCACTGTTTGGGTTTGTAGCGTTTTGAAATTTCAAAGCTCCAGATACTCCGCCGTGATGCCCGCGTCGTCGCAGTGCAGGATCGCCACGCTGCGCTGGAGTTTGAAGCGCGGTTTGCCCGCGTAGCCGGGATTGAAATAGAGCGTCTGTCCCATCGTTTCGCAGTGCTGCTGGTGCGTGTGGCCGAAGACCACGACGTCCGGGTTTTCGCGGATGATGCGGCGGTTGACTTTTTCGTGCGGCGTCGGCAGGCCGACGATGTGATGGATGAGGAATTTCCGGTTGCCGAGTTGCACGACTTCCGTCTCTTTGAAATCGAGGCCGTCGTCGTTGTTGCCGAGCACAGCGGTGACCGGCGCGACTTCTTCCAGCTTCAAAATCAGCCACGGCAAACCGATGTCGCCCGCGTGGAGAATGTGATTCACGCCCGCGAACAACGCCGGAATTTTTTCGTCCAGATGCCCGTGCGTATCCGAGATGACGCCGATTTTGATCATCCCTCCTTCAGTTGGTTCCTCAAGCTTTGACTTCCTCGGGCGCGGCCTCGCCTCCTTCGGCCTCGGCTTCTTCTTCGCTGGCCGCGCGCGCGCCGGTTTCGGCGGTCAGTTTCATCGCGGCGGCGAACAAGCCGGTGAACAGTCCGCCGCTCAGGAGCGTGCTGCGGAAAAATTTCCAAGTCTCCGGCCAGCCGGCGGTGCCGATGGTCAAAGCCTGCCACCAGCCGGCGGGCGTTTTCGGATACGGCTGCGTCGGCTCGTACATCCACGCCGCCGTGTTCGTAATGAGGTAAAACAGAATCGCGCCCAGCACGCCGCCGCCCACCAATTTCAGCCACGACGAGCGTGCCGTGAATTTTCGGCCCAGCAAAATCAACGCGGCGTAGCCAAGATAATTGATGAGCATGTACGCGTTGAAAATCGGGAAGTGATAATAAAGTCCGTTCAAAAGCACGTCAGTCAACAGCAGCGTCCCCAGCGGCAGCCACCATGCTTGCCGGCCCTGAAAATACACGCCGGCGCAGAAGCACAGTGCATAGGCGGCACTGAAGTTCAGCGGCATCAGCCCCGGCCAGCGCGTCAGCGCGAACAAGGCCAGGAACATAACCGGCAGCCAGCGATTGAACTTTTCTTTCACGGGTCGCGATGATACGCCCTCGGTTCGTGATGACAAGTGTGATGCGTGACTTGCGATGAACGTCAGCCTCCAGCCAGCCACGCGGCGGCGTGCCCGCACGCCGGAAAAGCTTTTGGAAATCGTCCACGAAGATCACGATCTTCTCGTCGTTAACAAACCCGCCGACCTCGTCTGCCACCCGACAAAGGCCGGCCCTTACTCCAGTCTTATCAGTCGGGCGCGGCTGCACGTTGGCGCTGGTGCGGAGCCGCAACTTATCAACCGGCTCGACCGAGAAACGAGCGGCATTGTCCTCCTCGCGAAGACCACTGATGCCGCCCGCGCGCTGCGAAAAATTTGGGAAGACCGAGCAGTGTGCAAAGAATATGTCGCGATTGTTCACGGCCACGTCGCCGTGGACGATGGCGTCATCGACGCGCCACTCGGCAAGGATGAAACGAGCGCGGTCGCGATCAAGGATTGCGTGCGGCCGGACGGCTCGCCGGCACAGACGGAGTTTCGCGTCGCGCAACGCTTCGTCCGGACGGAAGGAAATTTTTCCGTGCTCGGTGTCGCGCCCCGCACGGGACGCAAACATCAAATCCGCATCCATCTCGCACATCTCGGTCATGCCATCGTGGGCGACAAAATTTACGGCTTGGACGAGCAGATTTATCTCGCGCTCGTGGGCCAGCGCCTGACCGCCGCCGACCGCGCGCGGTTGCTGTTGCCGAACCACGCGTTGCACGCGGCGCGCGTAAGCTTCGTCTGGCAGGGAGTTGAAAGAAATTTTGCCGCGCCTCCGGAAACCTGGTTCAACGATTTCATCGCGGGCGGGCGGCCCGTTGATTCGCTCACACCCGTGGCCAAAGTTTGATCAAGACGCGCTGCGGCGATTGGATGAGCAACTCTTTGAGCAACGCTTCGGTGCTCGCGGCAGCAGGTTCTTCCAGCCGCCGACTCAACAGCAGTGACACGACAAACGCCAGCCAGACAGCAGCGAAGAAAATGCTGAAACGATTCCAACGAAATGCGCCGCTGTGCCACTCGCCTGCGCCCACGGCGTCGATCAACAGTCCCCAGAAAATCGGCGCGAGACCGAGCGTCACGTTGAGCACCACCGAGTAGATCGCGAAGAAATGATTGCGGCCCATCGGCGGGATGATGGCCATCGCGAGGCGCGTATTGGCCATGTTCACGAGCGCGGCGGCGAGGCCCATGCAGAATTGCAGCATGAGGATGAGTGACATGCGCAGCGGCAGCCAGCCGCCCGCCACAGCCGCCCAGCCAGCCAGAATCACCAGCCACGCGCCAAATGAAAAAACGAGCACCGGTTTGCTGCCGAGTCGGTCGATGCGTGGACCGAGAAACCAGAGACTCCCAAAGCCGCCGAGAAAAGCGAACGCCGAAACCATCAGGATGGTTCCTTCCGCCATAGCGGATTCAGCCTTCAAGAACGCGACGGTAAACGTCGTCATGCCGCCGTACGCCACGGCCCACGCCGCCACTTCCCAAAGCAGTTTTCGAAACGGAGCGAAGCGCGTCATCTCGCGATACGGCACCGGCGTTTTTGAAACAGAGATGTGCTCCTGCACCGGCGCATCCGGAATGCGTTTCAAAAAGCTCAGGCTCACCGCCCCCATGAGTGCGCTGAAAACAAACGTAATGGCGAATTGCGAAGCCGCCGGTTGTTTGCCCAGGCATAGCGCCGCCAGCATGACCGTTGTGAAGCTGGCCAGGTTCACGAAGCCGGCTTCGCGCGCGAGATATTTGCCGCGCACTTCCGCCGGCACCAGCGTCGTCATCCACGGCAGCCACGCGCAACTCGAAATTCCGCGCGAGAGGTTGAATGCAAACAGCAGCAGGAGGATCAGCGCCAGCCGTGTCGTCGCGTTCAAGAAGCCCGCGGTGATCGGCACGAGCGCGATGACGAAGATGAATGCGACGCGGATGCCCCAGCCGGCATAGACGAATTTTTTGTAGCCAATGCGATCGACGTAGTTCGCCGCCGGGATTTGGAAAATGACCAGCAGCGGCATCATCCCCGCGATGATGCCGAGCACCGTGGCGCTCGCGTCGAGACTTTTGGCGTAAAGCACCATCGGGCTGCCGAGGACGATCTGAAAGGAGAGCGCGTTGAACGCGGCGAAGGAAAACGCGTGGTTCAATCCCGACGGAAACGAATGTCTGTCAGCGGAAGTTTTCAATGTTGGTGGCCAAGGCCGGCGCGATGAAACGACAGGCGATGATCGGAAACAAGTTTGCTTTTCGCGACGCTTACTTGGCGAATAAACTTCATTTTGCCGGCGGCGGGTCGTAGCTTCAAAGGCAGACTATGGAATCCAAAATCGTGGTGGACACGCTGCGGCGCCTCCGGCGGCTGCGTACTTCGCCGGCAGTTCGTGCCCTCGTACAGGAGACGCGCGTCGAGGCTGATGATTTGATCGCGGCGCTGTTCGTGCATGAAAAAATTGGCCCGCCGGAAGCGGTGGCATCGATGCCCGGCGTGTTTCGGCATTCGTTGGCGGAACTGGTGAAAGAATGCCGCGCGTTGAGTGGACTCGGCATTCGCGCCATCGCAATTTTTCCGTGCGTGGAGCCACAGCGCAAAGACACCACCGGCTCGGAGGCCCTGAACCGCGACGCGCTCATCTTGCGCGCGATCCGCGAGATCAAACGCTCTTTGCCGGAATTGATCGTCATCGCGGATGTCGCGCTCGATCCCTACACGTCGCACGGACACGACGGCCTGTTGAACGAAAGCGGCACCGACGTGGACAACGACCGCACGGTCGAGGCACTCGCGCGGATGGCCGTGTTGCAGGCCGAGGCGGGCGCGGATTGGGTCGCGCCATCGGACATGATGGACGGACGCGTGCGTGTGATTCGGCGTGCGTTGGATGCAGCTGGTTTTTCGCAAACCGCCATTCTTTCCTACGCGGCGAAATTTGCCTCGGCTTTTTACGGGCCGTTCCGCGATGCCATTGGCAGCCAACGCGCGGCGGGCAGCGCGTATCTGGACAAGCGAACTTATCAACTTAATCCCGCCAATGCGCGCGAAGCCATTCAGGAAGCTCTGCTCGACGAGAGCGAAGGCGCGGACTTGCTCATGGTGAAACCGGCCGGCCCGTATCTCGACATCCTCCACGCGTTGCGCGCGCGCACGCTGCTCCCACTCGTGGCGTATCAAGTATCGGGCGAGTACGCGCAGATACAAGCGGCCGCACGCAACGGCTGGCTCGATCTGAAAAAAGCGCGCGATGAATCGTTGCTCGCGATCAAACGCGCCGGCGCGGACATGATCATCACCTATTTTGCGCGGGCAATGGCCGAAGCGCTGCGCACGCGTGGCTCGTGAAACTGAGCCTTGTTCGAGCGCGCGGAGCTTCGTCGGACGGGTTTTTCAACCTTGTGAAGCGAATCTGACTTCGTTTGAATACCACGCACATGGATTCCGCGCGGCCATCCGATCATTCTGAACCTTCGCCCGAGGAAACGTCGCGAAGGCGTTCCCGCAGTGGGAGAGAATTCAACGGGCGCGTGCGCACGCCGGATGCGTATGAGCGCTGCGACACGCTCACGCAAGGCGTGCTGTTCTTCATGGTCGTATTCGGCCCGTGGGCCTTTGGGACGACGCGCAGTTGGGCCATTTGGACGATGAACACGGCCGGCTACACGCTGGGCTGCCTGCTCGCGATGAAATGGTGGATTCGCTGGCGCACAGGATTCCGCCCGGCTCGCTGGGGCGAAGAGCAGCGAGCCGAGGACGGCACGACGCACAGCCGGCATTGGGGCCGCACGCGCAAACTCACGGTCGCGCTGGCCGGGCTGACGCTGCTGATTCTGGCCTACGCGTTGACCAGCGCGCTCAATGCCCGCGCCACGTTCGATGCAACGCAACTCTCCTATTCCTACCGCGAAAGCATTTCGTGGCTGCCGCAAAGTTATGATCAGCCGCGATCGTGGTTTGCTTTCTGGCAACTTTTGGGCCTGGCGTGCGCGTTCTGGTCGGTGCGCGACTGGCTGCTGGGCAAGGCGCGGGCCGAGCGCCAGCAAAATCCGCTGGAGAATTTGAAACTCGAGCGCGGTGGTTCGGCTGGTTTGCCGCTTCGCTTGCGCCGCCTGCTCTGGTTGCTCGCCATCAACGGCGCGCTCCTGGCCGTGGAGGGAATTTTGCAACGGCTCGACGGCACGGGGAAATTGCTCTGGCTGCGCGAGCCGCTCTGGAACAAGACATCGGACAGCCAGTTCGGGCCCTACGCCTATCGCTCCAACGCCGCGCAGTATTTCAATCTAGTCTGGCCGCTCGCGCTGGCGCTCGGCTGGCAATTGCACCGCGCGGAGCGATCCGCGCGCCGGCGCTACCAGCGCATCGGCGAGGGGCCGCATTTGCTCTTGCTGCCGTTTGCGGTTTTGATGGCCGCCTGCCCGATCATTTCCACGAGCCGCGGCGGGGCGTTTGTTTCGGTTGGCAACGCTCTGCTCGCTTTCGTAATTTTTCTGGCCGCCGTTCGGCGCGATCGCTGGCGCTCCGTTCTCGGCATCGCCGCCGTGTTTATTATGGCGCTCGGATTGGGCGGGTTTCTTGGGTGGAGCAAACTGCGGGATCGTTTGAACACACCGATCTTCTCCTATCCGCTGGACTACGACATCGGAGCGAACGATCTGACGTTGCGGATCACGTTCCGGGTGCCGGCTGACGCTCCCAAATTCAGTCAGGGCTTGCTCGGTCTGTCGCCCGACGGAGGCTACCTGCTGGCGAGCCGGCATGCGTTGTCCGTGTTCATCCACCATGATGGTGGTTTGCGCGTGCGCTTCCTCGCCGCCTCGCCGCAAACTTACGCGCAACGCAGCGTGTTCAATTTCACCGAGCGCTTTCACGGCCAGATGGTCACGCTCACCGTGGTCAAGAGTTCGGAGCTTTCGATTTTTGTCAACGGCTCGCCCGTTTCGCCGCCGCCATCAAATGAATTGGGCGGGCAAACTTGGGACGCACCGGTCGCTTCCGCTCATTTCATGGTAGGCCGGCTATCTGCGGGAGCGTTCGCCTTCCCGGGCGAGATTCGCAACGCGAGCTTTTTTAACTATGCGCTCCCGGAAGATGAAATCAAAAGGCTCGATTCAGTCGAGCAGGCGGAAGGATTTTCGCATCCTGGCTTCGCCAGTTACCAATCCGATTTTTCCGAAGGCCCGAATGGATTTGTGGCTGCGGCCGCGGGCGTGCAAGCAGTCGGCGCAATAGATCGCGGCAATGATTTGGAAAGCTGGCTGGAAATCAGACGCGCCGCCGGACGGGGCGCGCTGGCGGCGCGGTTGGAAGCGCCACCGATCCCACTGCTGGCCGGCCAGACGGCGCGGTTGAGCGGGACGCTGTTCAACCCCCAGGCCGAGCCGGCGCGCGTCGGAGTTGGGTGGGACGACGACTTGCAGCTTGCGTTGGAGGTGGCGGCGAACACGGAAACCAATTTCTCCGCTTTCTTCAAAGCGACGCACGCTTGCTCGAACCTGGTCGTCGCGGTGACCGATTCATCCGGCCAGGTGCGCCGGGATCGGTCGGAAGGCGAAAACTTCTCCTTGAAGAATTTCGTGGTGGAATCGCTCGGCGCGGTAAAAAGTCTCGACTATCGCAAGGCGCCGCGCCGGCGTTTCGTTCCCGAGGACATGACGGGGCGAACCACGATTTACCGGAACGCGCGGAAGATGGCGCGCGAATTTCCGGTCTTCGGCACCGGGCCGGCTACGTTTGCCTCGATCTACCGGATGTACCGGGAAACGCCGCGCCAAGAGTGGGCCGCGTACGCCCACGATGACTGGCTCGAGACGCGCATCACCTACGGCTGGGTGGGGTTCGGACTTTTCACTGCGGCATTCGTCCTCGTGGTGCTGCACTGGTTCGGCAATGCGGGCATCCCCACCAGCCGGCTCTTCGCCGCGATGCTCGGCCTGTCGTTGCTCGGCTGCCTGGTTCATGCTCGTTTTGATTTTCCATTCCAGATCCACTCCGTCGCCTTTCTGTTCGTGCTCGTGTGCGCTCTCTTGTGTTCGTGCTCTCGAAAAAGCTGAACTCGCGGCGGCGCGGCATGAGGCGCGCAGTATGTTTACTGCCGCTGCTCGGCTGGCTGGGCCTGGGCATCGGGTGTGCCGGGCCGCGCGCGAATTTTTTCCCGCTGGGAATTTACGGTGTGCGCAACGCCGCCGAACTTGAGACCGCCCGCAATCTCGGTTGCAATCTGGTTTGCGGCGCGGCGCGGCGCGAGTTTTTGGACGAAGCCGATGCGCGCGGTTTGAAAGTCCTCGCCGCCCCGCCAACTTTTGCCGGCAAGAATTTTTCTCCCGGCGCCACGCGCCAGGCGATCGCCAGTCTGGATCATCATCCGGCGCTGTGGGCCTGGTATCTGGTGGATGAGCCGGACTTGAACCAAATTTCGCCCCGCGAAGTCGCCGAGGCGCGCGGAACTTTCAAGGCGCTGGGTGCTCGCAAGCCGACCGCGCTCGTCGTTTACCAGGGCCAGAACCTCATCGACTATCGCCGGGGGGCGGACATCTTGATGTTCGATCGCTATCCCATTCCGTGGCTGCCGCTGGCCAACTTCGGCCAGCACGCGCGGCTCGCACGGCTTGCGGCCGGCGACAAGCCTCTGCTCGCCGTCATCCAAGCCTTTGATTGGAATTATTTTCGCGAGTTGCTACCGGATGAAAAAAATTTCCGCGCGCCGACTTACGAGGAATTGAAGTGCATGACTTATCTCGCCCTCACCCATCGTGCGGATGGACTTCTCTACTACGCTTTGCATGACGGGAAATGGGACGCGCGGGAACATCCGGAAATTTGGGGCGCGCTCCAACGCGTCCTTGCCGAAGTCAACGAACGCCGTCCGCTTTTCCAGGCCGTCCATGAATGGTGGCTGCCTGATCTGCGTTACCGCCAGCCATCCGCGCGCTTCAACGCGAGCCTGGAAACGAGCATCACCACCGCGCTCGTGCGTGTGCGTCGCGGCAGCGTCCGTGTGCCCGCCGGGAGATACATCGTGGCCGTGAACACGACCGAGAGGGAGCAGATCGCAAGTTTTCTATTGCCGCACGCGGCGGACGGACGCATCGCGGTGTTCGACGAAAACCGTTCGCTCGTTGCTGAATCAAACCGTGTCGAAGATCGGTTCGCTCCATTCGCGCTGCACGTTTACGGGCCGCTGCCGTGAAGGAAGGACGAAAAAATTCAGCCGCGTTCGCTGCGCCGTTCAATTGCGCATCGCCGCCGCCAGCAGTCGGCGGATGCGCTCGCGGTTGCCGGCGTCGTAGTAATCCACCGGATTGAAGTCGTCCGTCAACACGCGGCCGTGCGCGGCGTCGGTTTGGATGATTCCGTCGAAGCCGCGCCTCACGGTTTCGCGCACGGCGGGATGAATCGGCTCGAAGTCAGGCGCGTGCCACTGCTTGAACTCCGGCTCATCCGTGGCGACGAAGAAAACGTTGCCGTTGCCGGAGGCATGAATCCGCACACTGCGGAAAACGGCCCGCAAAGTTTTATCCAGCGATGCGATGAAGAAATCCTCCACGCCCTGAACTTCGCCGAAGCAATTCATCACAAGCGTGCCGCCGGGCTGCAAATGCCGTCGCATCGCATCGAATGCCTCACGGGTCATCAGGTGCGACGGCGACGAATCGCCGAGAAAGGCGTCGAGGATGATCGCGTCAAAGCGATTGGTGGAGCGATTCAGAAATTCGCGTCCGTCGGCGATGGTGAGACGCAGTTTTTGCGCGTCGAAGTCGAAGAATTTTTCCGCCAGCGGCACGACGGCGGGATTGATCTCCGCGACCTCCACCCGCGCGCCAGTCCGGGCGAATTGCATCGGCACGATGCCGACGCCCAGACCGATGCAGAGCACGTCGTCAATCTGCCGCGTGTAGGCACGCGCCAGCCCGTGGAGCATGTGCGTGAACATGGCGAGGCTCTGCTTGGCCGCCGGATCGTAAATGTTCTGCGTCAGGAAATCGTTGAGGTAGAAACGCCGCGGGCCGGAATTGTGATCGATGACCTGGAGTTGGCCGAAGTTGGAATTCGCCCTGAAAATTTCCTCGCCGAACGCCGGCTGGCTGATGTTTTCCACGCGGAGACCCAGGCTGCCGAGCGCTAGGCCAAGGAGAATTCCCGCGACGGCATTGCCGCGCTGATTTTCGCCGCGGCCCCAGGCAAAAAAATAAATCGCTGCGACGAGTAGCAACGCGCCGGCAGTTGCAAACATCGTGATGGAGTTGGGCAAAAATGGAATCAGCGCGTAGCCGATCAAGGCGGTGCCCGCGACGCTGCCGAGCGTGCTCACGGCGGAAAGGCGCCCAACTTGGCCGCCGATGGCGTTGGCGGACAGCATGAGCACGCGGACGAGAAATGGCCCGGTGGTCGCGAGCAATGTCAGCGGCACAAAGAACAGCGCCGCCGACGTGAGCAACGCGCCGATGGCGAGCTTGTATTCCAAGCACGCGTAGGCGACGCGTTCACGAATCAACACCGTCAGGCACAGGTAAATCGCCGCGACCAAAATGCACGCGTAAAGCCGGCTCAATTTCGCGGAACGGTCCACCAGCCAGCCGCCGAAATAGTAGCCCGTCGCGAGCGAGAGCAGCGTCACGGCGATTTGCGCCGTCCAGACGAAGTGCGACGTGCCGACGTAGGGCGCGAGCATTTTCGCGCCGAGGATTTCGACGATCAGAATCGCCGCGCCCGTGACTGCCGCCGTGACGTAGAGAAATCGGCGCAGGCCGGCGGAGAGAGTCGAGTCGATCGCCGGTGTGGTTTGCTTTTTCACGGCCCGTTTCTACGTTTCAATGACGCGCGGAGCAAACTTTTTGACGCGCACACCAGACTGGTTTGCGCGAATCGGCTCAGGCGGGTTCAACTGCCGGGCTGCATTGAACTCCTCAGAGCGAGCAGTAGTCATCGACAAGCGATAGAGAATTGAAAATTTATCGAGCTTCGGACGTGCCCTAAATGGGGCATTTCTCAATTTTCAATTTTCAAATCGTGATGGATTCTTTGGTTGAGTTTGAGGCTGCCTTGTCAGAAGCGGGTCAATCACACTCGACAACGACCTTTTTCCCAAGTAAAAGACCAAACGTATGAAGGGTGCCTTCAGGCGAAAAGAAAGCACGGGCTTCACGCTCGTCGAACTCTTGGTCGTCATCGCTATCATCGCGATACTCGCGAGCCTGTTGCTCCCGGCTCTTTCGCAAGCCAAGTATTCGGCAAAGAACACCGTGTGCAAAAGCAACCTGCGTCAGATCAACCTGGGCGTAACCCTTTACACTACGACGCACGGAGTGTTCCCTTTATATTACGATGACCAAATCGGCCAACTGGGCAGCTATTCCGGAGCCTGGTGGGCGCAACTGGAACTTCCTGTCACGTACAACGACTGGCGGTTTGTTGCGCCGAACGGTGCAAGTTCAATCAAGATTCTTGAGGGCATCTTTCGCTGTCCGCTAAATAAAGGCCCGATCGTGACTTCGTCATACAGTGACGCGACTGGTCGGACGGTCGGGAGCTTCGAAATGCAAATCCCCTCATTTATGGCGTATGGTTACAACGCCTACGGTGCCCACAACGGCATCGGTCTCGGCCTCAGCGGCACTGTGTGGCCTGTGCGTAAGGCAGCTCCAGAATCCGCAGTGCGGGCACCGAGCGACATGATCACTGTCGGCGATGAGTTTCTACGTTCTCGAAGCATGACTTTGGATGCGTTGATGACTGGCGGTGGTCTGATCGCCCCAGCGACGTACTACGGCGGCGCTTCGGACTATCCCTCCAAGAAGATTCCTCCTAAAAAGCAACCTGGCTTCCAAGCCCACCACAGTCGCGCCAACCGGGCTTTCGTCGATGGACACCTTGAATCCGAAGATCTGCGCCCGCCTTTTGCTGCTTCGGATGCACAATTGAAACGCTGGAATATCGACAATGAACCGCATCGGGATCTATTGAATTACTGAGTGGAGGACAGACGGTGCTGAGCGGTTCCCGGAAGCGAGTTTACTTGCGTAAACCAAGGTCAGCGCGCATCGCGCTCTCCAACCGAGTTCGTCGCACTCCGGCCTTGCGTCGGTCTC
This sequence comes from Verrucomicrobiota bacterium, assembly GCA_016195385.1. Taxonomy (GTDB): domain Bacteria; phylum Verrucomicrobiota; class Verrucomicrobiia; order Limisphaerales; family JACPZS01; genus JACPZS01. Next base: position 13,986 of record JACPZS010000175.1, read on the forward strand.
AATTCCTCGAAATAGTTTACGCCACTGACACTATGAAAACTTCGCAAACTCGTTTTAATTTTCGTTCGTTGGCGGCCGCCATCATCGGCATCACTGGCCTGGCTACCGCCGCCGACACGCCGCGTTCCGGTCCCGAAGCCGCGCGCGAGCAACTCAAGGCGATGACTCCCGCCGACGGCTTGGACGTCACGCTCTTCGCGTCCGAGCCGATGGTCGTGAACCCCGCTGACATGGACATCGACGCGAAAGGCCGCGTCTGGGTCACCGAAGGCGCAAACTACCGCATCTCGAAGCGCATGAAACAAAAGTGGGGCGAGCAGCGCGTCGGCGGCGATCGCATCATCATCCTCGAAGACACGAATGGCGACGGTGCAGCGGACAGTGTAAAAACTTTTTATCAGGATCCGACCGTCAACACCGCGCTGGGCGTCTGCGTACTCGGCAACAAAGTCATCGTTTCGAGTTCGCCGTACGTTTTCGTGCTGACCGACACCGACGGCGATGACAAGGCCGACAAGCGCGAAATTCTTTTCGAGGATGGCGGCCAGGGCGATCACGACCACGATCTGCACGCGTTCGTGTTCGGGCCGGACGGCAAACTTTATTTCAACTGCGGCAACGACAGCCCGCAACTGCGCCGGCCGGTGAACCTCGGCGCGATTCCATTGAACGGCCCGATCCCCGCCCACGAAACGGCGCCGGTCGTCGATCTCGCGGGCAACGAAATCAACAACAAGGGCAAGCCGTATCGGCAGGGCATGGTGTTCCGCTGCAACCTGGACGGGTCCG
>JACPZS010000021.1 GCA_016195385.1 Verrucomicrobiota bacterium
GGCGGATTGGGCGTGAGCGGGAGATAGGAAAAGTGCGAAGAAGAGCAGAGTTGCCGCGACAGCGGTGGCCCACTTGCGATGGAGAAGCATTTCAGGCCTCGCTGAATAGGATTCTAGCACCAGCGCCCGCGCAACCATCGATCATGAAACACCCGAGACAACATCCATTCATAGAAGCGATACAATGGCAACTTCCGTCATGAAACGCCGAACCTTCTTCTCATCCACTGCCGTCGCGGGCTCTGCCGCCGCCGGAGCACTCGCCACTTCAGCCACCGGCGCGCCGTTGCGCATGGCGTTCGTTTATTTTCCAAACGGAGCGATTCAAGACGCTTGGTGGCCGAAAGGCGAAGGCAAGGATTTTGAATTGAGCCGCACGATGCTGCCGCTCGAAAAGCTTCGTCACCAAATTCAGGTTCTGGGCGGCTTGGATCACGTCAACGCCACGCCCGGTCCCGATGGCGCTGGCGATCACGCGCGGGCCAGCGGCAGTTTTCTCACCGGCGTGCGCGTGAAAAAAACCGCCGGCGCGGACATTCATGCGGGCGTCTCGATTGATCAGGTTGCAGCGAACCACGTCGGCCACCTGACGCGTTTTCCGTCACTCGAATTGACCTGCGACGCCGTGCGCAAATCCGGCAACTGCGACTCGGGCTACTCGTGCGCCTACCAATACAACCTCGCCTGGCGTTCGGCCACGCAGCCGATCGCGCCCGAGCCGAATCCGCGTTTGTTGTTCGAGCGTTTGTTCGGGGCGGGTTCGCCAGCGGAGCGTGGGAAAAATTTGAAACTGCGCCAGGCCCAGCAACGCTCGGTGCTCGATTTCGTTCGTGACGACGCCCGTTCACTCCAGCGCAAGCTCGCTTCGCGCGACAAGGAAAAGCTCGAGGAGTATTTGGGCAGCGTCCGTGAAATCGAAAAGCGCATTGAAAAAGCCGAACGCTTCGGCGATGCGCCCAATCCCGCCGTCGATACGCCGGCGGGCATCCCGACCGGCTTCGAGGAATACATCCGGGTCATGTTCGACATGCTGGCGCTGGCGTTTCAGACGGACTCCACGCGCATCGCCACGTTCCTGCTCGCCAACGAAGGCAGCAACCGCGCCTTCCCGGAAATCAACATCGCCGAGGGCCATCACTTCCTCACGCACCATCGCAACCAGCCGGACATGATGGACAAGGTGGCGGAGATCGACGGGTTCTACATGCGGCAGTTTGCCCGTTTCCTCGACAAACTGGAACAGACCAAGGATGTCGATGGCCATTCGCTGCTGTATAATTCAATGATCGTATATGGCAGCGGCAACGCCGACGGCAATCGCCACACGCATGTCAACCTGCCGATCCTCCTGGCCGGCGGCGGCGGCGGCACGCTGACACCCGGCCGATTCATGAAAATCGGCTCGAAGCCCGCGACGAATTTGTTCCTGAGCATGGTGGATCGCCTCGGTGTGAAAGGGCTGGAACGGCACGGCGATTCGACGGGAAGGGTTGAAACGATCTAGTTCGCGCGCAAGCAAAATTCACTGTGGAAAATAAAATTCAGAGTCCAATCCGGATAAATTTACGAAAGTGGTTGGTCGCTTGTTCGTTCGTAATCGTCGTCTCATTCGTTGCGATTCGATTTTTCATTTCGCGAAATTCCGGAGAGCCAATTTACGAAGGCAGAACTTTGTCACAGTGGCTTTGCTGTCCTGAGTTTGAGGCACGCAAAAATCATGTGGAATTGGCAATTTTGATGATGGGCAAGGACACGGTTCCGGTCTTGCGAAAACACCTCCGCCGAGGTTCGAGATATGAGAGGATTTGCTACCAAAATACACCATTGTGGATCCGCAGCCATTGGCCGTCTCATTGGAGCCTGTACAACATCAGAGAGCGTGCGCTGTCCGCCCTCGAAGTTGTGGGACGAGACGCGCAATCCGCTGCGCCTGAATTGATCGCCATGATTTCGGACACAAGCGAGTTTCCACAGCTTCGCCGCGAGGCGATGCGCTTGGCTGTTTTGAGCAGAGTTGACCCAGGGCTTCTGATTCCAATTTTTAAGCGCTTGATTAACGACTCGGATTTTACGATTCGACAAACTGCCGGAGGACTAGCCTATCAATTACAGAAGGAACAGGAATCGAAGACGGAATACAACTTCACCGCAAAACTCAAGCAACCGCACGCGGGCGATGGTTCCAATACGTTCAGTTCTGAACTCGTCGCAAAATCACTTGAGGCCACGCTCAAATTAGGACTGGAGAAAAGGTGAAGAAAAGATTTCCTCAGCATGGTGGATCGCCTCGGTGTGAAAGGACTGGAACGGCACGGTGATTCGACGGGGCGGATTGAATCGATCTAAGCCCGGCTATTTTAAAACTCGTCGTACATCACCCCGCCCTTGTGCTCGGGATTGGGAATCAATTTCCTTCCCTGGCAATCGACGACGAGATCCAAATCTTCCAGCGGAATCAGGCCGATTAAGTTAGGCAATTCGTCGGGAATTTCGATGACGCTGAACTGGCCTGAGCGACCCTGAATCTCCAAATCGACGGGCGAAAACAAGCGGCGCTTTTCCGTGCGATTGGACATCGTGCGCGACTGCACTTCGCCGATCGCGCGCAACCCCAGTTGCCGAATCACCGAGGCTTGCAGGTACACCTTCACCGCGCCGGTGTCCACCAGCGCTTCAGTTGCGACTGCGCGCGGCGCGCGTTTGCGTTTGCCCGTCGCGAGTAGTTCCACGTCTCCCCAATTTTGCAGTTTGATTTGAATTGTGACTTTGCCCATGCGGAGAGGCTAACTCACCTTGACTATGCCGGCAAGCTCGGCATCATCCGTTTCGACAACTGGCACCCCATTCCATGAAAGCGTGTATGTAAGCTTGCCTGCTTTGGTCGAAATTGACGACGCAGATCCAAAACTCCAACAGCCATGAACCCACTTTCTTCCACTCTTCGTTGGCTGACCTTAGTGCTTTTTCCTATCACGCAATCATTCGCGCAGCCGAATTCTCCGGCAAACACTTTCACCGCCGCGATCGCGGCCGCCGAATCCTTCATCGCTCACGAGTTGGCTGACAAACAATTGCCCGCGTTGTCCGTGGCGTTGATCGATGACCAACGGATCGTCTGGGCGAAAGGATTTGGTTTTGCGGATCCAACGAACCGCGTGCCGGCGAGCGCGGAAACAATCCATCGCGTCGGGTCCGTCTCGAAACTTTTTACCGACATCGCGGTGATGCAACTCGTCGAGCAGGGCAAGCTGGATCTCGATGCGCCGATCACGCGTTACCTCCCTGAGTTCCAGCCGCGCAATCCGTTCGGGAAACCGATCACGCTGCGTCAGCTCATGTCGCATCGCGCCGGTCTCGTGCGCGAACCGCCGGTGGGAAATTATTTTGATCCGACCGAACCTTCGCTCGGGCAAACCATAGCCAGTTTGAATTCGACCGAATTGGTTTACGCGCCCGAGTCGCGCACGAAGTACTCGAATGCCGGTATCGCGGTCGTCGGCTGCGTGCTCGAACGTTTGAGCGGAAAACCGTTCGCGGCGTATTTGAAAGAGGCCGTGCTCGCGCCGCTCGGGATGAGCGACTCCAGTTTTGAACCGACGCCAGCGATCACGAGTCGTCTCGCTCGCGCCTACATGTGGACGGTCGATGGCCGGACTTTCGAAGCGCCGCGCTTCCAACTCGGTATCAGCCCCGCCGGCTCGATGTACACCACGGTGAATGACCTCGGCCGATTTGTGAGCGCGCTCTTCGCGGATGGGCAAGGAAGCGGCGGGAGGGTTTTGCAAAAGGCGACGTTGGAGCAAATGTGGACGCCGCAATTCGCCGCGCCGGGAACGAAAACCGGCTTCGGCATCGGCTTCAATGTTTCGGAGTTCGAAGGCCAGCGCTACGTCGGCCACAACGGCGCGATCTATGGCTTCGCGACGCACCTCGCGGCGTTGCCGGAGCAGAAACTTGGCGCGGTGGTCGTCACGACGATGGACTTTGCGAACATCGTGGCCAAACGCGTCGCCGACTTTGCGCTTCAGTCGATGCTCGCTGCGCGCGACGGTCACGAATTGCCGAAGCCAGTTCTTCCGACGCCAATTGCCGACGACACGGTTCGCCGCCTCGCTGGAAAATATCAGCGCGGACAGCAGACGATTGAGTTGAGCGCTCGGGCGGGAAAATTATTTCTGTTCGATTACGACAGCCGTTTTGAATCAGAACTGCGTGCGCTGAGTGACGAACTCATCGCGGACGACCGCATTTCTTTCGGCGCGAAGTTCAAATTTACGGACGGCCACTTTTGGATCGGAACGAACGATTTCGTCCGCCATCTCGACCTTTTTGACAAGCCGCCACTGCCGCCGCCGCGTCGCTGGGAAGGCTTGATCGGCGAGTACGGCTGGGATCACGACACGCTTTTCATTTTCGAGAAGGCCGGCCAGCTCTGGGCGCTCATCGAATGGTTCGAGTTTAACCCGCTTGAGGAAGTTTCGGCGGATGTTTTCAAGTTTCCCAACCGCGGCCTTTACCACGGCGAGCAATTGATCTTCAAACGCGAACGCAACGGACGTGCAATTGAGGTGGAAGCAGCGAGCGTTGCGTTCAAACGCCGCAACATCGAGCCGGCCGCGGGCACGACGCAGATGCGCGTGAAGCCGCTACGTCCCGTCGCGGAGTTGTTGCGCGAAGCCCGTCGAGCCGAGCCGCCAAAAGAAAACGGTGATTTTCGCCCGACGGATTTGGTCGAAATCACTTCGCTGGATTCGTCCATCAAACTCGAAGTGCGCTACGCCACGAAGAACAACTTTCTCAGTAGCAAATTTTACGCGCAGGCGCGGGCGTTTGCGCAGCGTCCCGTGGCCGAGGCGCTGCTGCGCGTGCAGGCGAAGTTACGCGCACAGGGTTTCGGTCTGCTGATTTACGACGCTTATCGTCCATGGTTTGTGACCAAGACTTTTTGGGATGCGACGCCATCCGCGCAAAAGTGGCTCGTCGCGGATCCATCGAAAGGGTCACGTCATAATCGCGGCGCGGCCGTGGATCTCACGCTCTGCGATTTGAAAACGGGCCGTACTGTTCCGATGGTCAGCACGTACGATGAGACGACCGCCCGCGCGCGACCGGATTATCCCGGTGGCAGTTCCGTTGAACGCTGGCACCGGCAATTGCTGCGCGACATGATGGAGGCGGAGGGTTTCACGGTTTATCCAGAGGAATGGTGGCACTTTGATTTCAATGGCTGGGAGAAATACGCCATCGGCAACGCACCGTTTGATAAGTTGGACTCTACGAAGCGCAAGTAGTTGAAGCAATGAGCCACGAAGTCACGAAGGCACAAAGTTGAGATGAAGTTTTCGAGAGCAATCACCGCAGGTCGGCGTATCCAACGGCTACGTCTATCGCTGCGCAGGACAAACTTGCCCTTATTCCCGCACTTGAGCCTTCGTGTCCTGGTGGCTAATCTTCAGTCGAGTTTCTGAGGTTCACGGTTTCCAAGCCGCGAGCAAGCTTCGCGCCGCCGCTGTCGCCATGAACGAAAGTCGCCCAAAACCAACTTCCTCCAGATACGCCTCCATCTCGGCCATCGAATAGCATTTGCCCTCGGTGATGTTCATCAGCAGCGCGGAGTATTCGGCGACGTGCAGCGGGCCGGTCTTTTCGGCGTTGATGTGCGCATCATGAACAAGGAGCAGGCCGCCGGACGGCAGTGCCTGAAAAGACTTCGCGAGAAGTTGTTTCACGACTGGCTCCTCCCAATCGTGCAGCACGTTGGAAAAAAGATGCACGTCGAATCCGCTCGGCAGCGCCTCGGCAAACATATCGCCGGCGACGACGCTGACGCGATCCGCGTAACCACGCTGCGCGATGTGGCGCATCGCGACTTGATCGACCGGCGGCTTCTCGAACACCGCCGCGCGCAGATGCGGATGCGCCGCGACTACGCAGCACGCGTAAATGCCCGAGCCGCCCGCAATGTCGAGGAAGCGCTGATGGTCGCGCAAGTCGAGCGCGCGCGCCAGCGCGGGGCCGAGAAAAATCCCACGGCAATCCATCGCGGCGGTGAATTGCGCCGCGAATGCCGGCTCTTCCATCGCCTGCGCCCAGGGCTTGGTGTCTTTGGCGCTGCCAAAATTCGCCGGCTTGCCGGTGCGCAGCACGGTCAAATAATCTTTGCACACCGGCCGGTCTTTCAGCGCGGCGTAGTACGGGCCGATGAACCACGGCGAAGATTTCACCAGATGCTCGCGTGCCAGCGGCGTGAGGTGAAATTGCTCGCCGTGCTTTTCCAGAAAACTCATCGCGGTGAACAGCGTGAGCATCACGTCGGTGGGCCGCTCGGTTAGTTCAAACTGCCGGCAAATCCCCTCCTTGTCCGCCGGATGCGTGTCGAGCCAGGTAAACAAATCGAGCCACACGAGCGCGGCAGTGAGCAAATCGACGGCGTAGAGCGCGTCGCGATGACGATAGAGAATGGTGGGATCGGTCTGCGGTTGGAGCGTGAGATCGAGCGAGTTCATCTCGCCGCATTGAGACAGAACTCTGCGGATTTACAAAACTTTTAAGCCTGAAGGAATTTGTTTCACTCCTTAACCCGTTCGCAACTTCCGGTCGATTTTGATTTTCAACCGGTCGGCTTTCCCTTGAAACGGTGCATCGTCGCCCGCTTCAAGTCGCGATCGGCATCGCGCTTCTTCATGTCCTCCCGTTTATCGAACTGCACTTTGCCGCTGCCGACGGCAAGCAGCACTTTGACGCGGCCATTCTTCCAATAAAAGGCCAGCGGCACGAGCGCGTTTCCTTTGACCGCCGCCAGACCGAAAAGTTTTCGGATTTCGGTTTTGTGCAGCAGCAGTTTCCGGGGGGCTTTGGGCTGGTGGTTCTGACGGTTGCCGAAGGCGTATTCGTCGATGTGAGCGTTGTGCAGCCACACTTCCTCCTTTTCCACTCGCGCAAAGGCGTCGCTGATCTGGCCCTTGCCCGCGCGCAGGGCTTTCACTTCCGTCCCGTGCAAGACGATGCCGGCCTCGAAAGTCTCAAGGATGTGATAATCGCGGCGCGCTTTGGAATTGGAAAGAATGTCCGCCATAAACCAAAACAGCCAGAAGGAAACCTTCTGGCTGGCGAAAAGGTGGCGCGGAAAGTCAACTCCGTTTCCGCTTCTTCGTCGGCGCCTCGGCCTTTTGATCCGCCGACTCCAGCAACTGCCAGCTCATTTTTTCTTCGATGATTTCGTGTAGGGCAATATCAGCCGCCCCGAGGCCGGCCGTCTCCGTGATGAGCGGGCGGCCCGAGCCGCCGCCAGAGTTGAGTTGACGCACCCGGCGCGCGATCAAATTGACGAGCAC
>JACPZS010000176.1 GCA_016195385.1 Verrucomicrobiota bacterium
ATGGTTTCGGAATCCAACTTGTCGCGCAAGATCCGCCAGCGCGACATCAGCAGCGTCGGCGTTAGTTTCTGGTAGCAGAGATCGTCGCCGCTCATATAGATGACCCCGAGCGTGGCGCTTTGATCCTGTTTGATGCGGGCGAGTTTGCGCTCAGTTTCCGCAGCCTGGCGATTCGCGCGTCCCCGCAATGGCCAGGCTCCTCGAACCCACGCCAGCACTTGCTCTTCAAACAACATCAACGCGAGGCCCACGAGCAACGCCGCCGTACTTGCCAGCGCGCGCGGGCCGATCTCGACGTATGCGAATCCGCCAAAAACCACCGCGGCGATTTGCGCGAGCGCGAGCGCGGCGCCGATGGTTCGCAAGGGGAATGTGGCGAGGAACGAACCGATGCCCGTGGCGAGCAGGAACAATCCGTAGCGCAGGAGATACATCGTGTTCCAGAAGATCAGGCCGCCGAAGAAAAGTTTCCAGTCGGCCTCGGCAAGATATTTTTCCGTGAACCAGAGCGGAAACATTTCCTGGCAAAGGTAGCCGCCCACGAAGAAGAAAACGCCGGCCTGCAGGAAATAAAAGAAGATCGTCTGCAACAGTCCCCACAAATCTCCCGAAGGCGCGGTGGCTTGGAAGTGGTAGCGGAACGATTGCCACAACACTGAAGTGGGCCGCGTGGCGGTGATGTTCAGCGAGTGGAGGAACTTGATTGCGCCGCCCGCCTGCGGACGCGCTGCAACCCAGTCCTGCAAGAATTTGCTGGCGAGTGAGAGCGCCGCCGGCAGCACGATGGCGCCGACCTCGATGAAGGCGAGCATCGCGAGGATGCCTTTCACCAGCAGGAAGGTGACGAAGTTCGGCGTTTCGAATCGCAGCAACACCACGCCCAGGCCGAGAAAACCGATCGCCCGGAGGCTCCAACCGACGCGCTCGAACCACGTCGGATTCCACCACCACTGCTTGCGCGCTTCGGGAAGAATCGCGGTGGTGCGCGTGAAGAACGAGGTCATCGTCTGGTAAATCCAGACTTCCGACTGAGCGCGCAATTGCATCGACGCCTGCCAGCGATAAATTTTCACCCAGTGTCCGTACACACTGCATGCCGCGCCGAGCAGGAGCGGCACGGCCCACACGGCGACCGGCCAGGAAAAGAAATTTTCTGCGGCGGCGAGGATCAATTTTTCCCACACGAATTTGAGCAACGGTTCATCGCCAACTCGCTTTTCATTGTACCAAACGAGCGCGCCGAGCCCCATCAACAGGAAATGCGGCAGGAGTTTGGCGGCTTCGATGAGATACGGATGCAGCGGGCAAATGTTTTCGCGGCGCTTGAATTCCTTGTATTGCTTGACGAATCGCACGATGTGCCCGCGCGGGATGTTCAACTTCGCGGAGAGTTCATCCACGACGCGCGTCAACGTCATGCCAGGCTTTTGCAGCACGAGCAGGTCGAACGCGTTTGGGTTGGCGGGGACATTGAAGACGTCGCGCGCGTCGAAACTTTCCTCGCGTTCGCGCAGTCCCATGTCGTTAAGCAACGCAGCGACTTCGCGGCTGGCGGCGGCCTTGGTTTCTGGCGTGACGGCGTTGTCGTAGCGGTGCAGCGCGCTGGTCATGCCCCAGTAGTATTCCGACAAATACATCAGGAGCCGCGACCAGATGTGGTTGCTGTCCTCGTGCTCGGCGAGCGCATCAGTGTTGGTGAAGCCATCCTTCAGGCCGGCTTTGATCACCCAGCGCATGTAAATCCCGACGAGGCTTGCGAACTCATCCAAGCCGTTTAGCCATTCGTCCGTGTCGCCTTCGATCAACCGCGCGTCGTGCTCGTCCCAGCCGTTTTCGAGACGACGCCATTCGAGCACAAGTTTGTAAATCGCCCGCAACTGCATGTGGAAATTCACTTCCACCGTCGCGTTGGAGAAGCGTGTCTTCTCGGCCCCAGCGGGAGTGCATACGCCGAGCACACGCTTGGCCCAACGCTCCTCCACACGGTCCATCACGGTGCTTGGCACGAGTCCACCACCCGTCGAATGCGCCGCCGCCGCGCGATGCCGCTGCCGCCAGAACCGCAGCATCCACCAGAAAAAATTGAACGCGACAACAGCCCCATAAAAAATTCCCGCGCACCAAAGCCAGACGGTCGTGTCCTTGAACGGGCGTTCCAAGGGCGGCAGATTTTGAACCGTGGCGAGTTGGTGTTGCCGGGAAAGATCCCACGGTGTGCCGAACAACTCGGCGAACGGCGCGAGCGTCATCGGCCACGCCTTGCGGTCGCGGTGCGGTTGAATCGGGAAACCCTGGCCGGACTCGATGGCTTTGTCCGGACGGGCGCGCGTGACCACGGCTGGAAAATTTTGATTGGTGCGCAGCAGACTCAGTTGCCGACTCGCAAGATCCCGCGCGTCGTCGTGGCCGAGCACTTTGGCGACGCGCCAGAATTTCACCGTCAACTCCGGCGAGATCGCGTCTGGGCGCGTGAGTGCGATGCTCCAATCGAGTCCCCATTTGCCATCCACCGTGACGCCGTGAACCATCGCGAGATTCTCCAGCCAGTGCCGCGTCTTCTCCTTCGGAATCCCCATGGCGTCCGCGGCTTCCAGAAACACCAGCCAATCTTCCGCCGCCGTCCAGCGTTCGACACCAAGCGCCGTCGTTTGATCGTAAATGTCCTGAATTTGAAAAAGCCCTTTCGGCGCGACACCGGTGCGCTCAAGCTGCGGCACGATGTTCGTCATCAACCACGCTTGCTGTTGGCGCAAGGCTTCGCGCACTTTAAGCCCCCACTCGCCACTCGCTGAGTAGCGGCCCATGATGTTGGTGAGATTGCGGAAGAGCAGATACGCGCGGGCGTTGCTGCGCAAAGTGAAGCGTTCCGGCTCGGGCCAGAGCGCGACACCGGCTCTGTTCGTGACGACGATGAGCGGATTTTCCGTGATGCCGCCGCCGGGCATCATGAAATTGGTGAGCACCATCCACGTCAGATCTTTTCCCAGCGTAAACAGCTCCTGGTAGCCCTGACCGGGAACCTCGACGCCGTAGCGAAACGCCGCTTCGGCGATCGCCAGGTGCGCCGCGGCCGTGCGTGGGGATACCTGTGCCCGTTTGGAGTTGGGATCTTTTTGGAGCGCCGCGCCCGTTCGTGCGTCGTAGGCAGCGTGCAACGGCTCGCTGGCCGCTTGAAATCGCTCCCGATAGAAATTGAGCAGATCGCGCGCGACGCCGGTTGCCTTCAGTTCGATCGCCAGTTGGATCAGCGCGCCTTCCTTGACGGTATCCACGAAGACTTCGGTTGTCGTTTCTGGGGCAGTGGGCAACAGCCCGGTCGCATAGTTCGTGTGCAGATTCTGCAGGCGGATTCGCAACGGAGCGCGATCCGCAGCCCAATCTTGCGCGCTCGCGACACTCGGGGTTTTCCACGGCACTTCGCGCTGCGCGAGCAACGCCTGCGCGAGCATCGGCAGCGCGTTGATGGTCTCTGCCTGCGTGCTGGCGTTGTGCAACCGGCTGAAATCATTCGCCAGCTCGCGTTTGGTGTCGCCGCTTTTTAGAAATTGGTCGGCGCCAAACTTGAACGCGTTGGCAACGATCCGGTTGTGGAAATTGGCGAACGCTCCGCCCACCAGGCCGCGTCCTTTGGCCAACTCGCCGCGCACCAGATAATTGTTGCCGTAAGCCACGTAGCCCGGCGTGATTTCGTCGTCGAGGATCGCGGCGCGCGTCACATCGACGCGCGGAATTTCAAAGCCGCTGACGACGGAATATACCTGCGCATCGCCGCGCTTGATGGTCTTGTAAAATTCCAGAAAGCGGCCGTCCGTGCCCACCATCGCGTAGAGGGCATCCGGTGAATCGGGGTCGGAATTATCCATCACCACGGTGACGGGAAAGAGCGCGCTGCGCGAGCGCGTGTGGCCGAGCGCGACGGCACGCCCGTTCAACTCGGTCACGGAATTTTGAAACAAATCCGCCAGTGCCTCGGCCTCCGTGCGCTGCTTGCGCGTCTTCGTGAAGGTCTTGAGTCCGCTGGAATGATTTTCCTCGGCGTAGGAAAATTTGAATGACTCGGCATCGCGCACAAACTCCGCGCCCCGCGCCAGGTGAAACAGCGGCGACACGCTGAAGACGCTGCCCGCACGGCCGTTCACCTGCGCAGCGACGGAAGTCACGCGGCGAATATCCAGACCGCCTTGGGCGAGGTCGTGAACCGAGAGCGCGATCACGCGGCCGGTTTTGGCGAGCGAAGCCGGCGCGTTGATCAGCGCGCCCTGCGCCGGCACGATGACATCCGGCAGCCAGCGGATGTTCGCGCTCTCGATGGCCCACGTAAGCAAACCGTCCTGCCGGTCCTCGGAATCGCGGCGGTAGATTTTTGCTTCGCGGCCTGCGGCATCCTTAGCCGCGAGACTGAACGACGCACGGTCGGGATTCGCCACGTAAAAATAAACAAAGTCGCTGCCCGAGAAATCCGCCTGCCCCGTCAATTCCAGCGGCACGGTGGTTTTGCCCGCGCCGAGGCGATGCTCCTTGAAAACTCCCGCCGGTGGATCCGCGATCGAGTAAACTGTCTTGATCGCCGGCTGCCCGCCGCTGTTTGTTTTGTGCGACTGCATTACGCGCACGCGGCCCTGGGCGTCGAAAAAAGTTTCCGTGTCGAACAGCTTCGATCCGTCCGCCGCCAGTTCGGTGGCCGTCCAAGCCGTCCAGTGATTGGTCTCGCCGGGGAGATGCGGGTTGAGTTCGCGTTCGCGCGGATTGATTATTCGTCGGAAAATGTAAGGGGTGCGATTCGTAGCGAAAAGTTCCTCCTGCGAATCGGCCTGTTGTCCCGTGATGCGCGTCACCGTTTCGCGCCACGGAGCGCTGTTTATAGCAAAACCCGGAGCGCCGTTGCCGAGCGCGGTTTCCGACAAGGCAAGCATTCTTCGGCCCGTCTGCGGATCCGACTGCTCGACCATCTGGCCCGGATTGTAGGCGTAATGAAAACGTTTGTTCGCGCTCGCGCGTCCGACGCTGTCGAAAATCGCCGAGTCCGCGTAGCCGCCCTGCCCAGGGTTCGGAATCTTGCCGACGATTTCTTCGAGCAGATTTCCGGCGCGATCAAAGTCCGTCTTCGAGTATTTGTGAAAAAACAAGCCGCGCAGATCGACCTGCTGGAGTTGCAGCAGCGGCTCGGTGGTTGCGTTTGTCTGCGCCGCCGGCGGCCAGTTGAGAAAGCCGCCGCGATACAATGTCAGCACGTTCTGCCGACGTGCGCCGTTGATCGTCACCGTGATTCCGGCCTGGTCTTGCCGGTCGATGGTGTACAGCGGCGAGTCGTAAACTTTTGAAATGTCGTAATAAGTCTTTTCGTCGATGGTTGTTTTGAAAAAGGAAACATCCGTTCCGCGCACGACGGCCTTTTCCTCCGCCAGTCCTTCGTCGCCCCAGAAATTCATTTTGAAGCGGTGCAGCAAATCGTATGAGAGGCCGTTTTCCTCGCCCGCGCGAACTTCGGTTGCAAACCGTTCCTTCGCGCGCCCGCGCCGGTCGAACAGTTTGGAAATCCTGGCGACGCTGGTTCCCTGATACCACTCGATTACTTCGACGTGTTCGCCGTTTTCAAAGTGTGTCGCCTGCGGCCGGGCGAGCGGATCGTCGAGCCGTACGAATTGCGTCGAAGTCAAACCCCAGTATGGCACGGCCTTCGCGGGGAGCAGCCACGCGCCATTCGTCGATTGAACTTCGGGCAGATACTCGCGCGTCAGCCGCACCGCGCCATTCTGCCGCAACTCGGCTCGGGCCGGGCGATCCGATGCGCCATCGAACGCGACGGTGGTCTGAAGCTCCAAACCCGGCAGGCGCTTGATGCCGTCGGTCGTGGTGCGGCCCTCGGCATCGGTGATGATGCGAAACGTGTCGTGCGGCAGGCCATCGACGAAAGTCCGCACGCGCGCCTCGCGAGTTCCGTTCCGCCATTGATAGTCATCCTCCTGGCGATGAAGAATGTCGAATTGTCCCGTCGCGGGATTGCGCCGGCGAACGACACTGCCGGTTTCGCGGCCGGCGGCATCGTAGTTCGGACGTGCCTCGAAAAGGTCACCCGTGGCCGTCGCGATTAATTTTCCGAAACCGCTGCGCGTCTCGGTTTCCGTGCGACTCGGAATTTGCGGACGAAAGAAATTGGTTCGCGAAGATTTCCACATCGGCGTGGCGGCATCGAATCGGCCGGCGAACTCGCTCAATTTTTGATCGCCCGCAAGTGCGTGCGTCGAACCTGCGATCTCCGTTTCGTCGCGATTGTACGAGTAGCTCGTCGTGCGCAGATCGGATTCGACGCGAATTGGATTTTGCCAGCGCGCGTCCCAGACTTTGCGTGTGCGCTTGCCGGTGTGCTCAAGCTCCGCGCCGGTCAATTGACGGGTCAACGGATCGTAGGCCGTCGTTTCGACCTGGGCCAAAACCGCGCCCGTAGCCTCGCCGCGCGTGATCGCTCGTTGCGGAATCATCCCAAACTCGAAGTCATCGCGATACTCGAACCGCGTCGCGCTCCTGAAATTGTTCGTGGCGGCCCACGCATCCACCCAGCGCGCCTCTGTCCGCCGGCCGAAGCGCGAGAGATCGAACACGAGCGTTGTCGCCAGATTTTTGATCACGTCCGTTTGCTCGACCTCCATTAGAAATCCGCGCCCCTTCAAATCGTTCAACGACGAAGAAGATCCTCCGCCGTTTTTCCCCGCGAGCCGAAAGCGTTCCCGCCCAGAAATTGGACGCAGCACGCGCTCCAGCTCCGCTCGCTGAAAATCGGAATCAGTCTTTCCGTTCTCAACCACCGTGGCTGAATCGAACAGGCCGTAAGCGTCGAATTGATTTCGCGTCAGGTAAAGGTCGTCGGCCACTTCGGTTGGCTGCGGAAACAAACCGAACGTCTCCCGCGTCGTCTGTCCCGTCACGTGGTTCACGCGCAACCTGGCGATGCGCGCTTCGGAGGGATCGATGGCGAGTAAATGCGTTTCACGAAACCAAGCTTCGACAGTTCGCGTTTCCTCCAGCAGCGGGCCTTTGATTGGTTGCTGCCTGGTGCCGCGATTCAAAAAGACGGCACCGCGCGCTTCAATGTTTGCGTCGTCATAAGCCAGTTCGACGACACGCCGATCCGTCACCAGCCCGGTTCGCCGGCCATTTTGGTAGCGACTAATCTCCGGCTCGCCGCTCAAGGGATTGATTTGCTCCGTTTGCAATTCGCGGTCGATGGGGAACTCGACGGTCAAGAAAACCTTCTGCTTCCCGCCGCCGTCCAGCTCCAGTTCTACCGGTGTCGTGGCAAATTGATTGAACAGCAGCCGCGCCTGGTTGGTGATCGGGAATTGATTCAGTTGCGCAAAAACTTCGCCAAGCGCCGTAGCGCCGGCGCGAATTCCCGTGCTGAAGATTTGGCCGTCAGCGCCGCGCGCGATCGGCCCAATCTCCAGACGGCCATCGCGTTCGCGAATTTCGTTGAGGAGCACGATGCCGTCGCCTTGCGGGGAAACCGCGAGTCGCCGCATCGACTCAAGCCGTTGCGCCGTCTCTGCTTTCTTCAACTCGCGGTCGATGTCGGCCAGGCTTGGGATGAGCGTGAGTTTCACTTCGCGCCAATGGCCGTTGACGAATTTCTTGTAGAGCAGCGAACTGCTGAAGCGATCCGCGCCGAGAAACGGGCTTTCGCTCGGATCGTCCGCACGAATTCCCAGCCGCGCCAGTTCGGCACGCAACGACGCGCCGCGTTGCTCCTCTTCGGCCGAAGCGGGCGCGCCCCATTTCTTCAATTGCCGGTAGCGCTCGAGTTCACGCAACCCGCCGAGCAGCGCGGCGAATTCGCGGCTCGCGTCGGCGTCGGTGCGGATCTTCGGCGCGAATTCGCCGGACGGAATTTCTCCCGGCGATTCGGCGCGCATGAGTTTCTCGATCACGCCGCCGTCTTGAATCACGCGCTCGTATTCCCGAAACCGTTCCAACTCGTGTTCCATTTCAACCGCGTAATCCGAAAACGCCTTCAGTCCATAAATGATGAGCGCCGTCTGGCCGCGATGCTTTCCGTCCGGCACTTGATGCGCGAAGACCACGAGCCGGCTCTCCGCCGTGCCGCCTTTGCCATCGCCGACGCGCACAAAGCCCAGCGGCGCGAGCCGGCCCGCGCGCAACTCGCCAAGCATGGCTTCCTTGGTCGCGAAATGCTCGACGATGTGCGTGCCCACGATGCCGTACGCATAATCGTTTTGGTACGCCGCGACGTCCTCCTTCAGCAGCCCGCGCTTGTACCACATCAAGAGCGGATAGCCGAAGATGCGAAATTCGTAGGCGGCGAGTTCATCCGCTCGCGGCGCGTAGGGAAATGGTTTGCGCAGTTCGCGGTCGCGCTCGTTGTCTTGCGCGAGGCGGGTCACCGTGTTGAAAACGGTTCGCAAATCAATCGAGACATCGAGGAACTGCAGCCATGCCGCGCCCGGGCCTTCGCCCCGCGCGAGTTTTTTGAGTGACACTCCCGAGAACGGTGTCGCCGTTTTTCCACCCATCATCATCGCGAGGATCGTCTTCACGCTCACGTCGCCGCTGATCGTGGCGCGCGAGTTGTTGAGGATGTCCTTCATCCAGCCGGACTCGGAGGCTCCGCTGACTTTTGCCGCGTCGATGAGCAGGCTCGAGAGCAGGCTGTATTTGGCGTCGAGGTTCTGCCATTTGGCGAGTTTCTGCATTGCCTGCAAATCGGTGTCGCTGGTGCGCTGCAAAAATGCCTCTGCGTCCGCGTCGGTGACGTTCTTCATGGCCGCGCGCAATTCGCGCACGTCGGCTTCTGTCAAAAAATCCGCCGGCACAACGCGCAGGCGCGGATGTTTGTCTTTCGCCGCCAGCAGGAGGAACAACTCGCGCAGTTCCTTCACCGTCGGCAATTGCGGGATGAACATCGGCCCGAAGGCCGCGTCGTAGAAAAGCCGTGCCGCTTCGCCGAGCGGGAACGGCACGCCGGACGCGCCACCGCCAATGTTGAGTCCCGCGAACACCGGCTCGGCGAACAGGCTCCAGCGCGTCCGGCGCAGCGCGAGTTGCTTGCGTTGCGCTTCGAGGTGAGCCGTGATCAAACCGAACTTGGCCAGCGCGGATTGTTGCAGTACCTCCGGCTCGCCGAATTCCAAAACGTGCCAGCGGCGCGTGTCGGGTTCATTCGCATCCTTGACGCGCAACTCAACAACGTCCTGCCCGGTGATTGGATTCGGCACCGCCTCCAATTCGTCGCTCGTGCCGCGCGCTCGAAAGCCTCCGGCGATGGCTTCCGGCGCGCCCGCGTGCTGTAGCGCCAGCACTTGAATCGAATGGCGCCCGGCATCCGGCACGATGCGCCGCTGCACGTCGCTCTCGCGGTACGCGCGGACGACATTGGTAAAATTTCCGAACTCATCGACAGCAAATTCAAACGCGACGAACAAATTTCCCGCGATGAGCGGACGTTCCGGCAGCTCACTGATCAGCACGCGCTGCGCATCCACGGCGGACTTGAGCGCGTCCCACTGTGCCTGGGCGTTGAATTCTCCATTGGCATCCCGCGCGCGCAGAATATCATGCGCGGTGATCTGCAAGTGTCGATGCCGCTCGTAGGCGCGATTCATCGCGAGCACGCTCGCCGCGGCGCCGAAGCCGAACTCCACCCGCTCGTCGCGCAGTTCGCCGCTGGCCGCGTCCTTGAACATCAGCGAGACGAGGAGGGGCTGCTCGTGCAGTTCGCGTTTGATCTCGGCCAGTTCCGTCGCCGGAATCCGCCGGCCCTTGCCTTCGTGCGCCGCATCGTCGCTGTAGGCCGACACGTCCACAATCGCTTGCCGCTGCTGCACGAAATCCAGCAACTCTTTCAACGTCGCGAATCGCTCGGTGATCTGGAACCGTCGTCCCGGTTGAATGGCCACGAGCGCGGCAAACCAACGCTGCGCGACTTTTTCGCGGATGATGTTTTGGAAATTCTTTTCGCCTCCCAGCCGGTCCGCGACTTCCGCCTCCGTCACGCCTTCGTAGTGCCGGACGGTGGGTGGAAGTTGGGCGAATGCGTCGGCGAATTTTTTTGCCAACTGGGCGTTCGGAGGGTTTGTGCCCGCAGCGATGGGTTGCGCCGGACAAGTCGGCATGCGCAGCATCCCCGATCCAATCAACAGCAGCGACCACCAACCAAGCGCCCACCCTAGAACGCTTCGCCTCGACAAAACCAAATCAGCGCTTGGCTGTAACTTAGGCTCCACACGGCAAGGAATTAACATTTTCGCAGCCGGCAGAGCAAGGCAGGAAACGCGATGCTTTTCGCGGGGATCGTTTGCCGATTCAAAATGTCAGGATCGCGTGCGGAAAAAATCCTGAATGGTTTGAAGCCTCGACAAGCCCACCGGTGGAACGTGAACCGGGAGTTGATCCGACGGGATGCGTCGATTCCGAATGCACGATCGGCGGTGCGACGCCGCCAACCCCATGACCGAGACTCGCGCCGCTTAAATCAACTGAACAGATTCGAGATCATGCTGGAAAAAGCAGTCGCGCCACCAAGTCACCAAACCACGGATTTGAACCATAGAAGTTTCAGGGCGAAGTACGGCTGACCAGTCCTTCGTTCGGCGAGGCAGGGGATGTCGTTGCTCACGGGGCCGCGTGATACCGCCAGAATCGTTGAGCGGCCTGCGCCGTTGAGTCCGTGAAAGTGTCCGCGTTGCCGCTCGCGACGATTTCGCCGACCACATTCCATGTCGGCGGATTTACCACATCCGCAGCTTCGATCACGTAGCTTCGTCCAGGGATGGTCTGTAAGTTGAGCACGGCGCTGCCATCGTTCTGAAGTGAAACACCTATCACCAAGGGCACGACCACGACTTTCGCGACGGCGCTGGTCGCCGAACCGAAGGGGTTCGTGACCACAGCTACGTAATCGCCCGCATCGCTCGCGGAGACGGCCGTGAGGTTGAGGCTCGCGGAATTGGCTCCGGGCACATCCGCGCCATCATGCTTCCATTGGTAGGCCAGATTTCCACCGGTCGCCGCCATGGTGAGCGTGAGCGGCTCGCCCAGATGAATCGTCGAATCCACTGGTTGCCCTGCAATGACTGGTGCCGCGGCTCCCGGCGCGATGACGAACGTCAGAGTAAAAGACAGCGCACCACCGCCGCCATTGCGATGTTCAAACGCCGTGAAGTCCACGTCGAACGTGCCGTCCTGAGTTGGAGTGCCGCTGAGGATCATCGTGTTCAAGGAAAAGGAAAGCCCGGGCGGCAATCCCTCAGTTACCGTGCCGGGGCGATTGAAAAGCTGGTCAACGACAAGCCAGGAATCCGGCAAACCAACTTCCCGACCGGTAATCTTGATTTGATAAGTCAGGCGTTTGCCGGTTGTCCCAGACACGGTGCTGGCGCTCACAAGCCCGGTAGCTGCCGAGACCGTGTGATACGCGCCGGTCAACGCCAGCGCGCCCACAATCCACTTGAGCACGACGACCGTCGGCGACGTGGAAAATGTGGGAACGGATTGGGTTACGCGCGACGCGACTGGCGCGATGTGCAGGAAAGCGGCCAGGAGGAGCGGTGTGAGTCGAGTTGGTTTCATGATTTGATTCAATCGCGCTGGAAGAAATTTAATTGCAGCCGCAGCCGCCACCGCCCACGCCACGCCCGCCCGACGCGCCTTCGCGGGAGAAATAAATATGTTCGCCGAGCGCGATGCCAATGGGGTCGCGATCCGCGTGCATGACACGGGTGGAGAGCGTGTCGCGCTGCCAGGGCTTCACGTTGGCGCACCCGCCAAACGTCGCGATGGCTGTAGCGGCGATGAAGATTCGAGCCACGATTCTCACGGATTTGAATTAGCTATTTGTGTGCCGCTTGCAGCGCGGTCTCGACTTCGGCGAGGTATTTCTTGCGCGTGGATTCGCCTTCAAAGCCGCGGTGAGTGGTGATGAGTTTGCCGTCCGCGGCCACTAAGAACGAGGTTGGCATCGTGTCAATCTTCAGCGCTTCGGCCAGGCTGCCCTTCGCGTCGCGCAGAATGGTGAATGGCGGCGCTTCCTTTTTCACGAAGGCATCCATCGCAGGCTGCTTGCGATCCAGAGACACG
This sequence comes from Verrucomicrobiota bacterium, assembly GCA_016195385.1. GTDB lineage: Bacteria > Verrucomicrobiota > Verrucomicrobiia > Limisphaerales > JACPZS01 > JACPZS01. Next base: position 12,088 of record JACPZS010000176.1, read on the forward strand.
GCCACGACGACAAAACCGCGCGCACCAAATTTTTCGTGCAACTCGCGCATGACCGGGAACGACTTTTTGCACGGCCCACACCACGACGCCCAGAAATCGACCAGCACCACTTTGTCTTTCAGATCGGGCAGCGCGCCTTCGAGATTGAACTTTACCAAATCGGGAAAAACTTCGCCGGCTGTGGGTGGCGCGGCGAAAGTTGAGGACGGCACCAGTAAAATCGCAAAGGCGATCGCGATAAGATGGCGCAATGAGTGACGAAGTGAGTTATTTGGCTTCAGAAACAACGTGTTCATAAAAATGTCGGCTGGGGACAATTCCATTTTGGGTGATGACAGCGCCGGCCGCGCCGAATTGCGCGTCGAGCAGGCGCATTCCTTCTTCGGGGCCAAGCACGAAAATTCCGGTCGTGAGCATGCCGGCCAGCGTGCAATTGGGCGCAAGCACGCTCACCGCGAGACAACCGTTATCGACCGGCTGGCCGGTGCGAATATCGATGATGTGGCCATAGCGGCGGCCGTTCATTTCAAAGCGGCGCAAATAATCGCCGGACGTGGCGACCGCGCCTTCACGCAGGCCCAGGCCGCACCAGCAACGCCCCGGCTGCCGCGGATCATCGAGGCCGATGTGCCACGCGGGCCGGCCGTCGGCGGGCTTGCCCACGACACGCACGTCCGCGCCGAAATCCACGAGCGCGCCGGTCACGCCGGCGCTCGCAAGCGTCTGCGCGACGCAATCCACGGCATATTCCTTGCCCATGCCGCCGAGGTCGAGGCCCATGCCGGTCTGCGGTAAAAAGATTTTTCCCGGCGGGCGTTGCACTTTTCGCCAGCCGATGAGTGGCAGCGTTTTGGCAATCGCGTCCGCGCTCGGAATCACCGGCGGCGTTGCTTTCCAGTTCCAAAGTTGAAGCAACGGCAGCGCCGTCGGATCGAACACGCCGCGCGTGACGAAGTGCATTTGATCGCACATCGCGAAAAGCCGCTCCGTCTCGGCGTCGATGCCCACCGGCTCGCGTCCTGCCGCCGCGTTGATGCGCGAGATCAGCGAGTCGGCCAGGAAGCGCGAATACTTCGCCTCGAACGCCGCGACCCATTCGAGCACGATCAATTTCAATTGCCGAGCTCGCGAAGCTGGTGCGGCGAAGCTGACACGACACCGCGTACCCAGCGCTTGAAACGTGAGTTCGTGCGCGCTTTCGCGGATGCTTTCCTGCGCCGAGCCGCGGATGCGCGCAAGCACGGTGGCGCTGCCGAAGTTGGCTGGCTCATTCGGTTTGCGCGTCGGAGATGACGAAGGAGAATTCAAAACCATACGCCGCAGCCGATGGTGAAAATATGCGCCGACGGATAAACCGAATGTGGCGTCGCGCGATCCAATCCATGCATCTCGTAACGTTTGTAGGCGAGGTCGAACGTGAAGTGTTGGCAGATTTTGATCTGCGCGCTGAGCCCGAAAGTGAACGCGTCGAATTCCGAGAGCCGGTAGTCAGCGGAATAATACGCTGGACGCGCCGGCACGTTCACGATCTGAAACCCGGCTTCTTCTCCGGGTGCGGGAAACGAAGGGTCGCCTTGAAAGCCGATGAAAGTGCCGTCTTGGAACGCGACGCGCGTGCCGCTCGCGTAATCATCAAAGGACACTCCGCGAAAACTCGCCGCGTAGAAATCTGCCGCGCTTTGATGGTAGTAGCGGAAAAGTGGCGAGAGCGTCACGCGCTGGCCGAGCATTTGATTCCATTGGATCGAAAGCGTGTGCGACCAGATGCCCCAATCATCGTGGTACGGACGATAGCTGCCCTCGATGCTGGCGTTGAGCGGCGCGATGAATTGCGTGAGCGAAACGTAGCCGATCTGTTTGAAGCGATGGCGCGGCCGAATTTCGGCGGCCGCATTTACTTGCGCGGGATCCGAGAAAATTGGATCTGGCGAGTCCGGCAGCAGAAACGTCGCGCGCCGATAAGGGTCATTCAAATAACCATCCGCATAACCGAGTGAAAAGTTTACCGTGAGGACGGTTTCCGGCGAGAGCAATTGATTGACGCCAACGAGGAAGTCGGTCGTGCCTTTCTGCTGAAACGCAGTGAGCACGCCGCCACCGACGGAATCGAAGTTGTGCGCCGCTCCAAGCACGAGCGTGGTGTTCTTCTGATTGAATTCGTAAGTGTGCGTCAGCGAGACACCGCGCGATGTGTAATCACTTTCCTGGCTGTAGCTAAATTGTGGTGTGAACGTGCCACGCTGGTTATAGCGAACCGACAGATCCAGGCTCAACGCACGGCGAATGTCGGTGATGTTCGCCAGTGGCACTTCGGTGCTCCTGAGCGCGGGCGGTTCGCCCGTGGGCGTAGCACCGGAGATGCCGTCGTACACGAGCAAGCCTTTCGCCGTGACTTTCGAAGTGAGTTCCTGCTCGAAGCCGACCGAGTGCGTGCGGATGTGAATGCGCCCGTTGTCTTCATTGTAATCCTCGTAGCGATATTCGACTTTGTTTTCCGCGGCCGCGCGGGGCGGCTGGACAAGACGCAGTAAAATTGCAAGCAACGAGGCTGCGAGACAGCGCGTGGCTGCGTTCATGCGAAACAAACTTTGATTCATTACCAAGTTCACTGGCGAGTCAGGAACGTCGTCAACTTCTGCGGCGGGACAACCACGAAGCGGCGGAAACGTGCTCACTGGTTGCGCCGTTGTCAAATCGTCAAAAATACTTTCAAACTGAAATGGTTGATCAAGTTGAGCGGTGTTCGAACTCAACCTCGGCCGGGCGGCGGACCTCCGGCGCCTGCCGGGCCACCACCCGCTGCGCCACTGCCGGGCGTTCCCGTGTTTGCGCCGGGCACTCGGAACGAGACGTAGTAAAATCCTTTGAACGCCTTTTGATCGACGAAGAGATCAAGCGCGCCGTCGCTCGTCGCCGTGAAAATGTTGCGGTCGATGGCTCCAGTTTGCGTCAACGAAAAAGGCAGCGCGCTCCAGGACAACCGCCCAAGGGTTGGGTTGCCGTACACTTCATAGCTGTAGCCCTTGTATGCCGGCACGGTGATTTTAAATCGTGGGGTGCCGCCATTCGCTCCGGCCACGACGGCACCAGCCACGACCAAGCCTCCATTGTTTGGATACGTTGGCTCGACCGGTGTTTGCCCGACCACGTAATCCCAATTCGCCTGCTCTTCGCCCGTCGTCGTGCCGGGAACGGCGGTAAAATCCGGCAGCATGGATGCGCGTTGCGCCGCATCGGAAACGGTGCTGAAAACATTGTCGTTGGAATTTTGCGTGGCCCACTTGTTGCCGTTCAAATCGAGCGCGACTTCATTCCAGCCCGTCTGCGTCGTGATGCGCGACAACTGGCCGGGAATCGTAACGCCCCAGTGAAAGTGGCGCGTGCGGCCATTGTAGAGTCCCGCCTTGATCGTACGAAATTTGAACTCACCGCTCGCGCCCGTGAGGAATTGACCGAAGCCGGCGAAATTTGGATCGCACGCCGGATTGCGAGTGGCGCTGGTCGAGTAAAGATAATCGCCTTCGCGATCCGCGTGCCACAGTTCGACGAGCGCGCCGCGAATCGGATTGCCGCTACCATCGAGGACGCGGCCGGTGACGTAAGAGACGACGCCCGCCGCAATCGTGAGGCTGTCGTTCACTTGGACGAGATCGTTGTCCTTGTCGAGCGGGATGTTGTTGGCCAGCGGATAGTAAGGCCCTTGCGTCACCGTCGGCGAGATCGTGAGCGCCTCGGCGAGATAGCCGCGCAGCGTGAAGCCGGCGGATGCAATCGCCATGCTGCGAAAAAAGCGCCGTCGATCGATCGGAATGTAAAAGACGCGCGGCAGAGTGGAATTGGTTTTCGTTTTCACAATGCTTCTAGCTGTTGAATGAGTTGTTCGTTCTTCGTCCGATGATTTTTTACCGCACCTCGGCGAGAGGTTTGTTGGCCGAAACATAATTGAGCAAATACTTTCGTCGTTGGTCGGCAAAGTTTTTCAGACCGATCGTCATGCCGCCGGGCCCTTCCGCCTCCACGTCCTCGGTCAGCCCTTTGGTGAACGCCTCCGTCGAATCAAGTTTGCGTGTGTCTTTTGCAATGTCGCTGGCAATGACGGCTTGATATTGCTGCGCGAGCGGGCCGAGCTTCTTCCAGTCGAGCCAATTGTCGGCAATGTCGCGCACGTAACCGAGATAACGCGCGCGTAGCGAAGGGACGGCGAGCAGTTTTGAAATCAGCGGCTTGCTTGCGTCGTTGGCGGCGATCAGCGGATCGAGTTCGACGCCGTTGATTTGCGGGCCACCACCGAAACCGCGACCGCCACCGGGGCCTCCACGACCTTCCGGCCCACCTGGACCGCCCGGGCCGCGCCCCCCGCCCGGCCCGCCGCCAAATCCCGGCCCGCCGGGCTTGCTGAAGGTTTCATTTGAATCTTGCGGTAGAATGTGGAAGCGCCCTTTCTCGTCTTCGTAAATGCCGTAGTCGCTCGTACGAATCCAATAGCCGTCGTTGTTGATCAACGCATTATCCAGCGCGAGGAACTTGAGCGCGCCGTCAATGTCGAGCATTGGTGCCAGCGCGGCCTCCAATTTATCCGCCGACGTTTCATCAAGTGTTTTGCAAAGCTTGATCAAGTCGGCCCAGGATTTCTCGTTGTCCTTGGATTTTATCGAGTAAATGCGTTTGTAAGGCACGGCGTCCTCGCCGAGGTAGGCGAGGCTGCCGCGGCCATTCGGGCTGCCGGTCACTTTCCAACGCGCGCCTTTCGTCGTCCCGAACCAGTCTTTCACAAAATCCTTGTTGAACTGTTGCACGTTCACATACACGCCCCAGCTCTCGCCGTTAATGACCACGCGCGCAAAGTTGGCCTTGGGCGCGGGCAGATATTCACGGTCGATTTGATACGAAAGCACCGAGCGCAGGAACGTTGGATCCTCGTGCGAGTTCAACAAATTGAGCGTCCGATAGCCGCCGAGCTTTTGATCTTTGTGAACGAAATCCAGCGAGACATTCAACGAGCGCTTCTGCCCCTCACCGACCATCATGAACGACGACATCCCGCGAAAATGCACGCCCACGTCGGGATAAATCTTCCCATCCACAGTGAGCTTGGCGGGAACTTCCACGTCGGTGTTCTTGAACTCGGCAAGTTCCTTTTCCCAATCCGCGTCCTCAAATTCGAGGAAGAACGTGCGCAGTGTCTGCGCATCGTAAAGCGGCGCGTCGGGAAACGATTTTACCTCCGTGGGCGACAGTTTCTCGCCCGGTTGCGCGGGCTTTCGCTCCCCGCCACGGCCACCGAATCCACGCGGCCCACCAGGCCCGCGCCGGCCGCGGCCACCAGCATTTTCCTTTTGCAGAAATTCACGCGCGGCTTTGCGTTCGCTCGCGTTGAGCCGACCGTCGCCGTCTTGGTCGAACTGTTTGACGAGTTCGGTTTTCTGCTGCATCGGTCCGCCGAAACCGCCCGGGCCTCCACCACGCGGGCCAAATCCATCCGGGCCGAACGGTGGCGGGCCATCAAAACCCGGTCCGCCATCGCGTGGCGGCCGATTGTCGGGAGCCTGCGCCCAGCTCGACAGCACGGAAGCCATCGTGAGCATCAGGAGCAAACTGGTGAACTGCGTTCGCAAAGTTTTCATAAGGCAATGAGTTTAGAATTTTGCTGCCGGGCGAAGGCATGAATCATTTCGCGCCTTGATCAATCCACGCGCGCACCAGGCCGACTTGTTCGGGCGTGAATGGTTTTGGCGGCGGTCCAAATCCACCGCGTCCGCCGGGGCCGCCAGGTCCGCCCGGCCCACCGGGAGGTGGATTGCCTCCACCCGGAGGCCGATTCCCTGGCCCGCCTTCGCCGCGCGGAGCACCCGGCGGCGGACCGCCTTGCCCGCCCGGTCCACCGGGCCCACCGGGTCCGCCCGGCCTGCGTTTCGGCGGCATCGCGATTTCGTCGTCGAGTTGCGCGACGGCGGCCACGAGCGCGCTCTTTTTGCTATCTCCGCGGAAAACGACTTTGCCATCCTCGCCGCCTTTGAGGACGGCTTCGAGACTGTCCAATCGCAAATCGCCCTTCTGCTTTTCTTCGCCGTGGCAGCGGAAGCACGCCGCCTCGAAGAGCGGGCGAATGTCTTTCGCGTAAGTGATGCCCTTGGTTTGGGCGGCTGGCGGCAATTTGCTGACGTCGAGTTTGCTCACGTCCCATTTGTCGTCGGCCCAGGCCGATCTTGCCGTGGTCGCGAGCGCAAGCAGAATCCATGTGGAGGTAGTTTTCATAACAGTTTTTCGCTGATGATTGATTTGAGTTTAGTTGGACTGGGTGGAAATCAAGTGACCGGGAGTTTTGTGAATTTTGGAGTCGTGTAATTTGAATTTCTCGCTTGATAGCCCGCCGGATCGGACACGATCCGGCGGGTTTCGCATTCGTTGTTACCGGCGGGGACCACGTCGTCCACGCGTGCCGGGTGTGGGCTGAAGGGGCAACTGTAACTTGCCGGATTTCACTTCGGCTTCAATCGCCGCCCATTCCGCGTCGTCGAGCTGGCCGTTGCCATTGGCGTCGTAGGTCGCCAGCAATTGTTGACGGAGCGCATCCATTTCGTCGTGTGGCCCGGCTGGTCCGTGATGAGGAAATTGCACCATGCCATTGCTCAAGGCTTGGGCGAGAGCGGCCTGTTCAGCGTCATCAAGTTTGCGGTCGTGATTGGCGTCAAACGGCGCGAGCACGGCAAATTCACCGGCGATATGCGCGGCGATTTCGGTCGCTGCATCGGCAGTCAGGCGGGGCGCGGCATTGGTGTCAAACGGATGCACGGTGCCGTCCGCAAGCGCCTTGGCGAGCGCGGCCTGTTCGGTGGCATCAAGTTTTCCGTCGCTGTTCGCATCGAAGGGTGCGACGACCGCGAACGCCGACGCCGCGTGAGCGGCGACGGCTGGCGCATTGGTCGATGCCGCCGCGTGGCCATCGGGCCGAGGCCCGTGACCGGCAACCGCGACTGACGCCAGGGAACCACCGAGCACGAGTAGGAAGGTAAGTTTGCTGAATGTTTTCATACGACTTTGATTTTGATTTTTTGTTGTGACGTCCGCCGTCCCGACCTCGCACCGTTCTGTGGCGCATGGTCGAGCCGGACAAATTGCGTTTGCTTTGCGAACATTTGAGAACAGTTCTTTGAACAGTTTTCATTTTTACTGCCGCCAATTTACGAGAAGGTCGATTAAGGAAGCATTAAGCCGCCGAAATACTTTCGCTTCCTGCTGTTAATGCGGGGATCGAACTCATCGAAGACGATTGCGGAACCGTCACGCACTCGTTAAAACTCCACCGTGCCAGCGGGAAACTCGGAACAACGCAAGCTCGCCGCGATCATGTTCACGGACATGGTGGGCTACAGCGCGCTGTCGCAGCGGAACGAAAAGCTTGCGCAGGAGTTGCTGGAGGAACATCGCGCGCTGTTGCGGCCGCTCTTTCCACGCTTCAATGGCACGGAGATCAAAACCATTGGCGACGCTTTCCTCGTCGAGTTTCACAGTGCCTTGGAAGCCGCGCAGTGCGGCATCGAAATCCAGCGCGCGCTGGCCAAGCGCAATCATGACGTGCCGGCCGACCGTCGCATCGAGATCAAGATCGGCATTCACATCGGGGACGTGGTGCATCGCGGCGGCGATGTGTATGGCGACGGGGTAAACATCGCGTCGCGCATCGAACCGTTGGCGGGCGCGGGCGGGATTTGTGTGTCGATGGATGTCGAGCGGCAGATTCGCAACGCGCTGGAGGCACGCTTCGAGAAACTCGCGCCGACGGAGTTGAAGAACATTTCGGTGGCGATGGATTTGTTTCGTATCGTGCTGCCGTGGGAAACGCAAAGTAGCAGCCGACGTGAGTCGGCTCATTCTGAGCGTGCAGCGCGGGATGACGAACACGAAACAAAAATTCAGCGCCGACTAACGTCGGCTGCTACGAAGTTTGGCCTGGTTACCTTGGTCGTGCTGTTCGTAGCCGGACTCGGCTGGTGGCTGATTCACCAATCCCGTCAGACGACGAAGCAAATTGCGCAGTCCTCGACCAATTCGCCGAGCGCAGCGACTGCGCCCGTCACATCAAACACTCCGCCCGTCGTTGCTGCGCCCGCCGCCGACCAGAAATCCATCGCCGTGCTGCCGTTCGTGAACATGAGCGCGGACAAGGACAACGAGTATTTCAGCGACGGCATCACCGAGGAGATTCTCAACGCGCTGGCCCGCACACCGGGCTTGCGCGTAGCGGCGCGGACTTCGGCCTTTTCGTTCAAGGGCAAGAACGAATCGATCCAGCGCATCGGCGAGCTGCTCAAAGTGGGCGTGGTGCTGGAAGGCAGCGTGCGGCGCGCGGGCAACCAACTGCGCATCACCGCCCAGCTCATCAACGTGGCCGACGGGTTTCATCTGTGGTCGGACACGTTTGATCGGAAGGCGGAGGACGTGTTCGCGATCCAGATCGACGTGGCGCAAAGGGTGCAGGAAGTGTTGCAAGTGAAACTGCTGGCGGGAGGCAGCCCCAACGCCACGCTTGCCGGGACGGACAACCTTGAGGCGTACGATCTGTATTTGCGCGGCCGTCACTTCTGGAACCAGCGCACAGGTGTCGACATCGAGCGCGCGGTGGGTTTGTTCCAGCAAGCCACGGAGAAAGATCCGAAGTTCGCTGCGGCTTACGCCGGGTTGGCGTCCAGCTACGCGCTGCTGCCAATTTACGCCGCCGTGCCGAAACGCGACGCGCTTCCCAAGGCGCGGGCGGCGGCCCGTCGGGCGCTCGAACTGGATGGCCGGCTGGCCGAAGCCCACACTGTGCTTGCCGGTTGCGCGTGGCATGATTGGGATTGGGTAGAGGCGGAGCAGGAATTTCAGGAAGCGCTGCGTTTGAACCCAAACCACGGCACCAGTCACCACTGGTACGCGTTGCTGCTTCGCGATCAGGGAAAAATGGAGCAAGCCCTCGCTGAGATGCGCAAAGCTCAGGCTGTGGACTCGTTGTCCCCTATAAATCAATGCAAGATTGGCGAGGTGCTTTACTCAGCTGGCCGGTACGACGAGGCGTTGGTTGGGGTTGATGAAGCGCTCAAACTCTCACCGGACTTCCTGCCTGCCTATGGTATGCGCGGACAAATCTTCCTCACGCAAAAGAAAACTACCGAAGCCATCGCCGAGCTTGAAAAGGTCCGGAAAAAGGCTGGCGACACGCCATACGCCCTTGGTTACTTGGGCTACGCTTATGCCCGCGCGGGCCGGACGAATGAGGCGCGCCAAATCCTCGAAAAGTTGAATAGCGTCTCGACCAACGGTGGTGCCGCGTCCATTGAAATTGCGATGGTTCATCTCGGCTTGGCTGGGTTGGATCAAGTTTTCGTCCGGCTGGAGCATGCGGTCGAGA
>JACPZS010000178.1 GCA_016195385.1 Verrucomicrobiota bacterium
CAATTGCCCTTCATGAATGATCAATCCCACGTCGGCCGTGCCGGAGCGGACGGCTTGAAATATTTTGTCGAAAGGAACGACGACGTAATCAAACTCGCGCGCGTTTTTGCCCAACCAAAGTTGCAGCGCAAGGAACGCGCTGGTCATTTTGCCGGGCACGGCGATTTTTTTGCCGAGAATTTCTTCGCGCGAAAACTTTTGTTTCGCCACGAGCATCGGGCCGTAGCCGTCGCCCATGCTCGCGCCGCTCGGCAGCAACGCGTATTGCTCGCTGACGTAGGCGTAGGCGTGGATGCTGATGGCCGAGATGTCGAGCTCGCCACGCGTGGCGCGTTCGTTGAGCGTCTGGATGTCCTGTAAAATATGCTCGAAGCGAAATCCGTGCGTGGGAATCAACTCCTTCGCCAGCGCGTAAAACATGAAGGCGTCGTCGGGATCGGGCGAATGGCCGAGCGTCAAAGTCGTCTGCTGCATGAGCCGAGTGTGGTCGTGAAATCCGCGACGCAGCAAGCAGGGAAATCAACTCGCTTAACTCGAACAACAAAATAAGAACCACGGATTGCACGGATGGCCACGGATGAGAACGCTTGCACTGGAGAGGTTCGGAAAGAATCTTCTCCTCGACTGTCCACTCCTCAGTCGTCCATATCCGTGTTTATCAGTGTCATCCGTGGTTTCAATCTTGGAGTTCGGGCTTAACGAGCATTCACGGGCGAGCGTCGGAAAGCGCTGCGAGTTTGTGGCGCTCGTTGGCAGAACTGCGGCGAAACTGAAAGGTTGTTTCCGCTTTTACGACTTGGCCGCCGATTTCGAGCACAGGATAGGCGAGAAAGTTGATCGGCCCAGAAGCCGGGCCGGATTCGACGACCAGGTCGCGGCCACGGCTGAACTCGATCCGGTTGGCCGGGTGGTGGCCGAAATAATACTGCGACAGGCTGGAATTTTTGTCGGCCTCGCTGATGTCCACCGGCCACCACTTGCCTTCGGCGAAGAACTCCGCCCAGCAATGGTAGCCATCGATCCCACCGGAGTCGCGCTCGGAGGGAATCGCCGCGCCGATGGCGAATCGTGCCGGGATGCCGACAGCGCGAGCGAGCGCGATGAAGTAGCTATGGAAGTCGGAGCAATTGCCGGAGCGCGCGTCGCAGGCGTACACGGCGTCGCCACGTCCCCAGCCGGAGCCGTATTTAGCATAGCGCAGACGTTCGATGACATGATCGTAAAGCGCGCGAGCACGGTAGAGGTCGGCGGCCTTGCCTTTGGTGACTTCGCGCGCAATGGCCTGAAAGTTCGTGTTGTTCGGCACCAACGTTTCCGGCGCGAGGTAACGGTCGGGCTGCGTTCCCGGTTCGTAGTAAGGCGTCTTCTCGGTGCGGCGGACGCGATAGCGAATCTCGATGATTTTGCCGCTGTCGTCCGCCCTCGGCGTCAGGAAAAGCACTTTATTGCCATGCCCGGCTTCGAGGATTTCCTTCGTCGGCACCGGCGTGGTGAGGCTCGTTACTTCGATGGATTGAAATCGATCCGATTGAGCCAAGGGCAGCCACATCCGGGCGCTGTTGGTGAGGGCGGGTAACTTGACACGATATGTGAACTCAAATTCGTCCTGGCCGTGAAGCACGCCGAGCAAACGACCGCTGGCTTGTTTGACGGAACGCCGCCGCCAGGTGCCATCGCCGCGTTGCTCCCAGAGGTAAAACGGCTGGGCATTGATCTTGTGGACGGTTGTTTCAGTGACCGTCATCGCGCCTGGATCGCCGGTTAGGAAGAAATCGACATCGTACACCGGCCCATCGGCCCCGACGAGATCAACACAGGCGAAGTGCTTTTGCGGAGCGAGGGTTGCGAGATATTCGGTGTGAACTCGGACGAGCTTGAGCTTCAGTTCATCGCGCTTGAAGGGCACTTTGAAGACACCGCCGCCCGCTCGCGTTTCCTTGTCGATGTGTTTCTCGATGGCAGCCTGAATGTCCGCCGTCACGACACCAGATACCGCTTCGGCCGCGCCTGGAGCGCGCTGGAGCGGGCGATGAGCACACGCGGACAGAAATGAACAGGCAGCCAGCAACGATGCCGCCAGCCACCCACGGCAATGCAGACGAAAGTTCACCTCCGAGAGTTGACGAATAATCCTGACCGAAGATTGACGCAACGCGGCGCTCTTACTTCTTGGGGTGTTCGCCAGCCGGGTGCTCGTGATTGTCGCTGCTCTGGCAGGCCGTGAAGGTGAACGCAGTCAGCAGGCCGAGCAACGCGAGCAAGAGGAGGGATTTCCGGGCGAGGTTTGTTTTCATATTCAGTCGGTTGAGTGCTTCGCCCTGAAGGAGCCGAAGTTGTGGACAGAAGTCAATTGCGAATTCCGCGCAGTCGGCTTTTCGGCTTGTCCCCATAGTCGCGTTCAACGTAGCGTGCCACATCATGAAACGCATTTGGCTGATGGCGATCCTGAGCTTCTGCTGGAGTGGCTTCAACTCGGACGCGGCAGTCGTGAAAGTCGCGTGCATTGGCGACAGCATTACGGAAGGGTCCGGGCTGGCCAATGCCGCCACCGAAAGTTACCCAGCCAAATTGCAGCGATTGCTCGGAGCAGGCTACGCGGTCCGTAACTTTGGCGTCAGCGGACGCACGTTGCTGCGCAAAGGCGATTTCCCTTATTGGAAAGAAAAGGCTTTTACCGAGAGCCAGAAGTATGAACCTGATCTCGTCACCATCATGCTCGGAACGAACGATGGGAAACCCTATAACTGGCGCTACGGAACGAACTTCCTCACGGACTATCAGGACTTGATCGCCACCTACACGAACCTGGCCAGCCATCCTCGCATCCTGCTCTGCACACCGTGTCCGGTTTTCTTGAACGGAGCTTTTGACATCAAACCCGGCACCGTCGCCACCAATATCGCGCCCGCCGTGCGTGAACTCAGCGCGGCTTACGGTTTGCAGACGCTCGATTTGCAAATCGCCTTGGCGGGCCATCGTGAATGGTTTCCGGACACAGTGCATCCTGACACCAAAGGCACGGCGGTGCTCGCTGCGCTGTTTTACGTCGCGATTGCCGGCGATCACTCGGGCGCAGACGCGCCGTCATTGAGCATTGAGCGGGATTTGTCCAATCGCGCGGTGCTTAAGTGGCCGACGGATTGGGCCGGCTGGGTTTTGCAGTCCACAACGGCGTGGCGCGACTCGAACACGATCTGGACCGTGGTGCAGCAGCCCGCCTGGAATGACAACGCAACCGTTCGCGTTACGAACACGATTTCCGGCACTCTGAAGTTTCACCGGCTTTGGAATCCCTCGAACTGACGTCGCGCGGGTTGATTCGGAATTGTTCGACGTCCATTGCATTGCTGCCGGGATTGATTGCAACCGGACTTTCCTCCTTCAAAAAATCTTCACCCGATTTCGCGCGTCAATTTTCCTTCGGCAATGACGGTTTGGCCGCGCTGCTTGTTGTGTCGAGCGCTTGCTCATCGCGAAAAGGCTGCGTGAGCATCCGGTTCAGCCGCAGTTCTCGTGGCGAGCGAAATTCATGGAGACCAATGGTCATGCCTTCGTAACCGGCGGCGGGCTGTGGACGATACGTGCCGAACACGTGATCCCACCACGGGAAGTTGAATCCAAAATTGCTATCGGTTTCGCGCCGCACAACCGAGTGGTGGACGCGGTGCATGTCCGGCGTGACGACCAACCAGCGCAAAGCGCGTTCGACGGATGCCGGCAAGCGGACATTGCCGTGATTAAACATCGCGGTGGCGTTGAGCGCGATTTCAAAAACCAGCACAGCCAACGATGAAGCGCCCAGCGGCACGATGACGATGAACTTGATCGCCAGCGAGAGCAGGATTTCGAGCGGATGAAAGCGAGCGCCGGTCGTCACATCGAATTCGAGATCGGCGTGGTGCATCCGGTGCAGACGCCAAAGCGCTGGCACGAAATGAAACGCGCGGTGCTGCAAGTAAATCGCCAGGTCGAGGCAGAGCAGTGCGATCAGCAGTTCCAGCCACGTGGGCCAGGCGACGAAGTGGAGCGCGCCCCAGCCGCGTGATTCGGCAAGCATGGCGAATCCCACCGCGCCGGTCGGCGCGATGATCCGCGTCAGCAGCGTGTCCAGCAAAGCCACGCCCAAGTTGCCCGGCCAACGCTGCCACCGTGAAATGGATCGCGCGCGGCGCGGGGTGAGTTGTTCCCACAGCGCCACCAGCGCGAAGACGCCGAGGAAAAAACCCAAACGTATCGCCGGCTCGTTCGGGGAAATTTCCGGAGCCATTGGGTGCAATTTAGTTGCGTTCAACCTTCGTCAGATTGCTCAACACCTTCTTCGGCTGGGGAAGAAGTCGTGTCCCGGCAGACGCCGCGTTTGCTCGCAGCGACGAAGGTGATCATGGTTTCCGCGCATTCGCTCGTGAAATCATTTCGCGCGACGGCGAGCGCTTCGCTCAATTTGCGCCGGCTGCGAAAGAGCGCGTGGTAAAGGCGCTTCAACTCCATCCGCTGCTCGGCGCTGAAGCCGGCCCGGCGCAGACCAACGGTGTTCAAACCGCAAATCGTGTTGTCGCCGCGCGCAATCGTGTACGGCGGCAAGTCTTGGCTAATGGCCGCGCCGCCTTGCATCAGCGCCAACGTGCCGATGCGCACGAACTGGTGAACGAGGCAGTTGCCGGAAAGAAACACACGGTCGGCGATGCTCACGTGTCCGCCCACCAGCGCGCCGTTGGCGAGAATGATGCGATTGCCGAGCGCGCAGTTGTGACCGACGTGGCTGTGCGCCATCAGAAAATTCTCCGAGCCTATCACCGTATCCTCCGCCAGCGAGTTCGAGCGATGCACCGTGACGTGTTCGCGGAATATATTTCCATCTCCAATGCGCAGCCGCGTTGGTTCGCCGTGATATTTCAAATCCTGGGGCGCGTCGCCGATCACGCAGCCCGCATGAAACTGGTTGCGCGCCCCAATCGTCGTGTGGCCGGTCAAATGAACGTGTGGACCGAGGACGCAGCCCGCGCCCACGGTGACATGTGCGTCGATGACCGCATACGGGCCAACGCGAACGTCGGATGCCAGTTGAGCCTGCGGATGAATGATTGCGGTCGGATGAATCATGTTCAAAGAACTCAACTGTAGAAGTATCCCAACTCACGCAACGACGCGTAGTCCTTCGGACGATCCGGCGTGCGCCGGCCGAGAATGATGTGATCGATCACCTCAATTTTGAGCAACTGGCCGGCGCGGATCAAATCCCGCGTCACCTTGATGTCTCCATCGGACGGAGTCGGGTCGCCACTCGGATGATTGTGGACGAGCACGATGGCCGAGGCGTTGGCAACGATGGCGAGCTTGAACACTTCGCGCGGATGCACAAGCAAGCTGTCGAGCGTGCCCTGCGAAATACGCTCGACGCGAATCAACTTCCGCCGCGTGTTGAGCAGCAGAATCTGAAAGTGTTCCACTTCGTAGAGGCGGTTGTCCTCGCGCATCAAGTTGGCGATGTTCTCCGGCGAATCGAGCACGGGCGACTCGTGCCGGAGTTCGAGGGCCATGCGCCGCGCAAGGGTGAAGGCACTTTTGAGCGCGATGGCTTTGTCGCGGCCAATCCCTTTTGTCTTTTGCAACTCGGTGAGCGACGCGCGCGCCAGTTCTTCCAGCGAACCGAACCGGAGCAACAGTTCATCGGCTACTTGAATGGCCGAACGTCCCTTCATGCCCGTGCGCAGGAGAATCGCGATCAACTCCGCGTTGCGCAACGCCTCCGCGCCGTGCTCGGCGAGCCGTTCGCGCGGACGCTCGCGGTCAGGCAAATCTTTGATGCGGAGGTGGTCGCCCATTGCTGTTCTTCGAGAGAGTCAGGCAAGCCGCGCCGATTTGAAATCTCAAATTTCCCACCACACAGCGATTGATTCGCAAACGAATCAGGCTTCAACGCGGTGGCGGCGGTTTCACCCGTCCCGCGACTCGCTGCTTCGCATCCTCGCGTCGAGCTTCGCCAAGAGTCGAAACAAAGGAGCGAAGACGACAATGTTGAAAAGTGCGAACAAGCCGCAGAGGACAAAAAACGCCACAACCGCTCCGAGCCATCCAAGAAGAATGAAAATGCTGTGGAAGCAGACGCTGGCCGCAGCGCATGCCGCAGAGGACACAGCGAACGTCGCCAACAGAAACCGATTGATCGTGCGTGGATTTTCCATGACGCGTAACTGATTAACCGGACACTTGCTGCTCACCATTTCCCACTGATTCCGCCACGATGTAGCTCGCAAACTCCGCGTGCAGGTATGGCGGGATGCGCGCCTTGAAGCGTGCTTGATCGCCCTCGTAGTCGCGCTCGACGACTTGCGCGACTTCGTGCAGCCGCGCAATGACGGCGGTGGCGTGATGCGGCACGGTCAGTTCGACAAACTCCCGCACCGGGCGCAACGACGTGCCCAGTTCCGCGAGCAGCGCGGGAAAGCCGTCGCCCGTTTTCGCCGATACGCCCACGCCATTTGGAAAACGGTCGAGATATTTCTTCAACAGTTCGCCGTTCTCAAAGCGGTCGGTTTTGTTGAAAACCATCAGCGTCGGTTTGCCCGCGGCACCAAGTTCGTCGAGCACAGTGTTGACAGCGGCGATTTGTTCATCTGCCTGCTCGTGACTCAAATCGACGACGTGCAAAAGCAACTCCGCCTGGACCACTTCTTCGAGCGTGGCCTTGAACGCTTCGACGAGCCGATGCGGCAGTTTACGGATGAAACCCACGGTGTCGGAGATCAAAACATTCTGGTTCGTCGGCAGGCGCAGACGCCGCGTGGTCGGATCGAGCGTGGCGAACAACTTGTCTTCAGCGAGAACTTCCGCGCCCGTCAGCGCGTTGAACAAAGTGGATTTGCCGGCGTTCGTGTAGCCGACGATGGACGCGAGCGGCCAGAGATTGCGCTGGCGTCCGTGGCGTTGCGTCGCACGCTGGCGGCGGACGATTTCAAGTTCGCCGGCGATTTTGCTGATGCGATCCTGCACTCGGCGGCGGTCGGTTTCCAACTGCGTTTCGCCGTCACCGCGCATGCCGATGCCGCCTTTCTGTCGCGACAAGTGGCCCCAGAAACGCGTGAGCCGCGGCAGCAAATGTTGAAGCTGGGCGAGTTCGATTTGCAATTTGCCTTCGCGCGTGCGAGCACGCTGCGCGAAAATGTCGAGAATAAGCGACGTGCGGTCGAGCACTTTGCAGTCAAACACACGTTCGAGATTGCGGCTCTGCGCGGGCGAAAGTTCGTCGTCGAAGATCACAGTATCGACGTTTTCACTGCGGCAACGGCTGGCAAATTCATCCGCCTTGCCCGTGCCGATGAAGGTGGCGGACACGGGGGCTTCGAGCTTTTGCGTGCCGGTGCCGATGACTTCGCCGCCCGCCGTCGCGGCGAGCTGGTTCAATTCGTCGAGGGAATCCTGCACTTCCCAGGCGGTGCGCGTTTTGAATTCGAGGCCGACGAGAAAGACGCGCTCCGTCTTTTTGGTGGCCGTTGAGATTAGTGCTTTCAAAGCTTACGTCGCCACGACTCTACTACACGGCGCGACGTTGGGAAGCACGCGATTTGGCCGGTTGTGCGCGGCACGTTCATTGACCCCAAGGCCCGCCTCTGCTATCCCACCGACGAAATGATTAAACCGCGCCGCCCCTTCGTCTGGTAAACACATGGCTTTGGCCAGCCCATTCAATTCGCGCGTTGTCCTGGACGGAAAACATTTTCGTCTCGGCGAAGAAAAGTTTTTTGCGAAGGGCGTTACCTACGGTCCGTTTGCTCGGAACGGCGAGGGCGAACACTTCCTTTCGCGCGAGCAAACCGCGCGCGACTTCCAACAAATCCGCGAACTCGGCGCGAACGTCCTCCGTGTTTACCACGTGCCGCCGCGCTGGTTTCTCGATTTGGCCGGCGAACATGGACTCAAGCTGCTCGTCGATGCGCCGTGGCGTCCGCAAGCGTGCTTTCTGGACAGCGCCGCGAGCCGCGAAGACGCGCGGGCCGCCGTCCGCAAGGTGGCGCAAGCCTGCGCGCGGCATCCGGCGGTGTTCGCGCTGAGCGTTGTAAACGAAATCCCAGCGGACATCGTGCGCTGGAGCGGTGGGCGCGCGGTGGCGGAGTTCATCGACGAGTTGGTAAACGAAGCGAAGACGATTGATCCCGATTGCCTCTGCACATTCGGAAATTATCCGCCGACGGAATTTTTGCGGCCGCAAAACATCGACTTCCATTGTTTCAACGTCTATCTCCACCACCAAAAGCCGTTCGAGAATTATCTCGTACGCCTGCAAAACATTGCCGAATCCAAACCACTCGTGCTCGGCGAATTTGGCATCGACACGATTCGCGAAGGCGAATCCAGCCAGCGCGAAATTCTCGCCTGGCAGATTGAAACGGCGTTTCGCAGCGGCGTCGCCGGCGCGGTCGTGTTCAGTTTCACGGACGAATGGTATCGCGGCGAGCGGCTCGTAACCGACTGGGCTTTCGGACTTGTGACTCGCGGACGGCAACCGAAGGAATCATTCGCGACCGTCAGAGAGTTGTTCACTCGCGCTCCTTATTTTCGGCTGGAACGTCAGCCGTTCGTTTCCGTCGTCGTCGCCTGCTACAACGGCGCGCGCACGCTCAAGTCGTGCCTCGACTCGCTCGCGCGCCTCAATTATCCGAACTATGAAGTCATCCTGGTCGATGACGGCTCGACGGATCGCACGCCGCAAATCGCCGCGCTGCACACGCAGATTCTATACTTGCGCCAGGAAAACCTCGGTCTTTCAGCCGCACGCAACACGGGCATTCGCGCGGCGCGCGGCGAAATCATCGCGTTTACCGACGCCGATTGCCGCGCCGACGAGGATTGGCTGCACTATCTCATCGGCGATTTGTTGAACAGCAAGTTCGCCGGCATCGGTGGCCACAATTTTTTGCCACCGGAAGATTCATGGGTCGCGGCGGCGGTGATGGTTTCCCCCGGAGGGCCCGCGCACGTGATGTTGACCGACCGGGTCGCCGAACACATTCCCGGCTGCAACATGGCGTTCTACAAATGGGCGCTCGATGAAATCAACGGCTTCGACCCCATTTTCCGAAAAGCCGGCGACGACGTGGACGTGTGCTGGCGCTTGCAGCAACGCGGCTACAAACTCGGCTTCAGTCCAGCGGGTTTCGTGTGGCACTACCGCCGCGCGACCTTTGCGGATTACCTCCAGCAGCAGCGCGGTTACGGCGAAGCCGAGGCGCTGCTCGTACGCAAACATCCGGAATACTTCAACGCGCTTGGCGGCAGCCTCTGGCAGGGTCGCATTTATTCGCCGGCGAAATTCGGCGTCGTGCTCCGCCCACCGATGATTTACCACGGCACGTTCGGCAGCGGCTTCTTCCAATCGCTCTATTCTTCGCCGCCCGCGATGACGCTCACGCTTTTCACCAGCATTGAGTATCACGTCATGGTGACTTTGCCGCTGCTGGTCGTCGCCGTGTCGTTCGGGTTCGTGACGCCGCTGGCCATCACCAGCCTGCTGCTGTCGCTGGGTGTTTGCACGGCGGCGGGCGCGCAGGCGAATTTGCCACAGCGCAAAAAAAACTTCCGGTCGCGACCACTCGTGGCGCTGATGTTTTTTCTCCAGCCGATCATGCGCGGCGCGGCGCGGTATCAAGGCCGGCTGAATCTGCGCGCGACGCCGCTCACCGCCGCCCGTCATCTAGATTTTCTGAACTTGAAATACCAAGGCCGCAACTTCGACGAAGTGAAATTCGCTTCCGAGCAGTACGTGGATCGGCTCGCGTTTGTCGGCGGAATTCTTGAAGAACTCGATAGGCAGGAGTGGCCGAACAAATCGGACGTCGGCTGGAACAACTACGACGTCGAAGTTTTCGGCAACCGTTGGAACCGCCTCCAACTTACGACCGCCACCGAGCACTTCGATACCGGCGGACAAATCATCCGTTGCCGGCTGCGCACGTTTTGGAGTTTGCCGGCGAAAATTGTTTTCTGGGCGGCGCTCGGCAGCGAACTGCTCATCATTGGTTTTCTATGGCGGCTCTACCCGTGGCTGTGGTTACTCCTGCTGACAATGCCCATCATCGCCTGGCTGCTGCGCCAGCAACAACGCGACCTGCAACGGCTCATCGCCCTGTTCCTCGACGACGTCGCGACGCAATTCAAACTCGCGAAAATTCCCGACAACACGTCGCCGCAGGCACCGAACAAATCCGCCGGCGGCCGGCCAGCGGCATGAACGAAATCACGCGCATCCTCGACCGCGCGCAACAAGGCGATCCGCGTGCTGCCGAAGAATTGCTGCCGCTCGTTTACGACGAACTGCGCCGCGTCGCCGCGCACAAAATGTCCAGCGAACCGCTCGGCCACACGCTGCAACCCACCGCGCTCGTGCATGAAGCGTGGCTCCGTCTCGGCGGCGAGGATCAACCCGTGTGGCAAAATCGCGGGCACTTTTTCGCCGCAGCGTCGGAAGCAATGCGGCGCATCCTGGTCGAACGCGCCCGGCGGCGCGCAGCCGCCAAACGCGGCGGCCACGCCGAGCACCTTGCCGTGGATGAAATTGAATTCGCCGCCCCTGCGAATGACGATGAATTGCTCGCCATCAACGACGCGCTGGATCGACTCGCCCTCCAGCATCCGCGCAAAGCGGAGCTGGTGAAGCTTCGTTACTTCACTGGACTCAAATTTGAAGAGGCCGCCGCCGTGCTTGGCATTGCCGTGCCAACGGCCAAGGAATGGTGGGCACACGCCCGCGCGTGGCTGGCAGTCGAGATTCGCGGGCCAATGCGTAAACCGAAAACCGGCGGTTAAGCCGCAACGATGTGGTTGAAACGGGGAGGGCCAGCCACGTGTGCTCCCCAGCCGGCGGGTGAAGGTTCATTCCGCGCTTTGAGTCATTTCGTTGCTCATTTTTTGCGTCTTCTGTGCATCTTTGTGGCCATTCAATTTCGGCTTTCAAAATAAAATTGTTCCATACTTTTTGCGCCGCACTTGCGCATGTATGAGTGAATGAACGAAACTCGAAATCCTATGAACCCCGCTCCCGACCGCGAAGAAGCGCTTTTCCGCGCTGCGCTCCGGCTCGAACCTGCCGCCCGCGCAGCTTTTCTCGATCAACAGTGCGCGGGCGATGCCGCCCTGCGCCAACGGCTCGGTGACTTGATCGCCGCGCACGAATCTCCCACAACTTTCCTCGAACCACCAACCGCGCTCGCGGAACGTCCCACCGTCCTCGCGCCCACACCGCTCGCCGAAGGCTCCGGTACGACGATTGGCCGGTACACGCTGCTCCAGCAAATCGGCGAAGGCGGTTTCGGTGTGGTCTATATGGCCGAGCAAAAGGAGCCTGTCCGCCGTCGCGTAGCACTGAAAATTATCAAGCTGGGGATGGACACTAATCAAGTCGTCGCGCGCTTTGAGGCCGAACGGCAAGCCTTGGCCATGATGGATCATCCAAATATCGCACGCGTGCTCGATGGCGGTTGCACCGAGACGGGTCGTCCGTACTTCGTCATGGAACTCGTCAAAGGGCAGACCGTCACGAAATTCTGCGACGAACACAAACTCTCGACCCGCCAACGGCTCGAACTTTTCATTCCCATCTGCCAGGCGATCCAGCACGCGCATCAGAAGGGCATCATCCACCGCGACATCAAACCCTCGAACATTCTCATCGCGACCATTGATGGCCGGCCTGTGCCCAAGGTGATTGATTTCGGCATCGCCAAGGCCACTCAACACGATCTCACCGACAAGATCGTCTTCACGCAGTTCCATCAGTTCATGGGCACGCCGGCCTACATGAGTCCCGAGCAGGCGGCGATGGACAGCACCGACATCGACACGCGCAGCGACATTTATTCGCTCGGCGTGCTGCTTTACGAACTGCTCACGGGAAAAACTCCGATGGAAGTGAAGGAATTGACCCGCGGTGGATATGAGGAAATCCGTCGCCGGATCCGTGAGATCGAGCCGCCGCGTCCTTCCAATCGACTGACCACTCTGCCGAACGACGAACTGACCACGGTGGCGCGGAGCCGCGCGATTGAGCCGGCGAAGCTGAGCAAACTGATTCGCGGCGAACTGGACTGGGTGGTGTTGAAGGCGATGGAAAAGGACCGCTCGCGACGCTACGAGACGGCGAACAGCTTTGCGTTGGACATCCGGCGTTATCTCGACAACGAGCCAGTGACGGCGGTGAAACCGAGTCCGATCTATCATTTCCAAAAATTCGCCCGTCGGCACAAAGCGGCCCTGGCCACCGCCGCCTGCTTCGTGTTGTTGTTGACCGTGAGCGCCTGCGTCTCCGCCGCCCAGGCCATCAAGAACAAGTCCCTCTTCACCGCTGCCGAAGAATCCCGGCTGAAAGAGATGAGCGCGAAGCAACGGGAAATTGAACTCCGTCGCATCGCCGAGACCGAACGCGATCGCAGTCAGCGCCTCCTCTATTCCGCCGACATGAACCTGGCGCAGCGGGCTTGGGATGATGCAAGAACGGACCGGATGGTGCAGCTCCTTGACATGCACCGCTCTCAACCGGGCCAGCCCGACATGCGGAACTTCGAGTGGTTTTACCTGGATCGACTCTGTCACAGTGATTTGCTCACATTCAAAGGGCACAGCGCGGGGGTTCGGAGCGTGGCGTTCAGCCCAGATGGGAAATGGCTGGCTTCGGGCAGCGGAGATAAGACAGTAAAGGTGTGGGACGCCACGACAGGCCAGGAAATGCTCACGTTGAAAGCGCACACTAGCGCGGTCCGGAGCGTGGCGTTCAGCGCGGACGGGAAACGGCTGGCGTCAGCAAGCGACGACCAAACAGTGAAAGTGTG
Organism: Verrucomicrobiota bacterium; assembly: GCA_016195385.1. Taxonomy (GTDB): domain Bacteria; phylum Verrucomicrobiota; class Verrucomicrobiia; order Limisphaerales; family JACPZS01; genus JACPZS01. Next base: position 12,819 of record JACPZS010000178.1, read on the forward strand.
GGACGCCACGAGCGGTCAAGAGACGCTCACGTTGAAAGGGCATACCAACGAGGTCACGAGCGTGGCGTTTAGCTCGGACGGGAAGCGGTTGGCGGCGGCAGGTTGGAACCAAGTGAAGGTGTGGGATACCATAAGCGGTCAGGAAATGCTCGCGCTGAAAGGGCACTCCAATCAGATCCAGAGCGTGGCGTTTAGTCCAGACGGGAAACGGCTGGCGGCGGGAAGTTGGAGTCAGGTGAATGTGTGGGACGCCATGACGGGCCGGGAGGTGCTCACATTGAAGGCGCACGAAAAGGGCGTCCAGAGTGTGGTATTTAGCCCGGACGGGAAACGGCTGGCGTCGGCGGGTGGCGGGTGGTATGGGCCGGGGGCCGACAATACTGTGAAGGTGTGGGATGCCACCACCGGTCAGGCGATGCTTACGTTGAACAGGGACAGCGATTGGGTGAATAGCCTCGCCTTTAGTCCGGACGGCAAACGGCTGGCCTCGGTAAGCAACGGTCGGAAGGTAAAGGTGTGGGACTCCACCAGCGGAGAGGAGGCACTCACGCTGAAAGGGCACACTTACCTGGTCTCGAGCGTGGCGTTTAGCCCGGACGGGAAACGGCTGGCGTCGGCGAGCCTTGATGAGACGGTGAAGGTGTGGGATGTGACGAGGGCTCAGGAGGCGCTCGCGTTAAATGGGCATGACTCCCATGTCTTCAGCGTGGCGTTTAGCCCGGACGGGAAACGCATGGCGTCGGCAAGCATCGATCAGACCGTCAAGGTGTGGGACGCCGTGAGCGGACGGCAGACGCTGACGTTGAAAGGGCACACCAACTGGGTCTATAGCGTGGCGTTTAGCTCGGACGGCAAACGGCTGGCCTCGGCAGGCGGCTGGGATCGGACGGTGAAGGTGTGGGACGCCACCAGCGGTCAGGAGATGCTCACGTTGAAAGGGCACACCGACAGGGTCTTAAGCGTGGCCTTTAGCGTGGACGGGAAGCGGCTAGCCTCGGCAAGCGACGACAAGACGGTGAAAGTATGGGATGCCGCGACAGGCCAGGAGATGCTTACTTTGAAAGGACACACCGGCGTGGTTTATGGCGTGGCGTTTAGCCCCGATGGGAAACGGCTGGCTTCAGCCTGTGATGATAAGACGGCGAAGGTGTGGGACGCCATAACTGGTCAGGAGACGCTCACGTTCAAAGGCCACACCAACGCGGTTTTAGGCGTGGCGTTTAGCCCCGATGGGAAACGGCTGGCTTCGGCAAGCCGTGATCAGACGGTGAAGGTGTGGGACGCCGCGAGTGCTCTGGAGACGCTCACGCTGCAGGGACACAGCAGTTGGGTCTATAGCGTGGCGTTTAGCCCGGACGGCAAACGGCTGGCCTCGGCGAGCTTGGATGAGACCGTGAAGGTGTGGGATGCCGCAAGCGGTCTCGAGACGCTCACGTTCAAAGGGCACGAGAGGGGGATGAGGACCGTTGCGTTTAGCCCGGACGGCAACAAGCTGGCTTCGTCTGACGACAACATTGTCGAGATATGGGATGCCACGCCACGCTCGCAAGCAAGTGCTCCCGACGCGAAAACGCGGTGATGATTCGAATGACTTCGATCCTGCTCCGAACGCACGAAACCATGCAGAGACAGAATTCCCGTTAGCGTGCCAGCGTCTTGGACTGCGGTGGCAAAGCGCAGCGACGACACCGCTTTGGCACGCGACCGGATGTCTCTTCGTCTCCAAAAGCGCCGCATCAACGGCGCACTCCAAAAGCTTGCGCCAGTTCCCTCCGCTTGGCTCAACTCGCTGCTCGGTGACGCAACGTCGCATGATTCTCCAGCGGCAATCAAACTGTGATGCCCAATCCACGCGCCGGACAAGACACCATGCACACGACGAGTGTCCGTCGAGGGCGGCGGTGCTCCGCCGCTTTCACACCGCACAAACGCAGATCATCCTCGCTAGTCGCTCGAAATAATCAACCGCCCCAACGACCGAAAGCGCCGCATCAGCGGCGCGCTCCAAAAGCTCGCGCCATTTTCTCCGCCGCGAAATCGTCTCGCGCTTGTCGCCACATATCCACTCGCCACACAAAAAATAAATTGTCGCTGTCGAGGAACCCCGGCAATCTCTGCGCCGCTTATGCGACAGGTTAACTTGGGCATCATTGGCGGCGGCACGGTGGGTGGCGGGGTTTTTCAAGCCATCCAGCGCAACGGTCCGCTCATGTCCTGCCGGCTCGGCGTGCAATTGCACGTCGCCCGCGTGGCCGTGCGCGACCTGCGCAAGAAGCGCGCGGTGAAAATCCCCGCCGCGCTCCTGACGACGGACTGGCAAAGCGTCGTGGCCGACCCGGCGGTGAATCTCGTCGTCGAACTCATGGGCGGCACCACGACCGCACGACAAGTCGTGCTCGCGGCGCTCAAGCTCGGCAAGCCCGTCGTCACGGCGAACAAAGCGTTGCTTTCCGCGCACGGCGAGGAACTTTTCGAGGCCGCCCAGAAATCCGGCGCCAATCTTTATTACGAAGCAAGCGTGGCCGGCGGAATCCCGATCATCAAAGTTTTGCGCGAGGGTCTCATCGGCAATCGCATCACACGGCTCTACGGCATCGTCAACGGCACGTGCAATTACATCCTCACGCGGATGAAGAACGAAGGCGCGGACTTCGGCGAAGTGCTCGCTGACGCGCAAAAGCTGGGTTACGCCGAAACGCCCCCCGACCTCGATGTGGACGGACACGACGCCGCGCACAAGACCGGCATCCTTGCCTCGCTCGCGCATGGCTTCTGGGTGAACCCGAAGCAGATTCACGTCGAAGGCATTCGCCAAATTACCAGCCTGGACATCCAGTTCGCCACGCAACTCGGTTACACGATCAAGCTGCTCGGTGTGGTGAAACAAAACGAAACCACAACCGGCCCGAAACGCAATGGCTGCGCGCCTGTGCAAGTTTCCGTCTATCCCGCGCTCGTGCCGAATTCGCACGTGCTCGCGAGCGTCAACGGCGTCTTCAACGCCGTGTTCGTGCGCGGCGATGTCGTCGGCGACACGCTTTACTACGGACGCGGCGCGGGTCAGGACGCGACGGCGAGCGCGGTGCTCAGCGATCTCGCGGATGCCGCGCTCGATTTGAAATGCGGGACGAAGAGTCGCATCCCGCCGTTCGTCCCGCACGAGCGCGATGGCACCGTGCTGCCGATGGACGAAGTTGTTTCGCGCTACTACGTCCGCCTTAACGTCGTGGACAAGCCGGGCGTCTTCGCAAGAATCGCAACCGTTCTGGCCAAGTCAAAAATCGGCATCTCGTCCATCATCCAGCCCGAAGGCCACGCCGGCGAAACGGTGCCTGTCATTCTGATGATTCACGACGCGCCGAACTCGGCGATGCGCAATGCGCTGGCAAGGATTTCCAAACTGGGCGCGGTGAAAGGCGAGCCGGTGATGATCCGCGTGGAGAGTTTTGAGTGAGATGAGCGCGCTACTATTTCGCAGCACGAACGGCCAGTCGCCCGCAGTCAATCTGCGCGAGGCGTTGCTCGCCGGTCAGGCGCCAGATCGCGGACTCTATTTCCCGGAAAAATTTCCGCGCCTGACGCCGGACGATATCGCCGCGTTCGCGCAACTGCCTTATCGCGAGGTCGCCTTCCGCGTGCTCCGCAAATTCACCAAAGGCATCATTTCTGATGACGCTCTCACCGCGATGTGCCGCAAGGCTTACGACTTCGGTGTGCCGGTGGAGGTCATCCACCACCACGTTTATCTGATGCGGCTGGATCAGGGACCGACGGCGTCGTTCAAGGATTTCGCGGCGCAGATGATGGCGCAGATGTTCGGACGTTTTCTGCAGCAAGATGGGCAGCAGGTCACCGTCCTCACCGCGACGAGCGGCGATACGGGCGCAGCGGTGGCGCATGCATTTCACAAAGTGCCCGGCGTTCGGGTCATCGTGCTGTTTCCCATCGGCGAAGTGAGCCTAAGCCAACGCAAGCTCATGACCTCGCTCAAGGACAATATCCGCACCGTCGCGATTGACGGCAAATTTGACGACTGCCAGGCGATGGTGAAACGCGCCTTCGCCGATCCGGCGCTCAATCACATCAAACTTTCCTCCGCGAACTCGATCAATATCGGCCGACTCCTGCCACAGAGCGTCTATTACTTTTACGCCGCCTCGCGCGTCGCGCAACCGGGCGAACCCGTCGTCTTCTCCGTGCCGAGCGGGAATTTCGGCAACATGATGGGAGCGGTCGTTGCGCGCGAGATGGGTTTGCCGGTGAAAAAAATCATCGCGCCCGTCAATGACAACGACGCGTTCCCGAAATTCCTCGCGAGCGGCGTTTATCAAAAAATTTCTCCGTCGCGCAATTCCGTCTCCAATGCGATGAACGTCGGCCATCCGAGCAACCTTGCGCGGCTCGTGGCCGTTTACGGCGGTCAAATGGACGAGACAGGCAAAATCCATCAGCAGCCTGATCTCGCCGCGATACGCCGCGATATTTTCTCTAGTTCGATTTCCGACGACCGCACGCGTGCTTCACTGCGCGACTTCTGGAACAAGTATCAAATCCTGCTCGAACCGCACGGCGTGGTCGCGTGGCAAGGCTTCCTAGACTGGCTCGCCGTCGAACCACTGGGCAGCTCGCCCGCGGTGATTGTGGAGACGGCGAACCCCGCCAAGTTTCCCGAAGAAGTTGAAAAAGTCGTGGGCTGGCCGCCCGACGTACCGGCCGCAATGACCGCCGCCATTGCACTGCCCGAGGACTTCGACCGCATGGACGCGGATTACGAAAAGTTTAAAGCATACCTACTGACAAAACATGTTTGACATTAACTAATTTGCAAATTTGGAGTAAAAAGATGGATAGGCCAAAATCTCTTCTGAATTATCCCTGCAAAATTTAAGTCCTTCATCTGACAAGAAAGTCATACCTTTGTTTCCGATGAAAACCAATCCAAGTTTTAACAGTTCAAGTAACGCCAAGCTGAAAGGGGTAAGAATGGGTGAAGTCGTCATCATGCTGAATCCCCAACGCTCGTTATCATTACCAGGTAAATGCGCGCGCTGGTAATTCCACAATGTCTTCAGAATTTTCTTTGATTCGGGTTGAAAAGTTTGAAATTTGCTTTTCCTTGAAAGTTCAATTTTTGTCTCCTCTGGTTTTTTTTCAAGAGCACTCGGCTGAACTTCGTTCGCAAGACTCACAGTTTGATTATCTGATGTTTCCTCTGATTTCACGATCATAACACCTTCCTTCATTTTCCCGGAAACACCCTTTACTCCAATACTAAATTCCGAAAGGTAATGCGCCATCATTCGGAGAATCCAAGGTGACAAAGCCAGCGCAACTAAAACGACTTGTACGACGGTAATGGATACCTGTTTAAAAATGCTCAAGTAGGCCAATAAGCCGAAGCCTGCTGGAATCACGAACCAGCAAAAAGCCTCCCAAATCCACCGGATAAAAACTTCAACCCATCGAACGATAATTTTAGTCCATTTCCAGAGGCCTTGCATTAGGGCTTTCATGGTAAATCCCGCCTTTAGTAATTGAAAGCGAAACCACGGAGAACTAAATCGCTTCATCACTGTGTAGTTCGGTCGCGGATTGCTTCTCGATGATTTATTAGACTCGAATAATCTGTTTTTGCCCGTGTCCATAGCCAGCGGTTAATTTTTACTTCGGCGCACAGTAAACTCCCGATTTTTCAACTGCCCAAATCATTTTGACTTTCATGTTTGGTTAGTCCACGTCAAATTTATCCTCAATGCCTGCCCGGACTCCAATCAACCAAGTCACCGACTATCTGCGAAAACAGTCAGAATTTTGGCGCAAGCTAGTTCAGCCACTCGCCAGCGACAACGAGACCCCATTTTTTATCTTCTCGTCCACGCCAATCAAAATGGCGCTCGATGAACTGGAGAAACATTTTGGCCACCTGCCTGTGCGCCACTGGTTCTCGTTCAAGACGCAGCCGCTGTCTCCCCTGCTCCGCTGGTGGCGTCAGCAAAATCGCGGCGTTGAAGTAGTGAGCGAATTTGAATTTCGCGCCGCGTTGACCGAAGGTTTTACTCCCGAAAACATTCTGCTTAACGGCCCGGCCAAACATCACTGGCTGCCGCGTCATGCGATGCCAGGGCTGCGGGTGAATTTCGATTCATCCGCCGAAGCGCGAGCGCTCGCGCCTTTGGCCAAACAACTCGACTGGAGCTGCGGCGTGCGGCTCAAAACGAACGAGGAATTCGACCCCGAAGCGCCAAAGTATCCGACGCAGTTCGGTTTGACCGCCGATGAAGCGCCGCTGGTCATCGCGGAATTGCGCCGCCAGAACGTGCGAATGGAGACAGTGCATTTCCATTTACGCACAAACGTCGCTTCCGCGGCGATTTACGAACGCGCGCTCAACGAAGTTGCCGCGATTTGCAACGCGGCCGAGTTCGCGCCGAAGTTCATCGACTGCGGCGGTGGATTTCCTCCGCGCCACGTCGCGACACGCGGGGGAAAATTTCTCGACCGAGAATTCAATCTTGATGAAATGGCGCGCGCTTATGAACGGGCATTGAAAAACTTTTCCGGCGTGCGGGAAATCTGGCTGGAGAACGGTCGCTGGCTCACGGCGGCAAGCGGCGTGCTCGTCGTAAAAATCCTCGACGCGAAAGAGCGGCGAGGAATGCGTCACTTGATATGCGACGGCGGCAAAACGATGAACGCGCTCGTCTCCACCTGGGAAAATCACGACCTAATCCCGCTTACTCCGACGCGCGGCCCGATGTGCCTCACGACCGTGAACGGCCCAACGTGCATGGCGTTTGATCAACTCGCACGACGTCCCTTGCCGCGTAGCCTGTCGCCCGGCGATTATTTGCTCTGGCTCGACGCCGGCGCGTATCACTTGTCCTGGGAAACGCATTTCTCACACGGGCTGGCGGCGGTCTGGTGGCACGACGGAGAGCAAACAAGTCTGGTGCGGCCGCGGGAAGATTTTGCTGAATGGTGGGGCAAGTGGACGCCTGGAAGTTGACGCCCGGCAGCGCGGCGACTAGCGTTGCCGCATGTTCTCCCGCAGACACGGGCACGCGCACACAGACCACGGCTTGAGCCGGCGCGAGTGGTTGCGCGTCGGCGGGCTGGGCTGCCTCGGTCTCTCGCTGCCAGGTTTGTGGCAGCCTTCGGTTCGCGCGGCGCAAACTGCCGCCGCTTCCTCATTCGGCAAAGCCAAGTCCTGCATCTTGCTCTTCATGACCGGCGGCCAGCCGCAACACGAAACTTTTGATCCCAAGCCCGATGCGCCGCTGGAAATTCGCGGCGAGTTCGGATCGATCCCGACAAAAGTCCCCGGCCTCCATCTGAGCGAACTTTTGCCGCACACCGCGCAAGTCACCGACCGGCTCGCGATCATCCGTTCGATGACCACGGACAACAACAGCCACGCGACGAGCGGCTACTGGATGCTCACGGGCTATCAGCATCCCTCCAAAGCCGAGAGCGAACCAGTAAGCCCGAGTGATTGGCCGAGTATCGCGTCCGTCGTCGGCACGTTGAAGCCGAGCGAGCGCTCGCCGCTTTCGTCCATCATTTTGCCGGAACCGATCTTCAACAACCCGCACATTCCGTGGCCCGGCCAGAACGGCGGCTTCATGGGATCAACCTGGCATCCGCACGTCCTCGAATGCGATCCGACTGCTGCACGCGTTCACATCGACGGCATGACGCCCGTCGCGGATGTCTCCGAGCTGCGCCTCAGCGAACGCGTCGGCTTGCTGCAACAACTCGATCAACATTTTCGCGAGGTCGCGCACAGCCCCGCGATCACCGACGTGGACCGGATGCAGCAAAAAGCCTTCGACCTCCTGCACTCCAGCGCCAGCCGCGCCGCGTTCGAGCTGGATCGCGAACCGGCCTCGACGCGCGATCGCTACGGACGCCACAAGTTCGGTCAAAGCGCGTTGCTGGCGCGGCGGCTCATCGAAGCCGGCGTGCGCCTCGTGCAAGTCAACTGGCCGCGCGAACCGGGCGACACCACGGCCGGCAATCCCGTGTGGGACACGCACCAGAAAAATGCGCAGCGCCTGCGCGACGTGCTCTGTCCGCAATTTGATCGCACGTTCGCCACACTCATCGACGACCTGCACGCGCGCGGTCTGCTCGATGAAACACTCGTCGTCGTGATGGGTTAATTCGGCCGCTCGCCGAAGATCAACCTCGATGGCGGGCGCGACCACTGGGGACAGGTTTTCTCCGTGGCACTCGCGGGTGCGGGCATCGGTGGCGGCCGGGTGATTGGTTCTAGTGATCGCCTCGGCGCGATGCCCGATTCGCGACCAGTTCGTCCGCCGGATTTGGCGGCGACGATTTTCCACCTGCTCGGCATCCCGCCCGGCGGCGAATTCATCGACCCGCTCGCCCGCCCCCGCCGCATCACCGATGACGGCACGCCGCTTCGCGAACTCGTGGGCACTTAATGCGCGAAGCAGTTGCCTGTTGGTCGGCAGCGGGTTGTCCGGCTCAAGGAACGTAAACCGCGCGATAAAACTTCGCCGCAACACCGACTGCGTCAGCGTCGGAAAACGAGGTTTCTCCCGTGAGTGCGTGATTATCCGCTCCGACGAGTGTTTGCCACGGCAGACGAGTCCATGATTTGAAATCGCTGGTGTGTTCCAAAGCGACTTTCCAACCGTTCACTCCGACTACCCGAAGTCGCAACGGCACGGTCGCTGTGACAGAGATGGAAAACTGCGGGAACACCAGCAACCGCTCCGGCGAATAGAGATACCGACGATAACCGCCCGCCGAGATTTCAGCGCCGACAAAGTATCGACCGGAAGCGACTGTCCTTGGGTCCAGTTGAGCCGACAAGCTGGTCATGCCCACCTGTGCGGTGCCGGTGGCGGCCAGTTGCCTGACATGAATATCGGTTTGATTGGCGTTGTAAGGATTCGCGTCCGCGTCGAGGAACACACGGAGGTTCGCGCTCCCGCTCGCTCCGCCACCGTATTGAAAGAAGATTTGCGCCGGAACCGCGTCCGCTTGATCGACCACAAAAAACTTTTGATCCACCAGTCCGGCGGCGTTCGTCGTCGCGAGGAAACTATTTCCTGTCAGATTGAACCGGATGACGTTCGGCCAGATTCCCCTCCGATCCGACAGCGGGGTACGATTCCCAACTGTGCCTAGTCCAAAATCCCAGAAACGATTGATGCCGTCGCTGATCTTGCCGGTATTGAATCCCGCCGGTTCAACTGCGCTGAAGCGATCGCCGCCGCCGATCAAGCTGTAGAAAAAGCCGGCCACATAGCCATTCTCTTCATAGTTGCTCCACCAGGAAACACGTTCGTGGGAGGTGAGTGTGGCTTCCGTGTCTGTCGCCGGAATTCTTAAGTCAATCGTTCCGTGATACCAGAGGTGCGTATCGGCATGTGATGCGCTGATATCAAGGAAGAATGACGGTTCATAACCACCATCGAGGTTCAGTAATTTGCGATTAGAAGAACCAAGAATCTTTTCACCGTGAGCTATCCCCAAGTTCTGCCAAAAATTATCCGCAAAGAAAACGTTTTCGTAAATTTCGGCTGACGCATCTACCGCTGTGTAAGGTGGATTGATTGAAAATTCATCGTTGTTGAGTGGATGCGGATCGAGCGTGGTGACGTGATCGATCCAGACGCCTTCTTTTCCGAGCAGTCGGGCAATTTCGCAAACAAGCGAACCTCCTCGGCTATGTCCTATCAAATGCAATGGAAACTCCGTCAACGCTCTGTCGTCGAGTTCTGGGATGAATCCCGGCTCAAGAAAGACGGGAGCGACATTGGCGGCTACTTCGTAGGTATCATGTGAAAAACCATCTGCCAAACCTCGCCAATCCAATGCTATGAAGATTTCACCAGAATCGGAATCAATTGGAGAACTACCGGCGAGCTTGCGTTGGGCCACAACATAACCGCCAGGCGATGGAGAAAAGTAAACCTCATAAAACGCAAAAGCAGCGCCTGCGAGCCGGCGGTAATTCTGCATTGCCGTGGCCATGCTTCGCACCCATCCATCGGTATTTCCGTCCAAGCCGTGCGTGATGATGGTCACTCCTGCACCACGCACTGAAATTGATAAAAGAAAAATCAGACAAACGATGATCGCCGTGCCTGACCGAATAAACTTTCCAATTAAATTCATAACCTTCTTCAACTTCATCGTCAGTTCGTAATCATTAATCAAATTCGTCTGAAAACTGAAGCAAAACCGAATTCCGGTTAATGTAGTTGGCCCGGAGATACGGTGTTGTCGGTCAATAGGCATTCGGAAGTTTTCTGGCGCGGTCGGCCCAATTCGGATCAAAGGGCTGGCCTTGTTTAAGTACGCCGTAGATCAGCCGCACCAGTTTGCGCATGGCGGCGGCCACGGCGC
>JACPZS010000179.1 GCA_016195385.1 Verrucomicrobiota bacterium
AAACTGATTTGCCACCGGGCTTGCCGGCTGCTTTTCATTCCACCATCGTCGCCGAGTGAGCACGATTATTTACGCCACCAATCCCGGTGAAATCAATCGCGTGCGCGAACTGTTCCGCGAATACGCCGCCGCGTTGAAAATTGATTTGTGCTTTCAGAATTTTTCCCAAGAGCTGGCGGAGTTGCCCGGCGGTTACGCGTCGCCGGCAGGACGACTTTTCCTCGCACAAGAAATGGGGCAGGACGCCGGCTGCGCGGCGTTGCGTCCGCTGGAAACTGGCATTGGCGAAATGAAGCGGCTGTATGTCCGGCCAGCCTTTCGCGGTCGTGGGCTTGGACGCGCGCTCGCTCAAAAGATTGTTAGCGAGGCGCGTGTCATCGGCTACGAACGCCTGCGTTTGGATACGCTCGACGCTATGAAGGAGGCCATCGGTCTGTATCGCGCGCTTGGTTTCGTGGAAATTCCCGCCTACGGCTGTCATCCGATTTGCGGCAGCCTTTGCTTCGAGTTGAAGCTGACTTGAAATTTTGGCGAAGCCGAGCCGGGCGACGCGCAGCCAGGCTGCGCAAAATCCATCGTGGCGGAGCGTGTCACGGCGTAATTCCGAATTGCCGTACGCATAGCAATTAAGCTACGTTTGCGCGACATCAGCCGTGATCGCATGAAAGCCAATTCGCGAAATCGATTTTCTTTGGCGCGCAAAGTCAGCGTGTTCAAGCAAATTGCTTTCGCCGGCTTCGCGCTTGCGTCATTTGGGAGCGTGGCAATTCAGGCCGACGAAACGAATTCCCTGCCCGCTGACTCGATCAACTGGTCGAAAGAACAACAATTCTGGGCTTTCCGTGCGCCCGCGTCTCCGACTCCGCCAGCCGTCAAGAACGCGCGCTGGGTGCGTCAACCGTTGGATCGATTCATTCTCGCGCGACTCGAAGCGAGGCAGCTTTCGCCCGCGCTTGAAGCTGGCAAGCGCACACTGATTCGCCGGCTGAGTTTTGATCTGACCGGCTTGCCACCGACGCCGGACGAGGTCCAGGCGTTCCTCGCCGACCGACGTGCCGATGCTTACGAGCGGCTCGTGGAACGCTTGCTCGCATCACCGCGCTTTGGCGAGCGCATGGCGAGCTTGTGGTTGCCGCTGGCGCGTTACGCTGAAGATCAAGCGCATCAAGTTGGCGACGACACGAAGTATTTTTATCCGAACGCGTGGCGCTATCGCGAGTGGGTCATCAACGCGTTCAACCGCGATTTGCCTTACGATGAATTCATCCGGCTCCAACTTGCGGCGGACAAAATTGAAGGCACGAACTCGCCAAACCTCGCCGCGCTCGGCTTCCTCGGCCTCGGCCCCAAATACTACAATCGCGACCGGCTCGAAGTGCAGGCGGACGAATGGGAGGACCGCGTCGATACCGTTTCGCGCACCATGCTGGGGCTGACCGTCGCGTGCGCGCGTTGCCACGACCACAAGTTCGACCCCATCACCATGCGCGACTACTACGGGCTGGCGGGCGTGTTCGCCGGCACGCGCATGGTCAATCGCCGTCCCGACGGATCGCCGGAAAAAGGCGACGCGCAATCCACCAACCTGTTGGCCGCGACACTGCACGTCGTCGAAGACAGCGACAAGGTGGAAGACTTGCCCGTGTTTCTGCGCGGCAACGTAAGCCGAAAAGGACCGGTCGCAGAACGCCGTTTCCTGCGCGTGCTGTCACGCGATGAACCACCGGCATTCACACATGGCAGCGGTCGTCGGGAACTTGCCGATGCGATTGCTGATCGTGCGAACCCATTGACCGCGCGCGTGCTGGTCAATCGGGTCTGGACGCAATTCTTCGGCCAGTCGCTCGTACCTACGCCGAGCAATTTCGGGCACTCAGGCCAGCCGCCGACTTATCCAGAACTGCTCGATGATCTCGCCGTGCGCTTCATGGACAACGGGTGGTCGGTGAAAGTGCTCTTGCGCGAAATCGTTTTGTCGGCGACGTATCGGCAAGGAAGCGCGCGCGCCCCGCATGCAGCCGAGGCGGCTCGCCGGGATTCAGTCGATCCTTCGAACGAACTTCTGTGGCACATGAACCGGCGACGCTTTTCAATTGAGCAGTGGCGCGACGCAGTGCTCGTGGCGAGCGGTGAACTCGAAACGGGCGGCGGCAAGTCGCTCGAACTCGACGATCCGGTGAACCGGCGTCGCACGGTCTATGCGCGCGTGAGCCGGCTGAAATTGAACGACCTGTTGATGCAGTTTGATTATCCGGACGCGAACGTCCACGCGGAAAAACGCGGCGTGACAACGACCGCGCTTCAAAAGCTTTTTGTGTTGAACAGCCCGTTCATGTTGGAGCGTGCCCGCGCGTTCGCCGCGCGCCTGAATGTGAGTCCGAAAGAATCGAACGAATTGCGCGTGCAGCGCGCGTATCAACTGTTGTTCGACCGCGAGCCGTCACGCGAGGAGTCGAAACTCGCTTCAGATTTTCTCGGCAAACCCGCCAGTGGTGAATTGTCGCGTTGGGAGCAGTACGCGCAATTGCTGCTGGCCTCGAATGAGATGATGTATGTCGATTGAGCGAAACCATTGCTGGCAATGCTTCGCCGCCAGTGTTAAGAAAGGTTTTATATGCTGAAAGCCATCGCTGTACCCAGGTCGCCCAAAGAAGACGTGCATCACGCCGCCGAGATCGGCTCATTGTTGATCGAAATGGATCGACGTTTAAAAAGGATGAAGAAGCTCGACACCGAGATTGAACGTTCACGCCGGCAGACTCGGCAGGCGCTCGATCGGCTCAAGGCACCATGAGCCATGTTCCGCACGATTCTCACGTTCGCCCGGCATCTGATGACGGTTTTGGAAACCGTGGAGAAAAACAAAGAAGAGATTCGAGAGTTGCGAAGTGAATTCGGAGAATTAGTGATCGCCGTGGAAGGGTTGAAACATGATTTCCAACGACTGCGTGAAAGCGAAAAGCTCGAACGTGAAAAGCATTATCTTGCATTGGAGAATGCGCTACTGAAGTTCGAACGACGTTTACCCGCGCCGAAGTCTGGTAAGGATACGCGTTAACCAAGGCCGTCCTCTGATGAATCGATGCACGATTTAATAAAAAATCCATCCGTGCCGGCTGGTTCTGTTTTCACCCGCCGCCAGATGCTTGGCTGCATGGCCTCGGGTTTCGGGATGCTCGGTTTGGCCAGTCTGCTCTTACCACAGGCTGCGTTTGCAGCCAGCGCGATACGCGTGTCACACTTCAAACCGCGAGCCAAGCGCGTCATTTTTCTTTTCATGAACGGCGGGCCATCGCACGTCGATACCTTTGACCCGAAGCCCGCGCTGAAGAAAAACGAAGGCCAGCAGCCCACCGGCGAACTTTTTAAGAAAAGCAAAGGCACCGGTTTCATGCCGTCGCCGCTTAACTTCGCTCGCTGTGGACAGAGCGGCATCGATGTCAGCGAGACGTTGCCGCACATCGGGCGCATCATCGACGATTGTTGCATCATCCGCTCCCTGCATACCGACGTGCCGAATCACGAGCCGGCCTTGCTCCAGATGCACACCGGCAACGTGCAGCCCATCCGCCCTTCGATGGGTTCGTGGATGCTCTACGGCCTCGGCAGCGAGAACGATAATCTTCCCGGCTACGTCGTGTTGCGGCCCACGCCGCAAATCGTCGTCGGCCCGGCGCTGTGGTCGAACAGTTTTTTGCCCGCCGAATTTCAAGCCACGAGCGTCATCACCGCCGACATGAAGGTCGATAAGCTGGTCGCCAATATTCGCAATTCCAAACTCAGCGAAGGCGAACAGCGAGAGCAGCTCGATCTGCTCGGCAAATTGAACCGGCTGCATCTGGCGCAGCGCGACGGCGACTCAGCGCTTGAGGGCGAAATCAAAGCGATGGAAACCGCCTTTCACATGCAGCGCGAGGCGATGGAGACATTCGATATCAGCCGCGAACCCGAAAGCATCCGCGCGGCGTACGGTGATTCGCCCTTTGCGCGTTCGTGTTTGCTCGCGCGCCGGCTCGTCGAATCCGGCGTGCGCTTCGTCACCGTTTATTACGTGAACAAGGGCAATCAGCCGTGGGACACGCACACAAATCACGACGAAGGCCACAAAAAGCTTTGCGCCGATGCGGATCGTCCGACGGCGGCGTTGATCGCTGATCTCAAAGCCCGCGGCCTGCTCGATGACACACTGGTGATCTGGGGCGGAGAATTCGGCCGCACGCCGTACGCGGAAAACCAAAAGGATCAGAAAAGCGGCCGCGATCATCATCACACCGCGTTCTCCATGCTGCTGGCTGGCGGCGGCGTGCGCGGCGGTATGACCTACGGCGCATCCGATGAACTCGGCATGAACGCCGTCGAGAATCCCGTCCACGTCCACGACCTCCACGCGACGATTCTCCATCTGCTTGGGCTCGATCACGAGAAGCTCACTTATCGTTACGCGGGTCGGGATTTCAGGCTCACCGATGTTTCTGGAAGAGTGGTGAAGGAAATTGTCGGCTAAAGCAGGACGGCTACACAAGGGAAGTGGCCTTCGTTCGTATTTTCAAAACGGTTGAACCGCGAAGAAACTCCCCCCACCGATTTATTGGCGTTTGTACTACTCGTGTTTCAAGCCAGTGCGGGCTGGATGATTTCGCCGTCGTTGATGGTCGCGCGTTCGTCGCGGCCGTTGTGGAGGAACGTCAGTTTCAAATGATCCAGACCCAGCAGATGCAGAATCGTCGCGTGGACATCGTGGACGTGGGCGCGATCTTCGACCGCGCGCAAACCGATTTCATCCGTGGCTCCGACGACCGTTGCCGGTTTCACGCCGCCGCCCGCCATCCAGATCGTGAAACCCCAAGGATTATGATCACGCCCCTTGCCCTTTTCGTTGAACGGTGTGCGACCGAATTCGCCGCCCCAGATGACGAGCGTGGAGTCGAGCAGTCCGCGCGCCTTCAAGTCAGTCAGCAACCCGGCGATGGGCTGGTCAGTCTGGCGGCACATTTTGGAATGATTCTCTTCGAGATCGACGTGCGCGTCCCAAGCGCTGCCGCTGCCGCTGTAGCATTGCACGAAGCGCACGCCGCGTTCGACGAGCCGGCGCGCGAGCAGACAGTTGCCGCCGAATTTCTGCGTCTCTTTCTGGTCGAGTCCGTAAAGCTGCTTCGTCGCGTCGGTCTCGCGGGAAAAATCGACGGCTTCGGGCGCGGCGGTTTGCATCCGATACGCCAGTTCGTAGGAATTCAAACGCGCGGCCAGTTCGCTGTCCTCCGGTTTGTCGGCGGCGAAATGCTGATTGAGCTTGGCGATGAGATCGAGTTTGCCACGCTGTTGCTTTGCGCCAATCGTCTTCGGCGGCGCGAGATGAAAAATGGGCGCGCCGTCGTTGCGGAATTGCGTTCCTTGATAAACTGCCGGCAGAAAACCGGAACTCCAATTCTTCGGCCCGCCGTTCACTTCGCCGGCATCAGTGAGAATGACAAACGTTGGCAGGTTGTCGTTCGCCGAGCCAAGCCCGTAGGTGGACCACGCGCCGAGCGCCGGCCGGCCGGCCAAAATATCGCCAGTGTTCATCTGGCAGACGGAGCCGACGTGATTCAAGCCATCGGCCCAGCACGAGCGGATGACGCACAAATCATCGGCGTGTTGCGCGACGCTGGCATACCAGTCCGAAACCCACAGGCCGCTCCGGCCGTATTGCTTGAAGTTGCGGCGGCTCGCCATGAGCGTGTTTCCCGCCGTGCCCATCGCGGTGATCGGTTTGCCGAACGAGTCGGGCATTGGCTGGCCGGCTAGTTGGTCGAGCGCCGGTTTTGGATCAAACAAGTCGAGGTGACTTGGCCCACCTTCCATGAACAGCCAGATGACGGATTTGGCTCTCGCCGGAAGGTGTGGCGATTTGGGAGCGAGTGGATTCAGCGGCGCATTGCCGGCCCGCGCGGAGAAACCATCAAGGCCGAGCAGGTAACTGAATGCGAGCGAGCCGAAACCAGCGCCGGTGCGGCGAAGAAATTCGCGGCGATCCTGGAGTGGTCCGCCGAATTGGCCACAGGCTTGAGCAGCAGTGGGCTTCATGGTGCAGGATGCTAATTCGCGTTGAAAAGCGTGTCAAACGAATCGTCCCGGCGATCCGCGGCCGCCCCGAAAGCGAAACCCGGCGAAACTCACAAACTC
This sequence comes from Verrucomicrobiota bacterium, assembly GCA_016195385.1. Lineage (GTDB taxonomy): Bacteria > Verrucomicrobiota > Verrucomicrobiia > Limisphaerales > JACPZS01 > JACPZS01. The sequence continues at coordinate 6,163 of JACPZS010000179.1, forward strand.
AAAAAACGGTTCCTGATTTCCTGAGTTCCAACTTTGCCTGTTTCCCGTTTCTGAGTTTCTGAGTCTCGACCCAGTTGGGCACTCCCG
>JACPZS010000190.1 GCA_016195385.1 Verrucomicrobiota bacterium
CTCGAACGGATGGTCGTGGCATTTGTTGCAACTGAAACGGACGCCGAGAAAAGTCTGGCTGACATCTTCGGTGATCTTGCCCGGCTCGCGCAGGACGCGATAGTAATTGGCGGCGGGATTCTGGTAAGCGCTGCCCTCGGCGGTCAGCAACTCGCGCACAAATTTGTCGTACGGTTTGTTGTCCGCAATCGACTGGCGAATCCATTCGCGGAAGACCCACACGCCTTTTTGACCAAGCGTCGCGCTGTTGCACTGGAGCAAGTCCGCCCATTTGTTCGCCCAGTAGCCCACGTATTCCGGGCTGCCGATCAGTTCGTCGATGAGTTTGTCGCGCTTGGTTTTGCTTTCGGCTTTGTCAGCCAGAAATTCACGCACGCGATCGCCGGTCGGTGGCACGCCGGTCAAGTCGAGCGTCACTCGGCGGATGAATTCCGCGTCGTTGCAAATTTCCGACGGAACAATTTTCACCTTCCGCAACTTCGCGTTGATGTGCTGGTCCACGTAGTTGTGCTCGGTTGGATTCGTCCAGGCCCAACCGCTCCGGTCGCCCATGACGGTGACTTCCTTGGCGGAGTAAAGTCCCTCGTAGCGCATCAACACCGCCGCCTCGCCGCGGCGGACGGAAGTGACCACGCCGTCCTTCACGTCGGCGACATCTTTATTGCTCGATGAGAAGACGACTTCGCGCGTCACGTCACGCGACGTGCCGTCGCCATATTCTGCCAGCACGATCATTTGCTGCGTGCGGCCAGGCAGATCGATTTCGATTTGCTCCGGCAGCACGATGAGTTTCTTGGCTCGATTTTTTTCCGGATCCTCGAACTTGGTGCCTTCGGCGATCCATTGCCGAATCAACTGATGGTAGCGCGAGCCGGGCTTGAGCGCCTGCCGGCCTTCGTGTGGGACTTCCGCCAGCGGTTTGAGCAGCATCAAGCTTTGATCGACATCGACACGATTGAAGCGCCGTCCGGAAATGTCGTTGATGAGCGCCTGGTAATCGAAGTCGGCGTCGTAGCCGCGCAGCGAAAGCTTGAAGCCGTTCTTGCCCTTGGCCGAGCCGTGGCACGTCCCCGCGTTGCAGCCAATCTTGCTCAACACCGGCTGGATATCGCGCACGAAACGAACCTCGGGCATCGCTTCATTTTTGACGGTGACTTTGAGCGTGGCCTGTTTGCCGGCAGCGGAGACGGTGATGTTCGCTTCGCCCTTTTTTCGCGGATGAATGTAGCCGTCCGAATCAATCTCAATGTTGGCGAAATCGGTTTTCAACGTCGCCTGCGTCGTGAGATCGATTTGCGATTTGCCGTCAATGTCACCCCAGACCAAAACCTTTCGCGCGTCCAGACCGTCTTCCAGTGTGATGCTGGCCGGCTCGATTTTGAGCGAACGAATCGGCGGCAGCGGCGGGGTTTTGGTTTCCGTGGGTTTCTCAACTGACGCCGCGCCGACGGCCCACGAGTGGAACAGAACAGCAACGGCGACGAACGTCGGAACAAGCCTGGATCTGCGCTTCATAGTTTGCAAAATGCCTGGTTCACCATCGGGCAGAGGGCTCGCGGACATCGCGAACACACCTTTGGCTGACTTTGTGAGAAATTAGGCGGGCGCGAATCGAGTCGCAAGGAATTTTCTCGCTGAACTGATCTGCGTGTCAGCTTGTTCGTTTTCAAATTGCAAAATCTCGAACCTTCCCTGGCTTCCCTGGCATGTTTGTTTGCCGGACAACCACGACAAAGATAATTCCAACAAGACGCCGCTCGGCACACACGAGCGGTTCATCGGCTTCCTCATCGAGCATTATGCGGGCAACTTCCCGCTCTGGCTCGCGCCGGATCAGGTGCGCGTCATCACGCTCAACGACGACGAAGCGTTGATCAACTACGCCCAGCCCATCGTGGCCGAACTGCGCGCGAACATGGTGCGGGTGGATGCGGATTTCAGCGCGACGCCGTTCAAGGCGAAGATTTCCAACGCGGAACAATTGCGCCTCCACCACGGCGGCCCTCAAGGTGCGAAGCCGAATGGGGAAGTCATCGTGGACATTCTGGCGAGCATCAAAGAGCGAAGGGCGTGAAGATAATGGAGGACATGCGGAAATACGCGGCGGAGCAAGGCGTCTCCGAACAGGAAGTTCTAAAAACGGAATGGAAGAAAACCCCGCGAGTCCACAGAGAAGGGCAGCGAGCTTTACGCGAAGGCGTGAAGCCGAAGTGCTTGTAGGATTTTAGCCCAACTGCTTCAACTCGTCGGAGAGATTGAGCGCGTGGTTCAGGCCGGACTGGGCGACTCCTTCAGCAATCCTTCCAAGTCCAAATGGCGCGTGAACATGTCCAGCCTGCCATCCGGAGTGCGCGGCCATTGTTCCTTCGGTCTGTCCCAGTAAAGCTCCACTCCATTATTATCCGGGTCTTGCAAATAGAGCGCCTCGCTCACGCCGTGGTCGGACGCACCTTCAATCTCGATGCCCGCCGCGAGCACGCGACGCAACGCATCGGCGAGCGCCGCGCGCGTGGGATAGTGAATTGCCAGATGATACAAGCCGGTCGCCTTCTGCGGCGGTGGCGCACCGCCGCCGCTTTCCCAGGTGTTTAGCCCGATGTGATGATGATAGCCGCCGGAGGAAACAAACGCGGCTTGCGACCCGAAACGCTGCGTGAGTTCAAAGCCCAGCACGCCACGGTAAAACGCCAGCGCACGCTCCAAGTCGGCCACTTTGAGATGCACATGACCAATCGTGACGCCGGGGGCGATTGGCTTGAAATGTTCGCAGGAGTTCATTGGCAGTTCGTCAGTTCACGGCTGTGCATCGCTGGCGGTCAACTTGCGCTGAATCACTGAGTCCAGCGACGCTTTACCGCCGCCGTGGACCAGCACGATGAGCGCGAGGCCGAGGGCGAGCAGGTGATATTCAAACCCCTCGCCTTTCTGGTTGCCATACCAGTTCATGAAGAACCCGTTCGCCGCGTGCGAGGTCAGGATGGCGACGGTCATGACGCTGGCGATGCCGAACGCGGCTACGCGGCTGAACACTCCGGGAATCAGTCCGAGCGAACCGGCGAACTCCGCAAGGATGGCGAGGAACGCGAACGCGGCGGGAATGTGCATCGTGCCGGTGAAGAAGTTCATCGTGCCGGTGAAGCCGTAGCCGCCGAACCAGCCGAGCATCTTCTGCGCGCCGTGGGGGAACATCACGATGCCGAGCATGAGCCGCGCAATGAGCGGCGCGGTGCTGTTGTTGGTTTTGAACAGGAGTTGGAGTGCTTTCATAAATTTGTGTTTTCGTTTGAGTTGGTTTGTTGGAATCACGCTTTCAGTTTCGCGGCGAACGTTGCGACGCGCTGGCCGAGCCGTTCACCGGTCAGTTTGTCTTCCACATTCGGCGCGAGTTCAGGCGAATCGAACCCGGCCTGCGCCGTCGCGCCACTGAAACTGCCGAGGCGGTTGACACCGTTGGGCTGCATCGGCATTTCGCCGAGGCCAATCCAAATCATGCCGTGCTGCATCGCGAGCGTGTGAAAGTATTGGAGCGTGCTGAATTTGTCGCCGCTCGGACTGCTGGAGACGGTGAAACCCGCCGCCAGCTTGTCGCGCCAGGCGGACTTGAACCAGCGTTCGCCCGTCGCATCCGCAAACGCCTTGAACTGTGCCGCCGGACCGCCCATGTAAGTCGGGCTGCCGAAAATAATCGCGTCACTCGCGTCTAGTTGCACGAGCGTGGCGTCGTTTTGATAACGGCCCTTGGTGATGTCGTCGCCGCTGATGGGGATGAGGTTGACGTTCACTCCGGCGACAGAAGCCGCGCCTTGTTGCACGGCCTCGGCCAGCTTGGTGGCGTGGCCAGAGCCGGAGAAGTAGATGATGGATACGGTGGTCATGGTGTTGTTCTTGTTTTGTTGTTTTTAGTTGAGATCGAACAGGAGCACTTGCGACGGTTTGGTCGCGGTCAGTTGCAGGTTCAATTTTCCGCTGACGGCAACGGCGTCACCGCCGGAAAGTGTTTCGCCGTTCACTTTCACTTCGCCTTCGGCAACGTGAATCCACGCGTGCCGGTCTCCCGCAAGCGAATGTGAAATGGTTTGCCCGGGTTCAAGCTTCGCGAACCAGAGGTCGGCATCTTGATGAATGGCAATTGAACCATCGCGCCCGGCTTTGCTCGTGACGAGCTGGAGTGTGCCGGGAGTCGTTTTCGCAAAAGACTTCTCCGCGTAGCGCGGCGTCACGCCCTTGCGGTCGGGCTGAATCCAGATTTGCAGCAGCCGCACCGCTTCATCCTTCGACGGATTGAATTCGCTATGCTGCACGCCTGTGCCGGCGGCCATGTATTGCACCTCGCCGGTGCGGATGATGCGCCCGTTGCCCATCGAATCCTTGTGCTGCAACGCACCGCTCAGAATGTAGGTGATGATTTCCATGTCCCGATGCGGATGCGTGCCGAAACCCATCCCCGGCATCACGAGGTCGTCGTTGATAACGCGCAGACTGCGGAATCCCAACCACTGCAGGTCGTAGTAATCCGCGAAGCTGAACGTGTGATAAGTGTCCAGCCAGCCGTGACTGGCGTGGCCGCGTTCGTTTGCTTTTCGAATTGTCATTTTCATGGCAATACGATGCCACACGAACCGCGCGCCTGGGAAAGACCATGTTTCTTGCCTCAGCATAACCAATGGGTATGCTCCGCCGATCATGCGCTTGTGGACCATTCATCCTCGTTACCTCGATGCGAAAGGACTCGTGGCGGTGTGGCGGGAAGCATTGCTTGCGCAGAAGGTCTTGGCCGGCGGCACGCGCGGCTATACGCGGCATCCCCAACTCGCGCGATTCCGCGCGCAAGCGAAGCCAAAGGCGGCGGTGGCGGCGTTCCTCGTCGGCCTCGCGGACGAAGCGAAGGCGCGTGGGTATCATTTTGATGTCACCAAAATCACGCGGCCCAGAGCACGCGGGCTGATCAAGGAGACGCGCGGGCAGTTGCTCCACGAATGGGAACATCTGCGAGCCAAGCTGCGCGTGCGTTCGCCGGAGGTCTATCGCCGACATCACGCTGAGAAGCTGCCGGAGGCTCATCCGCTTTTCCGCATCGTGCCCGGCGATGTCCGCGACTGGGAGCGACGATAGGCGGTGATTTGTTTCGCCGAGCCGTTTGCCATCAAGCCATACTTCAATGCGCATGGAACTCCGCCATCTCCGTTATTTTGTAGCCGTGGCAGAAGCCGAAAATGTTTCACGCGCCGCGCTGAAGTTGCACGTTTCGCAGCCAGCGTTGAGTCGGCAAATCCGAGACTTGGAGGATGAACTCGGTTTTTTGCTTTTGGAACGGAGCGCCAAGTCCGTGCGCCTGACCGATGCAGGCCGCGTGTTTCTGACCGAATCGTGCGCCGTGCTGCAACGAGCCGAAGACGCCGTGAAAGCGGCGCGAGCCGTCGCCACCGGCAGCCGCAGTGAACTTCACATCGGCTATGCGCCGACGCTCACCGCGCGCATATTGCCACCAGCGTTGCGGGCCTTTCAAACCGGGATGCCCGGCGTGCGAGTAAACCTGCACGATGTATCCACCGAGGAAATGCTGGCCGGGTTGCACGAAGGCCGCTTGCAAATCGCCTTCCTCGTGCGCCCACGGGCTGCCGCATTGCGCGGACTGCGGTTCGAAGAACTGATGCGCGATCCCCTGCGGCTCGCCGTCGCGCCCAATCACCCATTTGCCCGGCGGCGCGTCGTGGCCTTGGCGGACGCCGTGCGCGAACCCTTCATCGCCTACAGCCGCAAGGACTATCCCGACTACCACGAACTCCTGGCCAGCGTGTTCTCCGCGACCAAAGGCCGACTCCATATCGCAGAAGAACCCGACGGCGTTTCCAGTCTGATTTCCGCCATCGAAGCGGGCAACGGTGTGGCTTTGATGCCCGACTCATTAGCCTGCATCGCGGGAGCACGCCTGAAACTCCTGCCACTGACACCCGCGCCCAAGTCTTTGTCTATCGGCATCGTTTCGCCCCAAACCGGACGCACCACCGCTGCGGAAAGCTTCTTGAAGTGCGCCAAGGAAGTGCTTTCGGGAAAATGATGAACGCCCGGATATTTGCGTTCAAACATTTGAACAAGTTTACAGAAGTTTTTTACGCGAGGTGAATTTGAAAGTTTTTGCCCAAGTTAGACCTCGTAGTCACCCGAGGCGCAAGGTGTTGATCGAATCCGGCATCAACTACGTGGAGGTCGCCAACGAAGCGGCGTTCTACGGCCCCAAGATTGACGTGCAGGTGTGGAGCGCCATCGGCCGCGAATTCACCATCGCCACCAACCAGGTGGACTTCGCCGTGCCCGCCAAGTTCGGCCTGACCTACCGCGACAAAGACAACTCGAACAAGACGCCGTTGTGCATCCATCGCGCGCCGCTCGGCACGCACGAACGTTTCATCGGCTTCCTCATCAAGCATTAGGCGGGCAACTTCCCGCTCTGGCTCGCGCCGGACCAGGGCGCGTCCACACGATGCTGGTCATCGGCGGTCGCGACATGGAAGCCGACGCGGTGAGTGTGCGCCTCCACCACGGCGGCCCGCAAGGCGCGAAGCCGAAGGCGGAGGTCGTGGCGGATATTCTGGCGAGCATCAAAGAGCGAAGGGCATTAACTGGTCGTAGTTTGTCGGTGCTGCAACGACTGGGGTTAGCCAGTGTTTGCCTCAGGTTCAACTGTTCTTCCGGCCTTCACTTGAAAGGCTTTGAGGAATGTCTAGCCCGCGTTGGCGCCTGGGGGGATACCGTTTGACTTGAAAAGAGGGCGACCCTAAATTGCCGAGCAACCATGCTGGCTGCCAAATCCAAGCTCGGTAATATCTCGGAAACAGAATTGCCCTTGCCGCTCGCGCCGGAGCACTTCTGGCAGCGAATCATTGGCCCAATCGAGCCGTTTCTCCATCAAGTCGCCCAACAACTCAACGAACAAGTGCAGGCGTTCGATGCGGAAATCGGCGCGTATGCGCGCTATGCGCTGGCGAGCCAGGGCAAGCAACTCCGCCCCGTGCTGTTGATCCTGAGCGGCAGCGCGACCGGCACTGTGGCGGCCAGCCATTTCACTGCCGCCGTGATCATCGAGATGGTGCATCTGGCGACGCTCGTGCATGACGACATCATGGACGAAGCGACGATTCGCCGCCGTCGTCCGACGGTTGCCGCGAACTGGGGCAATGAGATTTCCGTGCTGTTGGGCGACTGTCTGTTCGCACACGCGCTCAAACTAGCCGCAAGTTTTCCGACGCCCGAGGTTTGTCGCGCCGTGGCCTCGGCGACGAACACGGTTTGCACCGGCGAAATTCTGCAGACCCTGCAACGCGGCAAAGTGCAATTTTCGCGACCGGAGTATTTCAAAATCCTGGAGATGAAGACCGGCGAGTTGTTTGCGCTTTCGTGCGACCTCGGCGCGTTCCTGAATGACGCGACAGCCAGCCAGCGGCAGACGTTGCGGGAGTTCGGACGCATCTTCGGGACGGCCTATCAGGTTTATGATGACTGCCTGGATCTGTTCGGCTCGGAGGCTTCGGTCGGAAAATCACTCGGCACGGATCTAGCCAAAGGAAAATTCACACTGCCGATCCTCGCCCTGCTGGAGCGCGTGCGCGTCGCGGATCGCCTCCGGCTGCAGGAGTTGTTGCGCAACTGGGAGCCGGGTTACCTGCCGTGGGTGCTGGAGTTGCTGGACGAGCACGGCGCGCTCAAAGAATCACGGGCGGTGATTCATGACCTGATTGCGAAGACGCGCGAGCAAGTGCTCTCGCTGCCCGAAACCGCCGGCCGGGCTTCACTGCTCGGTCTGGGCGAATTTTTGGCGCAACAAACCGACGCGCTGGGGGTTGATTCTTAAGCGTTGCATACCGATGCTCGCCACCATCAAAGAAGCGCCCAAGCCGTCCGCCCCGCCGCCCCCGGTGGAGGAGCGGAAGTTGGTGCGGCTGGCGCAGGCGGGTGATCTGTCGGCCTTCGACGAACTCGTACAGCGTTATCAAGAGCGCATTTATGCAGCGATCTACCACATGACGTCCAACCACGAGGACGCGCATGATTTGGCGCAGGAATCCTTCATCAAAGCATTTCAAGCGCTCAAATCGTTCAAGGGTGACGCCAGTTTCTTTACCTGGGTTTATCGGATCGCCATCAACAAGACGATCAACTTCCTCAAGCAACGCAAAAACCGCACACATCTGAGTTTGAATGACCTCGATTTCAACGCCGAACACGATCCGGACTTGGTGGCGTTGGTGTCGGAAAAAACTCCCCGCCGCGAAGTCAATCTCGCGGAATTGCAGGAGAAATTGAACGAAGCGATGCAGAAACTGTCCGAGGATCACAGATTGGTCGTGACCTTGCACGATGTGCAGGGATTGTCGCACGAAGAGATTAGCAAAATTATGGACTGCAATGCGGGCACGGTGAGATCGCGGCTTTTTTACGCTCGACAGCAATTGCAGGCTCACTTATCTGACTACTTGAAATAGCCACTCGTTAAACGCAATGCCTGAAGATTTTGACAAACTTGTCGTGCTGCTGCGCATGAAACGGCATGAGCAACCTCCACCCGGTTACTTCGCTGGGTTCTCGCGGCGCGTCATAGCTCAACTGGAAGCGCAGCAACCGGCTCGTTCGCTTTCCTGGTGGCGCAAGTTTCTGGCCGACTTCGACGCCAAGCCGATTCTGGTTGGCGCCTATTCAGTCGCCGTTTGCGGCAGTTTGCTTTACGGGATCACCTTGCTCAACGGAACCAGGGATGACTTCCAGAACCTGCCGCTTGGGCAAAGCACCTGGAGCGACTCGTTGTCCGCGTCCGCCGGGGTCGGCAGCGGAATGTCGCTCCCGCCGTTTTCGCACGCGACAGCGGCCTTCCCGCTCACTGAAGGTTCAGTGGTGCTGGGGGAAATGCCCAATGCCAACGCGTTGTTCGATGGCAGTCTGTTGAAGGTTCAGCGCGCCAAAGCAGGCAACACTCTTCTCAATTGGTGAGTTAGTCGCGCCTTCTGGCGGCGGTTACTCCCGTTCAAAAATCAGGCGCAGATCGTCTTTGGCCAGGATGAGGCGATCACCCCGGACAGTTCCCTCCAACTTTTGATCTTTGCCGTCCTTCACGGTGAGTTTGTATTTCTCACCGTCATTTTTCCAGGAGCCTTCGCCCGAGATGATCAGCTTGAGAATCGGGCTGGGCGGCGCGGCTGGAGCGGCTACAACTACCACGGGCGGAGGCGTAGGTTGAGCCGGCTGGAGCAGGCGTCCGTAACGTTGCTGAAACGCTTGATTAGCCGCTGCGGCATTGGGATCGGCACGGGCCGCGATGGAACGAGCCGTCGGTGCGCTGCCGCGCGAAGCGCCAGCGCCACCTTCACCAGTCGCGCCAGCCGCTCCCGTTGCTGCGGGCACCGGCGGTTGGGTCAGCTTCATGATCTCGTCCTTGGATTGCACCTTCATAAGCACCTTGTTGTCGGGCATGGCGGTGAACGACATCGCGGAGAGGGTCAGCGCTTTCTTGACATTTTTCCATGATGACGCCGGCAGAGTGGTGAGTGTTTTCCTGAGTTCGACCAGTGTCGCGCCCAAATTAAGCTGCCAGCGACCCAGGATTTTTTCTTCCTCGAATTTCGGAGAAACGCCCGTTTCCAGATACTGCCGCAAATCCTTCAAATCGAGACTCGCGAGCGCTTGCACGATTTCGGCGTTCTTGGCGAGTGCCTGAACTTTGGGATAGTTGATGACTTTGGTAATGGGTTGCTGCTGCTGGAAAAGCTCGATGAAATCCTTGTCGTTCGAGATCTCCTGCAGTTCCGGGCGCTCCTCCAGTGTCAGAAATCCGGGATACGCCGAGAGTCGGCCCTGGAGGAGCGGGTTGTGATAAACCAGACCTACAATATCCGAAGCCTCGTAATACGTTGGCGGTGTGGGATCGATTTTGGAAACCAGCTTGTCCAATCCCGTCGAAGTCAGGTCGGCGCGCGCGCTGTTGAGGTATTGCAACGGCAGCGGGACGTTGTCCGTCGCGACCACTTGATTCGTCAAGTAACCCGACACGTAGATAATCAATCCCAGCAAAACGAGATAAACACAGCCTGCTCCCAAGCCGACACACATACCGAGATGGTTGTTGAGCCGTTCCCAGCGCAGCCGATGGATGTCATCGGTTTTGTATTTGAAATGCAGCGCCACCTGGCGATGCACCATGAAGGCGATGCCCGTGAAGATGAATTGAATCAAAAAGAAAATCGTCACTGGCGGCAGCAGCCAGAGCCAGTAAGGATTTTCCACGCCCATCTTCGGGAACAAAGGCTTGATCAGCGGAGCCAGCGGCAGCGCCAGCATCGCGGCCAACACCAGGCCGGCGAGCATCACAGTAACCCGGATGGCGCCTTTCAAAAGGCCCATCCAGGCGAGAAATCCAAACAACACGACGGCGAGAATCCAGATTGTCATGTCGGCAAGCTACTCTCGCTTAAAAAAAAGGCACGCACAAAATTCGCTTGGCCGCGCGGAGCGTTTGGTCGAATCTCTGATTTAAAATTAAGAAACGAAGTTCGATTTGCGAATATCACAAGTCCTATTCGATTTGAACCAGATGACAGACAAAAAACAAAAACACCTTCGGCTAGTCGGGTACATTTCAATCGTGATTGGAATTATGCATCTCTATATCCCGATTAAAGTCTGGTTTCAGTCCACATTTTCGCTCATGCAGACTGCACGTTTGTCTGAACAGTTATTTCGACTTTCGCTCAAAATGCTCCACACTCTAGTTTTTATCAATATCCCGCTTGCCGCGATAGGCTTTATCATGATCGGCTACGGGATTTTGAAAGCGACAAAGAAAAACGAAGATTAAACAAGGACAGCCACCATCCCTTGTCTAAGCAATTTATTTTGAAAACATCGCCGGAAAGATTTTCTCACCTCCGACTTTCGCTACTTGTGCTGTTCGCATCGATGACGTTGGTTCTATTTTTGGTGGGCGCAGCCGAGGACGATACGCCGAAAAAAACTTGGTTCCTGCCAAAAAGTCCCACAGCGGCGGCGTACGTCCTGAATCGACTTTCGAACAAAGAATTGATGGAAGCGCCCCGCAGTGAATTCGTTTTCGTCGCGTTGCTCCAACGCGCTGGACTCGAACGCAAGCATCGCTTCGAAGCGCTCGATGGTCTTGCCAAAGCGCGCGGCACCGACCCGCTGACGGAATTGATTGGCGGCATCAGCGAATTGGACAAGAAAGGCGAGGAGTCGGAGCCGGTGTTGCGCGAACTCGGCGGCCTGTTGCTGCAAAACAAATCCGCTGACCTGATCGCCAAACGCGCCCTGTTGGAGAAACTGGCGACGGAAGCGCAGATGCCAGTGAGCCGCCAGCTCGGTTTCGCGGCAATGGTCACCGCCAACGGCTCCATCGAAAAAGTGTGGGCGCAAGTTGAAGCGGACGCGTCAAAACTCGCGGACTTACTGCTCGCGGTTCCGCTCCTGCGCGACGCCAATCTTCGCGCCACGCTTTATCCGAAGATCCAACCGCTGTTGCAAAAGTCCGATCCCGCCGAAGTGCGACGTGCGGCCATCACCGCCATTGCCGCCGTGCCAGGCCGCGACGCCGAGACGTTCAACACGCTGGCCGGCTTCGTGAAATCAGGAACCGAACGCGCCGCTGCTGTCGTAAGCCTCCAGCGGATTCCGCGCAAATCGTGGCCGAAAGATCAAGCCGAGGCGCTGATCGAAAGTTTGATCGCGTATTTGAAAACCGTGCCGCCGGATCAGCGCACCGAGGCCGACGCCATGAACGCATTTCAATTCGCGACGGATTTGAACGCGTTGCTGCCGCCGGAAAAAGCGAGCGGGATCGGCAAGTCGCTTCGTTCGATGGGCGTGAGCGTGTTCGTTGTGCGCACGATTCTCGAACAGATGCTTTACGACAAAACGCTGCTCGTCGTCGAAGCCGGCAAGCCGGTGGAAATCATCCTCGTCAACGACGATTCGATGCCACACAACCTCGTCATTACGCTCCCTGGCGCGGTCGAAGAAATCGGCAATGTCGCCGAGAAAATGCCGCTTGAGCCGGACGCGCAGGGCCGGCTTTACGTGCCGGCGTCGCCGAAAATTCTGTACGCGACGAAGATGGTCGATGTCGGCCAGCGCGCGAAGCTCGCCTTCACCGCGCCGTCCGAACCGGGCGATTACCAATACGTCTGCACCTTCCCCGGCCACTGGCGGCGCATGTTGGGCACGCTCGCAGTCGTGCCCGACGTCGAGGCTTACCTCTCGAGCCACGCGACGACGGAGCCAAAGTTCACCGAATGGAAAGTCGAAGACCTCGCGCCGGATTTGATGAAGGCAGGTGCCACGCGAAATCTCGCGAGCGGAAAAGATTTTTTCACGAAGCTGGCCTGCGCGCAGTGCCACAAACTCGGCGCGGAGGGAAATAATTTTGGCCCTGAACTGACGGATGTTTTCGCGCGCCACAAAAATGATCGCGCCGAAGTGCTGCGGCAAATCCTCGAGCCTTCGCTCGTCATCGTTGACCGTTATCGCAACTTCGAGTTCGAGTTGAAGAACGGCGACACCGTGACCGGCATGATCGTGAAAGAGGATGCCGAGGTTGTGACCGCGCAGAGCGGAGCGTCGGACGCGCTAATCCAAGTGTTGAAAAAATCGGACATCAAATCGCGGCAGCCGCAGGCTTCTTCGCTCATGCCGCTGGGGTTGTTGAACAGCTTGTCGAAGGAACAAATTCTCGACCTCCTCGCGTACATCGAAGCTGGCGGCAAAATTCCCGCGCACGAGCACGCGCACTGACGTCGGCACCCCCGCATAACCAGCGCACTTCAGCGCGTGGCGACGATCGGTGGTACGGACGACAATGGCAACGGCGGCGGGAGCGGCGGGCGAATCGGCGCGACCGCGCGCAGTGCGTGTTCGCGAAATTGTTCGCCCAGCTTTTTGCGCGACCACCGTATAAACCCAATGTCTTTGCCGAGATGCATCACGATGGCCAGCCCTGACGTGATGACCGGAAACCATTCCATCAGCTGCGTCCCACCGGTTGGTCTTCCCTTGTACATTGTCAACATCATCACAAGCGGAATCGCCATGGCCGACAAAAACGACACTACAAACCAGGGAATGATTTGGACGAACAACATGGTCTTCAATGTGGCGAGGTTGGTCGTGCGCGAGTTCAAGCCCATCCACATCCCGAACCACACGATGGCCACGAGATTGGCGATCTGCGCGAGGATCCCGAGGATCGAAACTGCCAGCATCAAATCGCGCTGGGACGATGAAAAGAAGAAACCGGCCGGTGTCGTGCCGGCTGGTAGCACCACTGTCGTCGTCGTGATGCCATTGGTCACGGTGAACGTTGTGGACGGTGCATTGATCGTCGTCGAATTGGTCGCCACCACGACGGGCGCAATTACCGCAACCTGCCCCAGCATCATGCGCTGGCTTTGGACGGTGCCGAAGATTTGCAAAACCAAGCAGACCGTCAGCGGCGCGCCAAACATCCGCAACAGCGCGCGCCATTGGCCCTGCACGATTGCCCGCGCCGGCAGCGGCGTGCTCAACAATAATTCCAGCAGCCCACTGCGCCTGGCTTCGACGAAAAAGCGGACCGACTGCGACGCGACTCCCAGATACATCATCAGCGTCAGCAAGCCACCGAACAAAGTCCATGCGGGCCAGAAGGCTGTTGGACCGGAGCGCAGGAAAATTACGCTGACCACGCCGCTGATCGCCAGGAGCACCAACCACACGGAAAATGTTTGCCAGCGTTCGCGGCACGCCAGCCACACCACGGGATTGAGTTCGATTAATTTGCGTCGCAGCGCGAGCCGGCGCTTCACCCCACCAAACTTCCAGTCGTACGCCCATCCGGTCGCGCGGCTGGACCGCGCTTTTCCCCGCTCCTGCCAGACGCGTGGCAGCAGCCAGCACGCGAGCAACAGAAAAGTCCACGCGATGGCTTGATTGACGAAGAGCGTCGGCCAGAACGGGCTTCGCCCAAAGCCGCCCGCTAGTACGAGCAGATAGCCGGCGCTCGCCAGACTGAAGCACGGAGCAAAAGGACGTTGCGCCACCGAGGCCGCCGTCGCGTCCGCCGCGGGTCCGCCGACCACGAGCAGCAACAAAACCAGGAAGGTTGCAGCCAGCGCTTTTTGCGAATCACGGCTGATGGCCGAAACGAACATGCCCGCCGCGAGGGAGAGGAACAGCGCGTTGAGCAACGCCAGCGCCGAGCGCCAGAATTCCGTGCCGCTCACGCCGCCCATCACCAGCGTCAGCGCGAGGACGGGCAACACGGCGAGCAGCGCGTAGGCGCCGCACAGCGAAGTCGCCAGCAATTTGCCGAGCACGACATCAAAGCCGCGCAGATCCGTGAGAAACAAAAAGCCGAGCGTGCCTTCGCGTTTTTCCTCGCTCAAACAATCCGAAGTGAGAAACAGGCCCGCGGACAACGCGGCGGCGAGACACAACCACGCCAGTGTGGTGAACAGCCCTTTGCCCACATTCATGAAGCCGGCGCCGACCCCCATGACGCTCAACGCGAGAAAGCCGCATCCCAGCACGAAGGCCACGAGCGCGGCGATGATGCGGAGCCAGAACGTGCTGCGCTTGCGCGCGGCCACGCGCAGTTCGCGGGCGGCAATGGGGAGCAACGTCATGCCGCTGAGTTAGCAATCAAGCTGCGCGGCTGGCAAACCATTTTACCCGGCGCGCTCGTGCGGTGCCGCTCACGCGCCCAGCCAGGCCGCGGGATCGTTGGCGAGATTTTCCAGCGTCAGCTTGTGGCCGTCCAAATCATCGGCGTCCGAGTCGCCCGCGAACTGGAAGAAACGATGGCCTTCGTTGTCGCGAAAAATTTCCTTCAAGAAGGTGAACGGCGCGATCGACCGGAGTTTCAACGCCGCCAGCCGGACGTTGATCGCCCAATGCTCCGTCTGCGGATTGAACCGCACTTCCCAGCGGTTCAACGGCTCGTGGAATGCGACCGGCGGATCGAGATCGGGCGCCATTTGAAACGCCAGGTTTTCGTGCGCGATGTCCGCCTCCACGTCCTCCGCCACCGGATCGCTGATTAGCTCCATGAGTTCGACCACGTTTTTCAAACGAAAGCTCCGCAGCGTCGTCGCGCGCGCGATGGGCGTGGCCAGCCATTTGAGCGCGGGCGGCAGTTGATCGGCGATGAAGTCCGTGCCCGTCGCGAGAATCATTTCCCGATGTTGTTCTTCGGGCAACGAATCCCAGTCCGCGACTTCGGACGCCAGGAATCCCTTGAGTAGATGCCACAGTTCGGCGAAGAGGATGCGCCGTTCCTGGAGCTGCGTTTGCACCAGCGGCAGCAACTCCTTCAAGTGCGGGTACGCGTGCCAGACATCTTTGATCTGCGAATCCCGGAAACGGTAAAGGCCCGGCTGGCCGAGCATTTTCGCGGCGCTGTCGGGAGCGATGGCGAGGCGCGAATTGCCCGTGGCCAGTTCAAACAACGCCACGCCCGCCGAAAAAATATCCGAGCCTTGCGTGAGCGCCATGCCCGTCTGCACGTTCGAGGTGTCGATCACCAGCTCGGCGTAATCCGGCGTCGCCGCGTAAACATACTTGTCGGTTTCGGCGCTGTGACGCGGCGTGAAAAACGCGCCGAGGTCCACGAATTTCACCGCGCCGTTGAAAAGCCGGATGACATTGTCCGGTTTGAAGTCGATGAGCACGATGCCGTGGTCGTGAAACAGTTTCACGATGGACAACGTTTCGTGGAGCGCGGCGCGAAATTCATCGGCCCACGTTTCGGGATAACCGGCTTCCGCCGCCGCCTGCGACCACGCCAGCAGATTCAGGCCTTCGAGATATTCCATCGCGATGAACGCGAACTTGCGTTCCGCGTCCAGGTTCGCGCCGTAATATGCCGGCACACGCAGCCGCAATTCCTCGACGCCTTTGATGTCTTCGAAATTCTCCACCTCCACGTTGTAGCTAAGGTAAGGGCCGTAACTCACCTCGTCGGGTTTGCCGCATTCGAGGTCGAACAATTTGACCACCAGGCCGGGATACGAAGTGAGGAAAACGTAGGTGTCGCTGCCACGGCCGAGCAGTTGGGTCAGCGCGACTTTGCCGACGCCCGCCAGTGCGATGCTCAGGCCGGCAAACCGGCCGGCGGATGAATTCGTTGCCGCAACATTCGTCATGGACAGAATTGGTTTTGGTTCGGCTTTCACGGAAAGCTATCAGGGTGGGGAAAAATTCCAAGGAGCATTTCCGACCTTTGACACGCATTTGCGTCAGCACGCCGATCTTTCTCCTTCGCCCGCTGATCGCTTCGTGTTAAAAACGCCGAAACGGTTATGCCCGACGGTGCAAACGAACAGCGCAAGCTCGCCGCGATCATGTTCACGGACATGGTGGGCTACAGCGCGCTGGCGCAGCGCGACGAAAAGCTCGCGCTCCAGTTGCTCGCGGAACATCACCGGTTGCTGCGCCCCATCTTTCCCAAATTCTCCGGACGCGAAATCAAAACCACCGGCGACGGTTTTCTCGTCGAATTCGCGAGCGCGCTCGAAGCCATGCAGTGCGCGATTGAAATCCAGCGCGCGCTCGTCCAGCACAACGCCTCCGCGTCCGCCGAGCGCCGCATCCACATCCGCATTGGTGTTCACGTCGGCGACGTGGTGTTGCGCGAGGCGGACATCTTCGGCGACGGCGTGAACATCGCGGCGCGCATCGAGCCATTGGCCGAAGTGGGCGGCATCTGTCTCTCCGGGCCGGTGTATGACCAGGTCGCGAATAAAATGGACGCGCCGCTGGTCAAGCTGAACGCGCCGCAGTTGAAGAACATCAAGACGCCGATGGATGTCTATCGCGTCGTGCTGCCGTGGCAAACGCAGGCAAAGGCAGAAGGCGGAAGGAAGAATGCAGAAACAAACGCCAGCGACCACCCGCTCCCGGCGGCGCGGACGCGCTGGTACATGCCCGCCGTCCTGGTGGTCGTGGGGTTGAACTTGTTTCTGTTTTTAAAATTCGGTCTGCACTTCGGCGCGAAGAATTCGCCCGCGAAAGATCAACCCGCCGCCACAAACTCCGGCGACCAAAAATCCATCGCGGTGCTGCCGTTCGTGAACATGAGCGCGGACAAGACTGACGAATACTTGAGCGACGGCATGACGGAGGAATTGCTCAATGTGTTGACGAAAGTGAAAGGATTGCACGTGCCGGGACGCAGTTCTTGTTTTTCCTTCAAGGGGAAGAACGAGCAGGACATCTTCCGCAAAGTGGGCGAGCAACTGCACGTCAACGCCGTGCTGGAAGGCAGCGTGCGCAAGGCGGGGAACCAACTGCGCATCACGGCGCAGCTCATCAACGTGGCGGATGGCTTTCATCTCTGGTCGGAGACGTACGACCGCGACATGACAAACATCTTCGCCATCCAGAGTGACATCGCGACACGCGTCGCGGACGCGCTGAAAATACAGCTTGGCGTTGAAGAGACGCGCGCGTTGGCGAAGAAGCCGACCGAAAACGCGGAAGGCTACAGGCTCTATTTGCTGGGCCGGTACCATTTCGCCAGAGCAACGCAAGCCGGATGGACCAACGCGATTAACTATTACAATCAAGCGCTTGTGCTGGATCCCAACCTCGCTTTGGCATACTGCGGCATCGCTGACACCTACGGCTGGATGGCGGGGTTCGTGATGCCGTGCAATGAGGCTTGGGCTAAACAAAAACAAATGGCGGAATCGGCACTGGCAATTGATCCTAATCTAGCTGAAGCGCATCTCTCATTGGGGGCTTCACTTTTCAGCGTGTTCGATTGGCGAACTGGCGAGTATGAAATCAAACGTGCCATCGAATTGAATCCCAATTTAACTTACGCTCAGGATTTGTACGCGACGCTTCTGACGTTCCTGGGACGGTTTGAGGAGGCAACTCCACATCTAACAAAGGCCGTCGCACTCGATCCTGTTTCTGCACTCATAAACAACGACGTTGCATGGCTGCTCAAGTTGGCGCGCCGATACGATGATGCGATTTCTCAACTTCTCAAGACGCTTGAGTTAGATCCGAATTTCGCAAACGCCCACATGGAATTGGGCTGGTGCTACGTCTGGAAGGCAGAGTTGCCGCGTGCCATTTCAGAGTTTGAGAAGGCGAAATCATTGGATGACCTTCCCAGTTATGCCGCAGCTCTCGGCTACGCTTATGGCATCTCAGGTAATCGCGTCAAAGCTGAACGTGTATTGCGTGAATTGGAAGGTGAGGTGAATCAGCGATATGTCTCCCCTTCGTCACGAACCATTCTCTACCTGAGTCTGGGCAAAAAGGACAAAGCCATGGATTGGTTGGAGAAATGTTATGAGGAGCAGAATACAATCTGCCAGCTTCTCAAAGTCGATCCACTTTACGACAGCATCCGCAACGAGCCGCGCTTCCAGGCGCTGCTAAAAAAGGTGGGCCTCGATAAATGAACACCGGCACTCAACCGTAATGATTTTTGAAAATCCCGACGACGAATCCCAACGGGATTCCGGCTTGAAGCCCAAGGTTGCGAGGCACGAGCTACCTTGGGAACACACGTCGCAAGCCAACAACCCCAACGGGGTTGTGGCTCGGCGCAAGAATGGTGACGCAACCCCGGTGGGGTTGAAATCGCTCCCGTCCGTCACCCAGGGTAGCTCGTGCCTCGCAACCCTGAGCTGGGCGACACAATCCCTTTCGGATTGCGGAAACCGACGCGACTCTCGCATCGGAGCTCGGTTTTCCTCCAAGTGTAATATCCGAAAGGCATTCGTGCTCGCCGCCGCACTGCTCGCAGTGTGGTCGAGTCTCTGCGTCGGACGAGTTCATGCGGCGGAAGGAGAAACCGTTGGCCAAGCCGCCCGCACTGCCATCGCCATCGAGGCGTTGAGCCGGCTCAAGAGCGTGGATCTGGAAGCCAACGCGGCGTTGAAGGCGGCGGTGTTGAAGGTGGTTGAGCAAGTGCGCGGCAAGCCGCAGTTCGTCGAACTGGTGCGCGATTTCAAAATCAAAGGCCAGGGCGCGGCGCTTTTGGAAATCGCCATCAAGCACGCGGACAACGCCACCGGCGTCGAAGCGCTGCGATTGGTTTTGGAAAATCAAGAATCCGAGTTGATTAAAAATTCTCTGGCGGGCACGAACGCCGGCGCCGCGACGAAGATCGCGGAGGCACTTGGCAACGTTGGGGAAAATCAGATCGTGCCGTTGCTCGCGCCGCTCGTGAATGATCCCGCCCGCGACGTGACGCTGCGCAAACAGGCTGTCCGCGCGCTCACAAAAAATCAGGAAGGCGCGGCCGCGTTGCTCAAGCTCGCGAAGGAGGACAAGTTGCCCGCCGACGTGAAGCTTGTCGCCAGCGCGGAGTTGAATGGCGTCCGCTGGCCGAACCTGAAAGCCGAGGCGGCGCAATTGCTGCCGTTGCCACAGAGCCAGAACGCCGAGGCGTTGCCGCCGGTTTCCGAACTGGTGAAACGGAACGGCGATCCCATTAGGGGCGCGGAAATTTTTCGGCGCGAGACGGTCGGGTGCAGCAAGTGTCATCAAGTCGGCACTGATGGAATCAACTTCGGGCCGGCGTTGAGCGAGATCGGCACGAAGCTGGCGCGCGAAGCGATTTACGAATCGATCCTCGATCCGAGCGCGGGGATTTCGTTTGGCTTCGAGGCGTTTCAACTCGAACTGAAAAATGGCGACGAGGCTTATGGTCTGATCGCGAGCGAAACGGCGGACGAACTCGCGCTCAAGGCGCAAGGTGGCATCATCACGCGCTACAAAAAGTCGGACATCACTAAAAAGGAGCAGCAGAAGCTTTCCGCGATGCCGGCGGGTTTGCAGCAAACGATGACGACGCAGGAGCTGGTTGATCTCGTCGAATACCTCGCGACCTTGAAAAAGGCCGAGCCGTAGGAGCGCAGGGAGCAGACCAAGAGAGCAAGAAGATGGAGGCAAAAAGATTCTGAATGGAAACCGTTTTGTTTCAAAACTCCAGTTTTACTTCGCAAGAATGTGAGCGGTTGCGGCTCGCAGGACAACGTAACGGAGCGCGGGCATCCTGCCCGCAGCAAGTGGAGCAGATCCAAAGTTCCGGGAAACCCCGAACGCGCCTGACTCAACGCAAGCGCTGCGGCTTGAAAGACCGCGCTCCGATGACGCCGATTCACAACTCATGCTGACGCCTGCCCAACAACAAGCCGTCGCCGCCGATGGCAACGTGCTCGTCATGGCCGGCGCGGGCACAGGCAAGACGCGCACGCTTGTCGAACGCTGCGTCCATCGTGTGATGAGTGGCGCGTGCTCGCTCGACGAGATTTTGATGGTGACGTTCACCGAAGCCGCCGCCGCCGAGATGCGTCAGCGCATTCGTACTCGGCTGGAAGAAGAGTCCGCGCGCGCGCCGGAGAACGAGCGGCTGGCCGAACAAATCGCGTTGCTTGATCTGGCGCACATTTCCACGCTGCACAGTTTTTGCCTGCGGCTCGTGCGCGAGCATTTTTACGAACTGGAAATTGATCCACAGGTCGCTGTGCTGGACGAAAGTGAAGCGCGTCTGCTCGCCGAAGAAACGCTCAATGTTTTGCTCGATGATGCTTACGCTGGCACGGATGAGTTCTCCGTGGCGACGCAAAATCTCATTCAAGAGCAAGGCCGTGGCTGGGACAAACCCATCGGCGAACTTGTGCTGAAGCTGTTTCATTTCACGCAAACGCAGCCCAATCCGCAAGGCTGGTTGCGCGAGCAACTGGCGGCCTTTGAACAATTCGAGCCAGGCCAGTGGCGACGCTGGTTCGACGAAGCGCTGATCGATTGGCGCGCGGAGTGGCTGCCAGTGTTGCGCGCGCAGCCGAACGAGAATGGCAACGCCCATCGCTGTGCAGTGGAAGTGGAAAAAATCTCCGCGGAGATGCCCCGCGCTGAAGTGGCGGCGGTCTTGAATGAAATTCTAAATTTGGATCGCGCGTGGCCGAAAAATAAAAAAGGCACACTGCGGGGGCCGATTGAAAAGCTGTTCGATGAAGCGGGATTCCTCCACGCGCTTGTGGTCGCGCCCGCGCCGCCGCTCGCCGGCGACCAATCCGCAAAAGAGAATTCTCCGACGGATCCACTGGCAGAAGATTGGAACTGGGCGCGCGGGCCGATGGCGACGCTTGTCCGCCTGGTTCAGGAATTTGGGAGGCGTTTCGCGTTGGCCAAACGCGAACTGGGTGCGCTCGATTTTCACGACCTCGAACAATTTGCGCTGCGACTGTTGCGCGAGGAAGCGACCGGGGCACAGACGGCGCTGGCATGGCAATGGCGGCAGAAGCTTCGCTTCGTCTTCGTCGATGAATACCAGGACATCAACGCGGCGCAGGATGCGATTCTGACCGCGCTGGGCCGTGACGGAACGGAGGCGAACCGCTTTCTCGTCGGCGACGTGAAGCAGAGTATTTACCGCTTTCGCCTGGCCGACCCGCGGATTTTTCAAAGTTACGCTCGCGCGTGGAGCGAGCCGGCGTCCGGCGCGCTGGTGATTCCGTTGACAGATAATTTTCGCAGCCACGAAGCGATTTTGTGTTTTGTAAATTCGCTGTTCGCGTTGTTGATGCGAGCGGATGCGGGCGGCGTGAATTACGACGACGCGGCGCGACTCCATTTTGGCAACGCCAGCGAACGGCAATCGCTCAGATCGGCGCCCGACACTCCGCCGCGAGTCGAATTGCATGCGCGCATGAAGGCCGGGCGCGGTGTGGAAGCGAGTCCCGATGAAGACGCACCAGCGGACGTGGTGGTGGAAC
>JACPZS010000191.1 GCA_016195385.1 Verrucomicrobiota bacterium
AAGAGTTCCGAGTTGCAAACTGTGCCCGTCGCAGCGGTGTGTTTCGCATTCATTTCAACCCAATAGACATTGGGTCGAGAACACCGTTGCGACTTTTTCAACGAAATTTTCGGGCTAGCCCGGATTTGAAGATTCCCAAGCGTCGTGCCCGCAGCGTTTGCAGCCTGGCCGCGAATGGGGGACAACTAGCGGCGGCGTTCAGGCGCCAAAGAGCAACGACTTGAAGCCCAACTCGCTCAAACCGCGCAGGCTGGCGAGCACGTCGGGCGGAAGTTCGATCCCGGAGACGAGCGCTTGCGCGCGGCGCTCCCATTCCATTTCGCCCGGAATGAAAACGCGCTCGCAGTCTTGCGCTCGTGGCGTCGAACGGATTTCGCGCACCAGATGGGCGACGCGCGCGTGAAATTCCTTCAGCGACATCATCGCGCCGACGTCGATGGCGATGAACGCCGCGCCGTGGTTCGTTGCTCGCGCGGGATCGTCGAAGCTCCAACTCAACACCTGATGCGTCATCGCCGCACCCGTCACGATCGCCGAAAGCGTTTCGATTAACAGCGCCAGCCCGTAGCCTTTGTGGCCGGCCATCGGCGTCAACGTTGCCGTGTGGGGAAAGAGCGAAGGGTCGGTCGTCGGTTTTCCTGCGGCATCCACAACCCAGCCGGCGGGAATTTTTTGGTTCAGGGCGGCGGCGGCAAAAACTTTTCCGCCAGCCACCGTGCTGGTCGCCATGTCCATCAGGATCGGCCGGTCGTCACCCGTCGGCACGGCGAACGCGAGTGGATTGCTGCCAAGCACCGGGCCGCGCGCGCCGGGCGCGGTCACGCTCGGAATGTCGTTCGCAACGGCAATGCCGATGAGATTTTCCCGGGCGGCCAGCGCGGCGTAGAAACCCGCCGCGCCGAAGTGGCAACTGTTGCGCACGCCCACGTAGCCGACGCCGGTAAGTTTCGCTTTCTCCATCGCGACCCGCATCGCAAACGTGGACGTGACCATGCCCAAGCCCGAATCGCCGTCGATCATTGCCCACGCCGGGCCTTCGGCGACGATGCGTGGTTTTGCCCGCGCGCGCAAACCACCAGCTTGTAGTCGGCGGACGTAGCCCCGCAGATTTTTCGTGCCGTGCGTAAAGACGCCACAAGTGTCGGTGGTGACCAAAACGTCCGCCGTCGCGCGCGCGTCCGTTTCACTGACACCGACCCGGCGCAAAACGTCGCAACAGAACTCCTCCAAGTCGTGAACTGAGATTGGACGGTCGGGCGAATTCTGTAAACTCATTCGGGCGGGAGTTCAACGAAGAGACGGCCCCGCGATCGCTTACTGGCCATCGTCATCCTCCTCGCCAGTCTGAATCACCTCCCGGCCCAGCAGTCTGAGAATCGATTTGTTCTGCTCGTCCTGAATCAGCTTGAGCGCGGCGGTTCGTTCGCGCATCGAAAGGCTGCCGTCATTCTGGATGCGCTGCCGTTGCGCTTCGGTGGCTTGATTGAGCTTGTAGATTGACATCACGGCGTCAGCCGGCGCATCGAGTTGCTCGGCCGCATTCTTGGCTTCGTGGTACAGTGGATCGCGATTGAGCGTAAAGGCCTGGTAGCGCTCGGCTCCGAGCGCGTTTTTCAGCGCGGCTTCCTGTTGTTGTTCCAATTGGCGCCGCTGGATGGCGCTCATGGAATCATTCGGTTGGCCGGCGAGTTGAATTTGTTGCTCGAACGGATCGCGCAGTCGGAACAGCGCGCGAAATTCCTCCGGCGTCACGTCTGTGCCGCGCAACTGCTCACGCAGATCGACGGCGGTCTGGGAATGGCGCAACAAATACTCCTCCAGTTGCTCCGGCGAAAGCAAACGACCCAGTTCCTCCCGCGTCTGCTGGCGCAGCTTCGCCATCTCCCGCTGATCAACCTGGCCTCCGCGTTTGCCTTGCTCATCCAAAAATTCCTGCAGCCGCTTCGTGGCCCGCTCGTTGATTTCCTGGACGGCGCGCTTGGTTTCTTTCGGCAGCGTGCCGAGCACGGGGCCGGTCAAGGCGGGACTTCCGAGTTGCGGTTCTTCGGTGGGATCCCAGCCGGGTCCGAGCAAACGCGTGAGCAACTCGCGCCGCTCATTGTCGAGCGAGTGCAGTTTTTCCGCCGCCGCTTGTTCAATCTCCGGATCTGGTTCCGCCCGCCACCATTGTTGATCCGGCTCGACGACTTCGGCGGCTTGTCGTTTCGCATAAAGTTGGTTGACGTCCGCCACGATGATGTCGCGGATCGTGGCATCCGGACAGCCGATTTCACGCAAGTGCGCGATGTAGGTCGGGTAATCGTCGGACTCGACTTCGTTCCAAGAAAAACTGAGCCGGCGCACGACCACATTCGTGCGGACCGGGCTGGCGGCGGGAGTGGGCAGCGAGGAAACTACCGGTGACTTGCGAATCTCGCGCGCGGGCAGCCGGAACCAATGCAAAGCCATCGAACCCAGAACAAAGTTCAGTCCCAGCGATACCAGCAAGATGAGCCGCCAGCGCATGGATGAACCTTAGAACATCGCCGTCAATATTTTCAAGTTCGCAAATTGTGCGAGTCGCGATTGTCATGCGGCAGAGGTTTCCGCTCCCGGCCGAAAGCAATTCACTTTCTATAGCACGTTCACCCGGCGGTCTGTTTCCAGCGTCCGTCACGTGACGCGCTCGGGAACCATGCCTCAATGCTGACCGAATTTCACCGTGAGTGCGACGGCGGCAACGATCAACGCGGCTCCCACGAGCCGCTGGGCCATGCGACGATTGCCCGCGGTGTGGCGTTCGGTGTTTCCAAGCCAGTGGCCGGCGAACCAGACCAGCGCCACGCTCCAAACTCCGCGCGTCGCGTAGATCACATTCACGCCCGCAGCATCGCGCCACACCGCGATCGTCACGGTGATGAGCAGGCCTTGCAGCGCGGAGAGCCCGGTCGCCGCGAAGATCCACTTCCACGCGTGGCGCGGGGCGCACAGTGAAGTGCGGCCGAAAAAAGGCAGCAATGCCGCTGACAGCACCCCGAGCGCGGCAAACTGAAGCGGAAGGAAATTGAACACACCGAAACGCTCGCCCCATGCCTGGATCATAAAGTCCGTCAGCGCAAACGCGGCGGCGCAACCGAGCGCGAGCGTCATCGTCAGGCCGAGCCGTCCGCCCGGGTGATGATCCGTCCATCCCATCACGACCACACCAGCGGTGGCCAGCAAGGCGGCAAGCCATTGGCCGATGTTGAAACGGGTGCCGAATACCAGCCATCCGATCAGAGCGACGAACAAAACCTTCGCGCCCAACAGCGGCGTCGCCACCGACACATCACCGACACGTAGCGAAAGCACGTTCAGGAGATGGCCGATCACAAACGCCGCGGCCGTCAAGACGGGCATGTGCCAGTCGGCCCACGGAATGGGGCGCGGTTCCAAATACAGCAACGGCAGGAACAAAAAACCAAGGATGACATTGTTCACCACGAGCGCATGCACGACTCCCGCGCCTTCGGCGAAGGCGCGCTTGTACACGATCGATCCGAGTGCAAACACGATGGCCGCGAGCAATGGGAGCAACAAATACATGAAACTCTGTGGCGGCGGAGCCTAACAGTCGCCCCGGAGAGTGCAAATGATTGTGAATCGGGCGAGTCGGGATGGCAGTTCTGAGAAATTTCCTTGCCGTGATTTCGGAATCGAACTTTGATTTTGCGATGGTTTCTTGAATTTCAGGATGGATTCAATTGCCCTCATCAGACCCTGAATTCTTTCCGAGTGCGTATAAGCGCGCGTGTAAGGGAAATGCAATCGAAAGAATTATCACTGGTGGCCGGTTGTCTCCAACGGCGCAAGATTGACCACGCTTTTCGGCAAGCTTGCCAGTCAACTCGACGCCGACTAATGTATTCGCATGAGTACGGTAAACGAAATCGAAATCGCGCTGCCTCAGTTGAGCACGAAGGAACTCTTGCAGGTCGAGGTTCCCTGCACGCCATTTATCGGCAGCGCAAGGACGGCATCCTGTACGACGACGCGCATGGCCTTCTGACCGAGGCGGACTTAATCGTCGGCGCGGAGGACGCATTTCAGGCCTACGACAAGGAGGAAGAAAAACATGCCGACCGCTCGGCAAATACAGGCAAGTCGGTGAAGGTATAAACTCGTTGCTTGGATGCAATCAAACTGCCCATGAAAAGATTTTTCTTTGCCGTCGGCTTGGGCGCGCTTTCGGAAGGGCTGTTTGCGATCATCGGTTTGGCGCGCGGGTGGGAGCCATGTGGGCCCGGTTCAATTGGTGGCATGTTTTGGTTTTTCATTCATGCACCTGCTCTCGCTTTGATGGAGGCGCTCCGCGTGAAAGAGCCAAAGAGCTTGTACGTCATCTTCACTTTGTATTCGCTCATTTGGGCAAGCCTTTGGCACCTCGGCCTGCGAAAGAGATTCGTTCGAGGCAAGACAGGGAACTGATTGCGGAAAACCGAGGCGCTTTATTTTTTCTTTGTTGCGCATTATTGCGCCCCCGCACTTCAGTCACGTCTCAAGCCAGCGAGCGCATCCGTTCGAGGATGTTTGCAGTGATGCGTTGCGCGCGCGGATCGGGGCCGCGCGGCGACGTGTAAACCGACGGCCGCACGTAGCCCGGTGGCGCGGCAAGTCCATCGGCCCACCAGCAAGTCGCGGCGTTGAAAACGAAGTTCTGTTTCGCTCCCGGATAAATCGTGGCGGTGAATTGTCCGCCGTTGAGTTTGCCCGGCTCGGATTGCGTGGGCGCGGTCGCGACGACTTCGAGTCCAGGAATGTTCGCCGGATCGCCGTGCCATTCCCAACCGACGAGGCCAGGGATGCCATCGCCCTTTTTCATTTCCGTGCCGGCGAAAAGCCAGTGCTCTGGCTGGGCGCACGTCCAGTCCGCGCCGCCCGTCACCGGCCCGGTGCTGTGCGCGCCGATCAACTCGTTCGCGTACGGCCGCTCGTGGCGCAGCGTGTTCATGGCTTCAAACTCGCGCGTTCCACCCGGCGGGCCATACACGCCGACGCGCTCGAAGGCGCGGTTCGCATGACCGCGCGCGTCCGGTGCCAGTAGGATGCGCCCGCAAACGGCGTTGCCGGAAAAAAAGCCGACGTTGAGTCCGGACGCGATGGCGGTCTTCACGTTTTGGAACATCTCGATGCTCCAGTACTCATCGTGCCCGATGGAGAGAAGTCCTTTCGCTCGGAGCAAACTGCGCGGCTCCGTGTGCGTGTCGAGGTTGGAAATGTAGGTGACATCATAGCCGTGTGCCTCCAGCCAGTAAGCAAATGGGAATTCCCAAAGAAACCATTCACCGGAACCAGTCGAGAGCGGCGCGTCGAGAATTTGACAATACTTTCCGTACGGTCGGTTGAAGCTCACTTGCACATCGCCGCCCCACCACCATTGATGCTGGCCGTTGTCGTAGAGCGCGAACTGGTTTGGCCAGCGGTTGTACGCCTGCCAGGTGTTGTCCGAGCATTGGAAGATGAAGTCCGCGCGGCGGTCGTCGCGCACGATGAAGATAACGTAGCTTTGCAGACCTTCGCGCTCGGCGGTGAGCTTGCCGAGATAAACGCCGCTTAACCAATCCTTCGGAATCTTCAGCGAAGTGCAGGGTTCCCATTGGCAGTCGCGCACGCGCTTTTGGCCAATCGGCGGATCGGGTTGAGCAAAACCTTTGAACGGCCCCAGGCTTGCCACTTGGCGTCCACCCGCGCCGCCGTAGTAACCCATCCGATAAACATCCAGGCGAAACGCGGAAGCGGGATTTGTGCTGGCAAAAAAGTCAATCGACTCGCCGGCGCGGACGCTCGTGCGCGAGGCGTAGCCTTCGATCCATGGGCAGCGATATTTGGTCGCGGGATCGATGCGGGTGTTTTGGAGCAGCCAGTTGCGTGTGCCGGGGCGCTCGTTCTCTTTGCGGATCGCGTCGGAGCGTCGGGCTTGCAAAATTGCAGCCGGCGACGTGTCGTGGGCTGTGCGTTCGTCGAACGAGCAACCACCAAGCGCCGCCATCGCGCCGACGCCAACGGCACCCTTGAGAAGTTCGCGCCGGCTGAGTTGGGAGGTGGGTTGGGGGCGGCCAGGCTTCTGATTCAGCGGGGATTTCTTTTTCATGGCCCGGCTATAACACAGGGCAGCGAAGCTGGCTATTCCTTCTCGAAGGCGGTGGTTCTGTAAAAATGGCCGCAGGCAACTGAAAGCGGTTGTCTGCGCGAGATTCCCCTTGCGCCATCGGCGACGGTCGATAAAGTCCGGGCACATTTTTCAAGGCGAGGAACTACTGCGCGGTGGTTTTTCGTTTTTTATCAGAGCCAAAAGTCCGAAGCATCGTGAAAATTTTTAGCGGTAGTTCAAATCTTCCCCTTGCAAGATCCATCGCTGCATCCATCGGCACTGAATTGGGCCAATGCACGGTAAGTTCATTTCCCGACGGCGAGACCTTTGTGAAGATCGAGGAGAACGTCCGCGGGGAAGATGTGTTCCTGGTGCAATCGAGTTCGCCGCCGACGAATCATCATTTGATGGAGATGTTCATCATGATGGACGCGCTCCGGCGGGCGAGCGCCTCGCGCATCACGGCGGTGCTGCCGTTTTACGGGTACGCGCGGCAGGACCGAAAGGATCAGCCGCGCGTGCCGATCACGGCGAAGCTGGTGGCCAATCTAATTGTGGCCGCCGGAGCGAACCGGATTTTGACGATGGATTTGCACGCGCAGCAGATCCAGGGATTCTTCGACATCCCGGTGGATCATCTCTACGCGGCGCCGGTGATGTACGAATATCTGAAAGCAAAGCAATTGACCGATCTCGTCGTCGTGAGTCCGGATGTCGGCGGGTTGAAGATGGCGCACGCGTATTCGCAAGTGTTAGAAGCTGGACTGGCGATCGTGGCCAAGCGCCGCAAGAACGCCACGGAAGTCGAGTCGATGACGGTCATCGGCGAAATCCGCGGCAAAACGATCCTGATGGTGGATGATTTGACCGAGACGGCGGGCACGCTGACGGCTGCCGCGAAGCTGCTGCGCAAGAAGGGCGCGAAGCGGATTTTTGCGTGTGTTTCGCACACTTTGCTGAACGATTTGGGAGTCGAAAGATTGCGCAAATCAAACATTGACGAACTAATCACGACTGATAGTGTCCTGCGCCCTGAAATCGACGGCGTGAAAATCACAAGCCTGTCGGTGGCGGGGTTGTTGGGCGAAGCGATCAAGCGAATTCACAGCAATTCGTCAGTGACTTCGCTCTTTGAATTTAAGGGCGGCCGCACCAGTTGATCTGGCGGGAGTTGCCTTCGGCTAAAAAATAATTTGCAATGAAATCTGTATCGTTGACCGCATATCCACGGACGTTGAGCCGGCGCAATGGCGTCCGGAAACTGCGCACTTCGGGCCGCGTCCCGGCGGTCATTTACGGCCGGCAAACCCAGCCCCAGAGCCTGGAAGTGACCATCACCGATTTGGATCATCTGATTCATCATTCAGCGTCCGAAAACATCCTCGTCGATCTGGTGGTGAAGGATGACACGCGGCCCAGCCGGCTGGCGTTGGTACAGGAAGTCCAGCATCACGTTCTCAGCGGCAAAGTGCTGCACGTCGATTTCCACGAAGTTTCCGAGACGGAAAAGGTCACGATCACGGTGCCGGTGGAATCAACCGGCGAAGCGGTGGGCGTCAAATCCGGCGGCGGCGTGTTGGAGCACGTGCTGTTCAAGGTCAAAGTCCGCGCGCTGCCCAAAGATTTGCCTGAACTATTGACAGTCGATGTCAGCAAGCTGGAAATCGGCCAGGCGATTCATATTGGCGATCTTGCCGCGCCGGCCGGCGTGGAAATTTTGGGTGACAAACACATCACGGTTTTGGCGGTGGCCGCGCCGGTGACCGAAGCCGAAGAAGCCGCTGCCACTGCCGCTGCGGCAACTCCAGGCGAAGTCGAAGTCATCAAAGAAAAGAAAGACGAAACCGGCGAAGGTGCTGCCGCGCCTGCCAAAGCCGGCGACAAAACCACGGACAAAGGTGCCGAGAAGCCGGCGGACAAAGGTGCCGAGAAGAAGGCCGAGAAGAAGAAGTAGTTTTTGCCAGGTCAGCGCCGGTGCTGACCTGAGCCAACCGCCCGCGCATGGAGAATTGTCATCTCATAGTGGGCTTGGGCAATCCCGGCTTGGAATATCGAGCCACCCGACACAACGCCGGTTTTGCGCTGACGGACAAACTGGCCGAGCGATGGCGGGCGGGCTGGGTGCTCGAAAAAAAGTTTCAGGCGCGCCTGGCCCGGGGCGAGTTGAACGGTCGGAAGTGGATCCTTTGCCAGCCGCAGACGTTCATGAATCTGAGCGGCGAGGCGGTGGGCGCGGTGCGGAACTACTTTCAAATCGCTTCGGCTGGCCTGCTGGTGGCGGTGGACGATGCGGATTTGCCGCTGGGTGAGATTCGGCTGCGCGCGCGCGGGAGCAGCGGCGGGCATCACGGCCTTGAGTCCATCGAGCAGCAGTTGGGCACGCGGGATTTCGCCCGGTTGCGCTTGGGCATCGGTCGACAGGAACGCGAGGCCGGGCGGCAAATTCGGGATTATGTGTTGGGCCGGTTCGGAGTGGATGAACAGGCGCGTTTCCAACAAGTGCTGGCACGCGCGGCCGAGCAGGTGGAATGCTGGATGGATGCGGGAATTCAGTTGGCAATGACAAAATTTAACGGCGCAATAGCAGCGACTTAAACGAAAGAATCAGAGTG
This sequence comes from Verrucomicrobiota bacterium, assembly GCA_016195385.1. GTDB lineage: Bacteria > Verrucomicrobiota > Verrucomicrobiia > Limisphaerales > JACPZS01 > JACPZS01. The sequence continues at coordinate 8,722 of JACPZS010000191.1, forward strand.
AAAAAATACGAAGGCTTGTTTATTCTCAACACCGCCGGGAAAGAAGAGGGCGTGAAAGAAATCGTGGACAAAATCTCCGCTGACATCCAGCAGGCTGGCGGCCGAGTTGAAACGGTGCAGAAAATGGACAAACGTCCTTTCGCCCGTGTCGCCGACAAAAAATATAACTCCGGTTTTTACGTGAACGTGATCTTCGAGAGCCAGCCTGGCGCAGTAAACGAATTGCGCAGCAAGTTCGCCCTCAATCAAGACGTCTTTCGCGTATTGTTCAGCAGTGCGCCTGCGCCCAAACCGGAGAAAGCGGAAAAGAAATAGCTCCTTATGGCCAGCTTCAACAAAGTCATCCTCGTCGGCAACCTGACCCGCGATCCGGAGTTGCGCTACACGCCGAAAGGGATGGCCATCGCGAAGATTGGCATCGCCGTCAACCGCAATTGGAAGACGGAAACCGGTGAAGCCAAGGAAGAAGTGACCTTTGTGGATGTGGATGCGTTTGGCCGTCAAGCCGAAGTCATCGCTCAGTACATGAAGAAAGGCCGCCCATTGCTGGTGGAAGGCCGACTCCGGCTGGACCAATGGGATGACAAGCAAACCGGCCAAAAGCGCAGCCGCCTTGGCGTGGTGCTGGAATCATTTTCCTTCCTCGACTCCGGCGGCAACCGCGGAGAAGGCGCTCCTCCTGCGGACGCCGCGCCGAAAAGTCGCCCGGCGTCACCGTCTTCGGCCTCCGTGCCGGAAGCCAGTGTCCCTGATTCGCCGCCACCGGAAGAAGACGACGTTCCGTTCTGAAGCTCGTCGCCGCGCGACTGGATGCAAGCGGCGGTGCCCAGTTCATCACCAACCTTAACTCACGACAAATTTCTTATGCCAAAAACTGAAGTCATTTTAATCCAAAACATCGTCGGTCTGGGTGGTGAATCCGACCAAGTCAAGGTCGCTGCCGGCTACGCCCGCAATTATCTGCTGCCGCAGGGGCTGGCGATTCCGCTCACCGCCGCCAACAAACGCCGGCTCGAGTCGTTGAAGCAGCGCCGGGCGGAGCGGGAAACGCACGAGTTGACGAGCATGACCGAACTGGCCAAGGGACTTTCCAAGCTCACGGTGGTTATCAAGGTCAAGACCGGCGACGAGGGCAAGATGTTCGGCAGCGTCACTGCCGGTCACATCGCCGACGAAGTGAAAAACCAATTCGAAGCCGTCCTCGAAAAGAAGAAAATTCACCTGGAGCATCCGATTCGCACCTTGGGCGAGCACGAAGTCGAACTCCGGCTCCACGCTGATGTGACCACGACGCTCAAAGTCCGCGTCGAGAGCCTCACTCCGCCGCCAGCCAAACCGGAGGAAGTTCCGGCGAAGGAAGTCGCGGCCAAAAGCGATGCCCGCAAAACGGACGAGCGGCGAGAACGAAAGGCACGTCCGGAGCCAAAGGCTAAAACCGCCTGAGCAACCGCAGAACCGCTGCACGATTTTGGAAGTCAAAGGCCGGGAATTTTCCCGGCCTTTTTGGCACCCAAACAGCGAAGGCGGGGACGATTACCGGCTTTGCGTGGTGTCCCTGGCGGGATTGGAAATCTCCGCGAGCATCGCTTCCCAGGCAACGATGGGCCGGGGGCCGATGAATCGTCGGCGCACAAAACCATCGGCGTCGATCAACACATTCGTCGGCAACTCCTGTCCATTGAAACGCGCGCCGATGAGTCCGGCTGGATTCCAGAGCACGCGGTAGTTCAGCTTGCGCGCCGTGGCCACTCGTTTTATCTGCGATAAAATTTTGTCGTTGCCGGGCTTTGCCGGGTGCGTTTCGCCATCGTGATCGTGGGCGTGTTCATCGGGCTGGCCGTCCAGCGAGACGCCGAGGATGGCGAGATCGTTCGCGTGCCGCCGCTGCAGTTCAATCAAGTCGGGCATCTCGGTTTGGCAGGCGGTACACCAGGTCGTCCAAAAATTGAGCAACACCGTTTTGCCGCGAAAGTCGGAAAGCCGCACGGTTTTTCCAGCCAAGTCTTGCAGCTTGAAGTCGGCGGCCCGCAACCGCGCGGCTGAAATTTTTCCAACCGGTTCCATCGGACGCGAGGTGGAAAACTCCGGCTCGTGCGTGCGCCACCAGTCTTTCCACTTCGCCACTCCGGCGGCAATCGTCGCCACGCTGACGGCATCCAGAGTCGGCGGTTCTCCTTCTTTCTCTTTCGTAACGGAAGTGGCGACACGAATTCCAAAATCATTGCTCGTCCAGCGGCGCAAATTGGCGTCGGCGGCGGTGACCACTTTGGGTTCGGCGTCGTCGAGCAAGGCGACAACCTGCGGCAGGTAAGCTCGCGCGGCTGGTTTGCGCAGATATTGCAAGCCTAGAAGTCGTGCGTAGGGATCAGCGTCACGCAGCAAGCTCGCGGCTTGAGCAAAACAAGCCGCGCGATCCGTCCGTTCCAAAATTGCCAGCGACAACTCGCGCACGCTGAGATCCGGATCGCGTGCGCCAAGCCGGGCCAGGCTGGACGCGGCTTTCGCCAACGCGTCCGGCAGCACTGGCAGGCTGTTTAAGTGCGCCAGCGTCCGCACGCGATGGGGAATTTTTTCCGTGGCCCACATGCGCTGGAGGAAGGCGGGCTTGTCCGGCGCAGCGATGGCCAATTCCTCAAACGCCGCTTCGGACGGCGCTTCGGCGCGCGCCAGGAACGTCGTGGCCAACTCTCGCCGTATTTTTTCCCCGGCCGTGAACGCGACAATGCCAATTCCAACCGCCCCCGTCATCAACCAGTTTAATCTTCGCATCATGCGGTTTCAATTTTTCACGCCGTCATCATGATGAATAGATCGGCCGGGTATTCCCGGAAAGGACGAAAATTATTTCGCGCCCAACTCAAGCAAAAGCGGGTTCTCCGGGAGATGGCTGACAAACCCGTTGAGTTTGGCGGCGACATTTTCTAGCCTCGCCCGCAACCGATGAAACCACTTTCTTCCGAAACTTTGGAACTGCTCTGGCACGACGCCGACGCGCGCGAAACTCGCTTGCGCCAAGTCATCACCGAGCGCCTCGCCGCATCGTCTCCGCCCGCGTTCGAGGATCAAATCGTCGCCACTTATTTCTTTGCGTTGCGCAGTTGGAGCCTCGAACACGCCGCGAAGGAAATCAGTTACCACGCCACCAGCGGCACCAAGGACATCCCGCCCGGCTCGCTCATCGAACAATGCACCGGCCGCGCGGTGGGCGTCGAACACTTCGACGCGACGGGCCGGCTCGGACTGCTGCACGTCGCCTACCCGCTCAAAATGTTGCTTCAGTCCGACGGACATCTGACTTCGACGGACATTTTGCACACGGTCGCGGGCGCCATCATTTTCGACATTTACGAAAATCAAGACGTGCGGCTGGTGGCGTTGCAAATTCCCGAAAAAGTTTTACGCACATTCCCCGGCCCCGCGCACGGTCCGCAGGGCTTGCGCAAACTTACGGGCTTTGGCGCGACGGAACCCGCCTTCGGCACGATCCTCAAACCGACCGCCGGCATCACGCCCGACACCGTCGGTGCGCTGATCGAGGAAGCCGCGGCGTGTCCATTATTTTTGTTCGTGAAGGAGGATGAAAATCTTTATCCGCGCCTTGATTATTCGCCCGTGCGCGAACGGGCGCGGCGCGGCGCGGAGGCCATCAAACGCGCGCAAGACAAACGCGGCGGCAAGGGACTCGTCTTCGCGCCGCACGTCACCGGCGCACCGCATGAAATTCTGGAAAGTGTCCACGCCGTTGTCGAAGCCGGCGCGACCGGTGTGATGTTCAGCGAAAGTTTTGCCGGCGGCACGGTGCGGATGGTGCGCGAGGCGACAAGACATCTGCCGCAACCGCCCGCCATTTATGGCCACAATGCCGGCATCGGCGTGAAAACGCGCGGCGGCATCTGGCGCGAAGTCATCGATCTGCTCGCGCGACTTGATGGCATCGACTTTCGCCAGACCGCGCCGGTGCGTCAGGGGACGCCGTTCATTTATCCCTACGGTGACGAATGGCTCGCCAGCGAACGCGTGCTCACGCAACCGTTGCCCGGCATCAAGCCGACGATGATCGCCCGCGCCGGCGGACTCGACCAGGGGAACATCATTCTGAATCTTGAAGACACCGAACGACGCGGTTTGAGTGAAAATATTTTGTTCCTCGCCGGCAGCGCGATCAATTCGATCAAGAACACCGCTGGCAAACCCGATCCCAAGCTTGGCGCCGAAGCGATGCAGCAGGCGCTCGAAGTCCATCGCAGCGGCGAACTGCGTGGTGTTTCGACGGACGCGCATTTGCGCGCGTTGGTCGCTCTGGCCGAGCGTCAGCAATTGAAGCCATTGCGCGAAGCGTTGCGGCAGCGGTATCCCGAAGCCGCGCGTTGAGAAACAGCCCACGCTGCGTCGTTCAAAAAAGAAAATTTCCGAAAGCGCGTTTGACTTGGACAGCGACTTTTTCCGTCACGCGATGATGAATCTTGCGCAGTTGCCAAGTCAAACGCGTGTGCCTATCGTCGGCACACAACAGTGCGGCCTCAACTTTTATGGACCATCAATACATCGAACGAGTCGTCGATTTGCTCGACCCGAATCTCAATTGCATTCACAACTTGTCCGTCGCCGAAGCTCGCACCCGCGTGCTTTCCGGCAAACCGGAAGCCGTCCGCGAAATCGACGGTTCATTCGCGTTGCTCGCGCGCGACGGCAAGACCGTCCGCCTGGCGCGCTCGCTCGACCGGCCGATGCGCTATTTCCTCGCCAAGCGCGCGGAAGGCCCGGCACTCATCGTCGCCGATCGCATTGACGCCATTTACGCGCAACTCCAGCGCGAAGGTTTGGAAAAACAATTTCATCCCAGCTACACGCGCATGGTGCCGGCGCACTACGTGATCGAACTCCAGCTCATCGGTTGCCCTGATCCCGACCCGACCTACACCCGCTTCTTCACGCCCCGGCGTGATTCACTGCCGACCGACCTCGACGAAATCGGCCGCCGATACATCGGTGCGCTCGCCGATGAAATTGCGAAATGGCTGCGCGCGATTCCGGAGCGCGAGCCAGTTGGCGTCTGCTTTTCCGGCGGCATCGACAGTGGCGCGGTTTTCGTCACGACGTACCATGTGATGCGCCAACTCGGCCTGAACCCATCGCGGTTGAAGGCTTTCACGCTCGATTTTGGTGACGGCCCGGATGTCCAACAAGCCCGCCGGTTTCTTGATCAACTTGGACTCGGCCTGTTTTTGGAGCCAATCGAAGCCGACCTCGCTTCGCTCGACGTCGCGGAAACGATTCGCGTCGTCGAAGATTACAAACCGCTCGACATCGAATCCGCCTCGATGGCGCTGACGTTGTGCCGCGGCATCCGCGCGCGTTACCCGGAGTGGCGGCACCTCATCGACGGCGACGGCGGCGACGAGAACCTCAAGGACTATCCCATCGAGGAGAATCCCGAGCTGACCATCCGCAGCGTGGTGAGCAACCAGATGCTTTACCAGGAAGGCTGGGGCGTCGGGCGCATCAAACACTCGCTGACCTACAGCGGCGGCCTGAGCCGCAGCTACACGCGCACCTACGCGCCCGCGAAACATTTCGGCTTCGAAGGCTTCAGCCCCTTCACGCGCCCGAACGTCATCGAAGTCGCCGAAGGCATCCCCTTCACCGAACTCAGCGGCATGGACGTGGAAAAACTCTACGCGCTCAAAGGCGACATCGTGGCGCGCGGCGTGAAGGCGATCACGGGAATGGACATGCCGATCTTCCCGAAACGGCGCTTCCAACATGGCGCGCTGCCGAAAACCCGCCTGCGGGCGCATTTGCCCGAGGCGGAAACCGGCTATCGCGCTCAATTCCTTTCGCTCTATTCTTAAACCCGGACAGCAGGCTCCCGCGTGATGAATGGTAAAAAACAACGAATTTGATGGCTAAAGGCAAAAAGCCATCCTGACGATGATGATGACGTTGGCACTAAAATGGTCTTTCCGCCTTGGCGGGAAGCAGACAAAACAAATGCAAAGATTGTTCAAAAAAAAGTTGACACAAACAGGGCGATTTGAGAAGTTCACGGCACACACGGAAACAAAATGAAAAAAATGAGAACAAAAACACTACTCGTTACGGCCGCACTGAGTGCGGTGGGACTCTCGACAACCATGGCGCAACAGGTCTTCTCTGTGAATGCCGTTGGTTTCGTGAACGTCCCTCTCCCCAAAGGATTGTCGCTGATCGCGAATCCGCTGAATGCGGCGAGCAATGCGGTCAAAGACCTCCTCGCTGGCGTGGTGGATGGCACCACAGTTTACAAATACGATGGCACTGCATTCGCCATCAATACGCTTGATCTCGGCGATTGGAGCGACGCCGCGCAGACGCTTGTGCCTGGTGAAGGCGCGTTTGTGAGAAACCCTGGCGCTGCGACCACGATAACCTTCGTGGGCGAAGTGATGCAAGGCGCTTTGACGAATCCGATTGATGGACCTGGAAAACTCTCAATCAAGAGTTCCCAAGTTCCACAAGCTGGTAAATTGGCTACCGACCTCGGATTCCCGGCCACAGATGGTGACACAGTCTATCAATACAGCAATGCAGCCGGGTCATACGCCATTCATACGCTCGATCTCGGTGACTGGAGCGGTGGCGAACCAGTTATTGCTGTCGGTGAAGCCTTCTTCGTGCGTAAGGCGGACAAATCCAGTTGGAATCGGACATTCTCGGTAAACTAACTTAGAAAACAACCCAATAGTAAAACTAGACAATATGAAAAAAGCATTAATTGCATTCTGCAGTTTAATGGTGGCCGTCGGAGCGTTTGCTCAAGGGCAGGTCAATTTCGCCGGCCGCGTGGTAGGTGTATATGACGCTCCTGTTTCGGATTCCGGTGGTGCCAAGCTCTCGGGAGCCGCTTATCTTGTTCAACTCTACGCCGGAGCGACATCCTCCTCCCTGAGTGCGGTTGGCGCGGCGCTTCCGTTCCGTACTGGTACGGCTGCCGGTTACTGGACCTCTACTGCGCTGACGATTCCGGCTTCAGCAATTGCTGGCGACGGAACCTCCCAAATTCAAGTTCGCGCATGGGCGGCCGCCGCCGGTGCGACTTATGAAGCTGCCAGTGCGGCCAAAGGTGCGTTTGGTAGCAGTAACACTATCGGTGTTAAGCCGACCAATGCTCCTGATGTACCGGCTACTTTGGCTGGCCTGCAATCGTTCGCCTTGAGTGCCGGTGGTGGTACTGGCACGCCGACTCCTGAACCCTCCACCTTGGCGCTGGGTGCGCTCGGTGGATTGGCGCTGTTGTTCCGCCGTCGGAAATAATTAAGTTAGTGTGTTCTCATTAAGCCGCCCGCAAGGGCGGCTTTTTTATTGACGACTCTGTGGCAAGAATTAGAAAGCAAGCTCTCGTGGCGCGTTCGTCTATCAGTTAGGACACGGCCCTCTCAAGGCTGAAAGACGGGTGCGATTCCCGTACGCGCTACCACGTAATTCTGCTTGCCTGTACCAAGAAACCAGATGCTGCCATTTCAGATAGTCTTTAATACCACGAGCGCAGCAGAACTCGCAAAAATGCCCAAAGAACTCCAATTGGAAATCCTTGGTCAATTTCACGGCGTTCCGGAAAAGGCGTTGAAAGACGATCTCTTCCGATTTGGCAGGCTTGAACGTCAAGGCAAAACGCTTCACCGATTTCGGATTGGAGATTACCGGGTTTATTTCGAGCGGCACGAACTGGGTTTGGTCGTGCATCGCATCTTGAGTCGCAACACGCTCAAGGATTTTTTATTTCGTTCAAGTCTTCCGCTGGCCGAGGATGAACTGTTGCAGGGTAATCCAAAGTTCTGGAACCTGATTGAAAGACGCGATCATCAAATCAGCAACTGAACCGGGATAACAATCTTGGTTTGATGGCCACCTCTGGTCTGTAAAATCTTACAGCAAAGCCCGCTCTCTTTCATTGCCAGAGCCTCGGTCGTCGAGAAGTCGATCCGCTGGGCGTTGACAATTCCTCGAGCAGATCGATGGCTTCCAAAGCGCTCCTTTCCTCCACTTTGCTTCGGAGGACGAAATCAATGAGCGGCCTCAGCGCAAGATGGTTGTAAACCGTTTTGTCCACAGTGTGGGCGGATTGCTGGCCGGGGAATTTTATGAGAAGAGGGACTTTGCGGAAATCAACTTCTGTCAAATCCACGACACGTCCTTTGAATTTCTCCGGCTCGTGGCGCCAACTGTGATCCGAAGTCATCACAATCATGGCACCGTCGTATTTGCCTGCCGCTTTCAAATGCGCGACGATTTGCCCGACAATTACGTCCAGATACTTCAAGTGTCGGTGGTAGTCCTCCACCGTGCTTGGTATGCCTCCGTAAAGAACTTCACTTATCGAGTAGGGGACGCGATAGGAGCCATCCTCGTTCATGACGAACGGGCCATGCGGCAAAGGCCAATGAAAGAAAGCCAAAGTATTGGCCGGACATTCGTCTAGTAGGCGCAATGCGCCCTCCCGCACTTGGGTGTTGATAGCAAACCAACGATGGCTTTGGAAGCGTGCCTCAAGGACGTTTCGAAGTGGCTCGGTTAGCGGATCGGAGAACCAGTGCAGTTGGTAGATGAATTTGTCTTTCATGTGGCCCCACAACCCGACTCCTCGCGAGTACCAAGAGATGCTGCGGGAATAATCGACTTGGTCGCCAAGAATTTTCGCGTAAGGGAAGAAGAAGCCTTGCAGGGCCGTGAAATAGCCTTGCGCCTTGGCCGTGCGGAAAACGCTGGGGGCATCGCGTGACGACACATTGCCGCTCTCACTCTGAAAATAGGCCGAACGGTCTTCGGGAAGCAGCGTTTGGTCGCGTTGAAATAGCAAGGCCGGCAAGGACAACTGCGTTGTCGGAGCGTAGGACCAGGCATTTTGAAAGTTGCAGGATTGAGCACTTAAGCGGCGTAGATTGATGAGTTCCGGGAGAAACTCGCCCTTTTGGAATGAACGCCGGTAAGACCATTCGTCAAAAATAAAAACAAAAACCGGCGTGCTGGTTTGATTCGTAGCTGTGCTTTTTGGAATTGGCGGACGCAGCGAAGGATCTGTTTCGTGGGGCGAACTCCATTCACTTAACATCGCCAATTGGGCAAATATAATGACAATCAGCGGCGAGAATAACAGGCAACCGTTGGCGGCGTGGCGAACCAATTGTAATTGCGGTTTGCAGTATGAACAAATGGTGACCGCTAAGATGCCCAGCCATGCAATAATCCAAACCAGCCGCAATGACAGAGACATGCCAACATGCGGTAATGCGCCCGAAGGTGCGAGCGTTGTCAACACACCGTTGGCGACGGCGACGAGGAAGAGATGATTGTAGAGCTTTCGACAGAGGTCGAGCCGGAGTACTCGCAAAAGTTGCGATAGTCCCAACGCGATCATCGCCAGGATCAACACGTCGAAAATTAACGAAAGGCTGTCAGTGAACTCCCAGAGCCAAAGATAGCGGGTGATACTAAGCAGCGAACAGGCGATCTGCTTTCCAAACGTCAGCAAAGCTACCATGATTGCGACGATTACTTTTTGCAGCAAAGAAGGCCGATTTCTTATCACGCTATTATTTGATGGTCATCCGGTATTTGACAAATGCCCTGGCATTATGCTGTTCCGGTCGCATTGGTTTCATTTTAGTTGTTTCGGGCAACGCGTCCAAGTGCTTAATGACATTACGGGCGTTATGGTGCCAGGGAAACCGCTGGCCACACCAAGGTAAGACCACATGCAGTCGAACCGCAAACGCTTGCAAAGGGCCAATCGTTGCGCCAATGCGGTTTGCCACCTTCACTTTCATATCGCAGATCTCTCCATCCGCCCGGCACGGCCCACGCCGCGATGAAACTTAGAGCGACTGAATCAACCGTTTGATCTCGTTCAGTCGGCCTTCGGCTGTGGCTTCGGTGAGGCGCGGAAATTTTCCGCCGGGACTCAGCAAAGCTCCATTGCGGGTCAACATGAGTTTGTTCCCTTTGGTCGTCACTTCCGTGATCCCTTTTTCGCTGCTTAAGAATTTGAGTTCGGAAACTTGCAAGAGACAATCCACTGCCGACGGGAGCGGTCCGAAACGATCATGCAGTTCTTTTTTCAACTGAACTAATTCCTGGTTGGAAGTCATTTGCGCCAGCCGACGGTAAAGCTGGATGCGCTGCCGCGAATCGGAGATGAAGCTGGGTGGAAAACAGGCTTCGGCTACTTCCACACCTTGATCGCCTTCTTCGAGCAGTGTGTGGCGGCGATGGTCCTTTGAGAACGTGGCGACGTCACGCGGGATCACGATTTCGTCGGTCATCTCCGTGATTACCGAATCACGCTGTGTTTGACTCAGCCTGTTACGAGAGGTCTCAGCCGTTCGTGAGGCAGCGCCCGGTGTCAGTTCAACAAAATCGAGGTGAATTTCTGTCTCCACTCGCGGTTTCACTCGTTCGCCTTTCAGGGAGGCGACACATTGTTTTAGCAACTGGCAGTAAAGCTCGAAACCGACTGCCGTGATGTGGCCGCTCTGCTGGGGCCCCAGGAGGTTTCCCGCGCCGCGAATTTCGAGATCGCGCATCGCGATCTTAAATCCACTGCCCAGACTGGAGTATTGTTTGATCGCACTAATCCGCTTGCGCGCATCAATGAGCAAACCGGCGTGGCGCGGCAGCAAGAGATAAGCGAACGCCTGGTGCTTGTAACGCCCGACCCGCCCGCGAAGTTGATAAAGTTCGCTCAGGCCGAAGCGATCCGCGCGGTCGATGATGATGGTGTTGGCGTTGGGAATATCGAGGCCGCTCTCGATGATCGTCGTCGAGAGCAGCACGTCCGCTTCGCCGTTGACGAAGCGAGTCATCACACTTTCCAGCTCGTCGCTCTCCATCTGGCCGTGGCCGACGACGATGCGCGCGTGCGGGACCAGCGCCCGTAACCGCGTGGCGACGGCGTCGATGGTGCTGACACGGTTGTGCAGGTAGAACACCTGGCCCTGCCGGTTCAACTCACGCTGAATCGCGTCGCGGATGACGCGCTCGTCGTACTGCGCGATGATGGTTTCAATCGGCAACCGATCATGCGGCGGTGTGGCAATCGTGCTCATTTCGCGGGCGCCGCTGAGAGCCAGGTAAAGCGTCCGCGGGATCGGCGTGGCGCTGAGGGTCAATACATCGACCAGTTTGCGCAACTCTTTGAAACGCTCCTTGTGCATGACGCCGAAGCGTTGCTCCTCATCAATCACCACCAAGCCAAGGTCTTTGAAGTTCACGTCCTTCTGCACGAGCCGGTGCGTGCCGATGACGATGTCCACCGCGCCCGCGGCGAGATCTTGAATCACACGAGTTAGCTCCCGTCGCGTGCGAAAGCGCGAGAGCAGTTCCACGC
>JACPZS010000186.1 GCA_016195385.1 Verrucomicrobiota bacterium
AATCGTGCGCGTTCGGATCAAGATTGTTCGCCGCAAAGTTGCGTTTGCCCCATTCGAGATACTTGCGCGAGAGGTCGAGGCTCGTGACGCGCGCGCCGGCCTTGGCCGCGCGGAACTTTTAAAGCGCGCGTTGCGTGGCGCTGCCGCGCACGAACCGGCTCGCGACGAACAAGGCAGTGCAGATGAAAAGTCCGAGTGCAACTTTGTGTCGCAGCTTGAAAAGCCTCGCGGGTGATGGAGGCATCGAGTTCACGTTGCCCGTACGATGCGTCCAGCTCGCGGCGCGGGCAAGAATTTCCAAGTGGGCAGGTTGAGTTCGGAAGGAAGCAAGCCAACGAACGAGTAGCGGTACATTTTGGTCTTTCGGTGGGGCGAGCGTCCTCGCGAGCCGGCTCGTCGGTAACCTCGCCCCACCAAACTGCACTACCACCAACGAACGAGTTGGATTGTCTTTCAATAATACGTCGTCCAGTTGCCGGAGTGCTGCCATTGCAGGCGCGCGCGGACGGGTGGAAGGAGGAAATGGTGGCGAACATGTTTGGTCGTGCAGGAGAAATGCCCGCGGCGGCTCACTTCCACTGAATCGCCACGGCTTAGACCGAGTTAAGGGCGCTCGACGATGAACGTAATATCAGACTTGTCCCGCTCCTTCGGTCCGGGCTTGAAGTCGTACCCACCGTCATCTTTCAAGTCCTTACCGACGCTGTAAACCACGTAAGCGCGCTCCAGTTTTCGATAGCGCAACGGCTGACCGTTGAACGGATCGGCGGGAATGGACGCGAAGAATTTCGGCGCAAGCTGTTCGCGATTTTCCGGCAGTTGACCGTCATGCGCCAGCCTGAATCGCTCAACGGCCATCGCCACGCCCGCGATTCGGAGTTGCGCCACGGCCCGCGTGTCGCTTTCAAAGATCCCGGAAAGCGTTGGCAAGATCATCACGGAAATAATTGGCTGGCGAAGCACGCTTAACTTAGCGGCAGCAGCGAGGGCATCCTCAGTCGGCTTCGACAACGAGGGACGATTCGGAAAGTCAGCGCGCGCCGTTGCCAGCCTTTCATCCATGCGGCGCAGGAAGAACTCGAAGTCCAGCCCGTCAATCCCCAAAAAAAACATTTCGGCAATTTTTGTGGGAGGCAGCTTGAAACCGTCGATGCCGAAACACAGTTCTCCCGCCAAGCCACGTTCCAGGCCGTTCACCGGGCGCGGCTCAAGAAAAATTTGTTGCAGCATCGCGAGATCGGCTTCGGACAACGACGCCCGGTTTATTGTTCGTTCCGCAGCCCGGAAACCAAGCCTTTGCGCTCCGTAGCGCACCATCTGTGAAATCGAGGTCGGTTCCAATTCCAGTGTTCGGGCCAATCGTTGCAGGTCGCGGAGAGCTTGCGCCGCCGCCGCTCCGTCACCGCGCTCGGCTTCATACTGCGCCTTCAACGACAGCGACGCGGCGGCGGATTGTAGTGCAAGGCGATCGCTGTCGGCAACTGTCCAACCTTTCTTGAAGTTAATCGGAAAGCGAAACCGCGGAAATTCAAGAGCCTTCGTGAGCGAAGCAAGGCTCTCGCGATTGGCAGCGAAGTAAGCCTGCGTGTCGCGCAAGGTTTCCGGTGCCCACGCCTGGTTACGTGGAGGCGTCAGAGTTTTCCAGCCGATGACCGGTAGTGCTTCGGTTTTTTCAGATCGGATGGAAGTCGCCGCGTCTAAAAGTCTCGGCGCGCCGTTCTGCTCGTCGGGCACGGCGGGATACCATGCATCGAGTTCAGTCAGCGTCGTCGGGTAGCCGGCCGCGCGGAACTTTTCCAGCGCGCGTTGCCTGGCGCTGCCGCGCACGAACCTGCTCGCGACGAACAAGGCGATGCAAATGAAAAGCCCGAGGGTAACTTTGTGTCGCAGTTTGAAAAACCTCGCGGGAGATGGAGGCATCGAGTTCACATTACACGCACGATGCGTTCAGAACGCGGCGCGGGCAAGAATTTCCAAGTGGGCAGGTTGAGTTCGGAAGGAAGCAAGCCAACGAACGAGGAGCGGTACATTTTGCTCTTTCGGTGGGGCGAGCGTCCTCGCGAGCCGGCTCGTTGGTAGCCTCGCCCCACCAAACTGCACTACCACCAACGAACGAATTGGATTGTCGCTCAATAATACGTCGTCCAGTTGCCGGAGTGCTGCCACTGGATGCGGGCACGCGGGACGGCTTCGACGTGGCCGTCGGCGTACGCCTTGTTCACGGACTGGATCTGCTTGCCTTGCGAGTGACCACCGGAAGCTTTGGCAACGTTCGTCACGCGTGAGCCTTCCGCCGTGGTCTGGTCGCTGAGGATCGGCTGCAACGCGGCCACGGAATCCTCCAGGCGCCGCGGCCAGCCATCCGTCGTGCGTGAAATCGTGCCCGACAATCCCGGCATGGGGAAAAGCCGCTTGGGATCGCCGTCCAGCGTGCGCGGCACCCACCAGTCATGTTGCAAGATGGCAAAGTTGCCGAATTGGGAAGTCAAATACTTGTTCAAATCGGCAGTCGTCGCGATGCCGCGGTTTTGGTTGCGTTGCCGAAACCATTTGTCGGCGGACTGAAACTCCCAGGGACGCACCGGACAAAACCACATCGGCACCGTCAATCCATACGGTTCCAGCAACGTCACCATCTTCGGCGAAACGTCCCAAGGGTTCAGCCCGGTCGTGGGCATGTCGTAGGAGGGCAGCATTCCCCGCGCATCGTCCGTGGCATACACATTGGCAGCGACGCCCCATTGTCTGTAGTTGGAAGTGCAATTCGTAACTTTTGCCCGGTATTTCGCCCGGGCGAGCGCTGGCAACAACATGCTCGCCAGAATCGCGATGATGGCGATGACGACGAGCAGTTCGATCAAAGTGAACGCTTTGAATTTTGAGGTTGGGGTTTTTGTTTTCATGGTTTGAACAGTTCGAGGTGTGGTTCGTGGTCGTTGTTCCAGCGACGCATTGCGCACTCTTGATTGGAAAGCCAGCGCGCTGCGAAGTCGAATTCAAGATGGCCGTCGGCAAACAAAACGTTGCCTTTGCCTAAGTGTTGCGAGCCAGCGGGAAAAGTCACGCCGTGGCTTTGCTCAAAGGAGTAAGGACCAAGCGGTGCAAGCGGGCCGGGCCAGCCGTCCGAATAAGCGCGAGTGTCTGCCATCGCGATCATCTCTGACGGAGCGCGCACGATTGATTCCTTGATTCCACTACTCAAGCCGAGCGCGTTGGTGTGGCCGGGAGACAGATCAACGCCCCAAGTGTTGTAGCCGTAATCGTAACCACGCGCGTAGTATCGACCGTGTTCAACACAATGAAAAACAGTAGCAAGCGGAGCACTCGTGCTGGAGAGTGATGAAGCCACCATTCGGACCGGAAGTTTTTTTCCGAAGACATAGGGGGCGATGAGCCTCAGGCAATCGACCGTCGTGTTCGCATCGAGTTCCATTCCGTAAACTGGATAAGCTCCCGTATCATGCACGTACATCGCGATGCCAATGCCGATTTGCCGAAGCTGATTCATACACAACGTCGCCTTTGCCCGCGACTTTGCTTGCGACAGTGTGGGCAACAACATCGAGGCCAGCAACGTGATGATCGCGATGATGACCAAGAGTTCGACGAGCGTAAATCCCCAGTTCGACCGAACGACCTGCCAGTCTCGCGAAGCACAACGGATCCATCTCCGCAATCCGCCGTGGCTAATGTGCCGACAAGATCCCACCAAGGAGTTCATTTTCTAGCCGCTGCGATGCTCGGATATGCTTCTGAGCAAGAACGGCACGATACGGTCGGGCCGTCAAAGCGGAAGACTAAATCCGGGCGATTGCCGGCAATTGTAAGCAAAGTCCGGTGCGCTGCAATCGTGGAAAATGAAAATTACCGACCCGCCCGAAGCGCTTGGCGGATTGGCAATGAAAGCAGCGGGTGCCGGCGAATACCGCCGACACCCGCCGCCGGACCGACGAACTACAGGTTTACGAGACGGACACTTCGATCTGTTTCGGTTTCGCTTTTTCGCTCTTGGCCAGGTGTACTTTGAGCACGCCATCTTTGAATTCAGCGGCAACCTTCGCTTCATCCGCGTCATCAGGCACGCTGAAGCTGCGCACGAAGCGACCGTACGATCTTTCGACGCGGTGATATTTTTTGTCCTTTTCCTCCTTCTCGAACTTGCGTTCGCCGGTGATCGTCACCACGCCGTTTTCCACGGTCACACAGACGTCCTCTTTCCGCACTTCGGGCAGTTCCGCTTTGATGAGGTATTCTTTATCGTCTTCGGCGATGTCCACGAGCGGCAACCATTCTGCAACCGTCATGGTTTCATCTCGACCATCGGTTTGACGCAATGGCACCAGGCCGAAGATCGACGAAACGCGCCTCTGCAATTCATCCATTTCTTTGAAGGGATCCCAACGAGTTATAGTGTTCATAGTTTATTCTTTCGCGGCGGTTTTATTTTTGAGTCGACCCGGCTCCGCCACGCGCGAGTCAACGGTGTTGTTCACGTTTCAATCTGTTCATGCTCCACGGTCATCCGTGAAACTCTGCCTCACTTATATCAAGAATAATGCCAGGGACGTTTTGGATGAAGCGCCTGGAAAATTGTTGAAAAATCGCACCAATCCATGACCACCAGCGTTGCCACATCCGCGTCGGACTTCAATCGGCGCAAAAATTGCACAAACAAACTGTGCCAGCGCGTCAACGGGGCACACGCTGACTGAAAACAGCAACAGGATTTGATGCAGTACTCTCCGAAGTGATTCGTCGGACACCGCCGGCAGACGCGAAACCCGCCGCGGGTGCGGCGCGCTGTTCGATTTGCCCGCTTTGCGCATCGCGGCAAAATAACCGTTTGCAATCGTTTCGCAGTGTGCTAGAAACGCCGTCCGCTTGCCAGCCCGAGCGGAGAAACTAAAACTATGTCACAACATCGCAGTCTGCGGGCCGCCTCCACCTTGGGCGCCAAACGCAATGTCCTGAAACGATTCGAGCGCGTGGCGCTGCTCAAGAAGCGCAGCCAATGGAAGCCGGGCGACCGGGTGACCGGTTTGCGCAAAACCAAACCCGAGGCCTAAGCGGTGCTCCGCGGCCGCGCGGCGCACTCCGCGCCCCGGCCGGTTCGTTTGCACCCTGAAGCGCGTTTCTCACATCTTTTTTCCACCGGCTTTCGCGGTTCGGATTTCGGTAGTTTGCGCCGCGGAAAATTCTGATTGCCGAACGTGCCGGTTTCCTTGTCTTCCTATTTCCTACCTTTCATGAGCGCCGTCCGGCTCCAAAAATTTCTCGCGGAAGCAGGCGTGGCTTCACGGCGTGCGTGCGAGCAGATTATTCTGGCTGGCCGGGTGCAAGTAAACGGCACGTCCGTGCGCGAATTGGGAACGAAAGTTGATCCTAGCCACGACCGCGTCGTGGTGGATGGCCAGGCGCTCAAGGCCAAACGCAAGCTCTACCTCGCGCTGAACAAACCACGCGGCTACATTTGCACGCGCCAGGATCCTGAGCAGCGGCGCACGCTGGCGGAGTTGTTGCCGGCGGAGTGGAGCCATGTTTATTCCGTCGGCCGACTGGACTTTCAGAGCGAGGGACTGATTCTGCTGACCAACGACGGCGAATTTTCACTGCGACTGACGCATCCGCGTTACGGCGTGAAAAAGAAATATCTGGCCTCCATTGAAGGCGAAGTAACCCGCGAGATGATCTCCAAAATGACGCACGGCATCGACGACGAAGGCGAGACGCTGAAGGCGGATCGGGTGCGCCTCTTGAGCCGGCATTTTTCGCGCTGTCTCGTCGAGTTGGAACTGAGCGAAGGGAAAAATCGCGAAGTGCGGCGCTTGTTCGAGACGCAGGGCCTGCTGGTCAACCGTCTGCAACGGACGCAAATCGGCCCAGTCAAGTTGGGCGAACTGCCGGTCGGCAAGTGGCGGACGTTGACAGAACCGGAGATTAAATCTCTACTTTCCGCATCATGAAAATGCTCCACAGGTCGGCGGTGCTGCTGTTATGTGGTGCCGCTTTGGTCGCCCCCGCGCTCCACGGCGCTGAAACCGCCACGGCCCGCGAAAATAACGTGAACGTGCGCGGACAGCCTTCCTTGACCGGCGAGGTCATCACGCGTCTCAAGCAGGGCGAAGCGGTGACCGTGCTCGACGAAATTTTTCTCCTCAAGCCCAAAACCGGCGAGCCGGCCAAGTGGGCCAAAATCGCCATGCCCGCCAACACACCGGTGTGGGTGGCCACGGTCTTTCTCGACGCGAGCAACAAAACCGTGATGCCCAAGCGCCTCAATTTGCGCGCCGGCCCCGGGGAGAATTTTAGCGTCGTCGGCCGGCTGGAACACGGCGTCGCCGTCAAGCCCATCAGCGTCAAAGAAGATTGGACGGAGATCGAACAGCCTCCCGGCACCTACGCGTACGTCGCGGCGGATCTGCTAAATCGACCGACCACGCCGCCGCCCGAGGAAAAACCAACCACCGCCACGCCGCCGCCCGAGCCGAAAGCTTCAACGCCTCCAGTGTTGGTGGCCGCTCTCCCAGCTCGAGCCGCGACCAATTCTCCGCCACCGGAAGCTCCAGCCCCGGCGGCTCCAGCCGTTGCCAATTCCACCGAACCCAAAACCACCGCCGCGATTCCTGTCGTGCCTGTAATTCTCCCGCCCGCCGCTACGCCGTCGCCCGCTGTCGTCGCGGCCGTAGTTGCTCCAACCGTGACGGAGCGACCGGCTCCCATTCGTGCTTCGGAAATTACTCCCGTCGCGCCGCCACCTGTGCCGCGCAAGCGCATCGTGCGCCGCGAGGGATTCGTTTCTGACACCGTCAGCATCCAGGCGCCAACGCCGCTCGGATTGGACAGCCTTGCGACACGGGCCGTAATCGATTTCCTGCAACCGACCACCACGAACACCGTGCTGAAAAAGTTCAAAGGCCAGCGCGTCGTCGTCACTGGCGAGGAGGGCATCGACCGCCGCTGGCGCAAAGTGCCGGTGCTGTACGTGCAAACCATCGAACTGCTGCCGGAATAACATGGGCACGCTGATCGACGGTCGCGCCATCGCCGAGGAAATTCATCGCGAAACCGCCACTCGCATCGCGACACTGAAAGCGCACGGTGTGCAGCCCGGTCTGGCTTTCGTCCGCGTCGGTGAAGATCCCGCCTCTAAAGTTTACGTCGGGATGAAGGAGCGTACGGGCACGCGCCTGGGCATCCGCTCCGAAACGCACGCTCTCGCCGAAACCACCAGTGAAGCGCAGTTGCTCCAACTCATCTCCCGCCTGAACGACGACGCGAGCATTCACGGAATCCTAGTGCAAGCACCTCTGCCGCGACACATCAACGCGACCAGAATTTTTGCCGCCGTTAATCCAGGGAAAGATGTGGACGGGTTCCATCCGATCAACGCCGGCAAATTGATGCTGGGGGACGAAGACGGCTTCGTGCCCTGCACGCCGGCCGGCATCCACGAGTTGCTGATCCGCAGCGCAGTGCCAATCCAAGGCGCGGAAGTCGTCGTGCTTGGCCGCGGCAACATCGTGGGCAAACCGATGGCGGCCATCCTCTGCCAAAAATCCCGTCACGCGAATGCGACGGTGACGATTTGCCATTCACAGAGCCGAAACATCGCCGGGCACTGTCGGCGCGCGGATATTTTGATCGCGGCGATGGGAGTGCCGTTGTTCGTCAAAGCGGACATGGTGAAGCCGGGCGCGGTCGTGATCGACGTTGGCGTCAACCGCATCGAAGATCCCACCGCCCCAAGCCGCTCGCGCCTTGTGGGCGACGTTGACTTCGAGAACGTCCGCGCTGTCGCCGGCCAGATCACTCCCAACCCCGGCGGCGTCGGGCCGATGACGATTGCAATGTTGATGCGCAACACCGTGCGCGCGGCGGAGCTTGTCTGTCGAGCCTCAGCATCGGATTGAGATAATTTTAAGTGAACAAGCTAAGTACGTGTTCCTAGACTTAGTTTCTTAAAACTAAGCTACTCGATCTTGTTGCTGTGAAAAACGCCCTTTGCCGCGCCAATGTCGGCAAAAGTGTTTTCCTTTGAAAATGAATTGCTCAAGTTCCGGCAACTCATCGCTCTGGGTAATTCCCATCAAGCGTGCAGGCCGCTGAGTGATTAGCCATGCGTCACATTCGTGGGTGACGCTAACCAGCGTCGGATGCGTTGAGCCAACTCGAAACAAACAAAGATCTTCCGGCAAATGTGGATCCATCCAATCTGAAAATCTTGGACCGTACTTCACAATAAGTTTTTGTACTTCCAGGTGAAATTGCGCAACAAAGATTAAAGCTGGTGCGCCAAAGATTCTGCTGCCAGGCCAACCCGATGCTAAAAAACAATCAACGATGTAGTCTCTAAGAAGTTTTTGAGTGGCGAACAATTGAGTTGGAGACATCGGCACCCAACTGCCGCGTTGCTTTTCTACTCTTATGCTAAATAGAACTCGATTTACTTTCTCTCTTTGGTGGCACCATTTCGTAACTGCATCCAAATCTGCTACCCGATGGTCAATTCGCCAGCTTGAGGGATGCATGACTTTTTATTCAGAAGGAACATTGGGCGCAGCCGGCGTTTGCTTGACCACGAGCGGCAGCGTGGCTTCGTGACGCGCATCCACCGCCAAATCGATTGCGTACGTGCCGAAGTTGTCCAGCTTGAGCTGCTGGATGTTGATAATGAAATTCGTGATGGCCGAATCGTCGTCAGGGCCGAGTTTCACTTGCAGCACGCCTTCCAGCGCCGGCATGACGGCGCGGCCGTCCTCGTTCACGAGCGTGAACTTAACCCGGTGCTCGCTTTCTTCGATGCGCGTGAACCGCAGCCGGAGCGCGATGGCGCACTGCGCGTGCATCACCGGCGTCTGCGGGGCGTAGAGTGAATCGAAGGCACCCAGGATGTTGAGCTTGCCGCCAGACACCGTCGCCGCGTCGCACAACGAAAAAATTTCAACTTTCATAATTTACGCCGCGATAGTGAACGAAATCCGCGACGGGGAAACAAAATTCCCACCACGGCGCAAAGAAAGCTTCAGCGCGTGGAACCTGTGCCTTCGCGGAGGTCGTAAATTTTTCCCGCAGCGAGCGGCCCGAATTTTTCTGCGGCTCCACCCGGCCACTGAACCGTCACGCGCTCCACCGTTTCCGCGATCCCCAGCCCGCAATGAACGCGCGGATCGTTGCTGGAGCAGTAACTTTGATTCGGGTTCAAGTGCCGCCAGAAAATTTTCCCGCCAGCTTCGAAGCGCAGCATAGCGCCGATGGCATCGGAGCCACGCCGATTCAGGACGCGTAGCATGATCCAGTGGCCGCGACTGCCAACCTGGTTGCGCAACACATGCGCCGGGCCGTCTTTGTTGACGACGACGAGATCGATGCCGCCGTCGTTGTCCAAGTCGCCCGCCGCCAGACCGCGACTGGTCGCAATCAGCGCCGGCGTGACGCCGCCCTGCGGCAACACTTCTTCAAATTCAGCGTTGCCCAGACCGCGTAAAAGCGTGTTTGGTTCCGCGTAAGGATCTTTGGGATCGAGGGCGCGATCGCCGAACTTCACGCGGCCATTGGCCACGTAGCCGTCGAGTTGGCCGTCGTTGTCAAAATCCGCGAAGCAAACGCCGAAGCCAGTGTAAGGCTGGCTCGACGCACCGGGACCGCGCGGCGTCACAGTGTCCACGAAATTGCTGCCGGTGTTGACCCACAGCCGGTTTCCTTCGCCGACCAGATGCGTGACAAACAGGTCGATCCGGCCGTGTTGAAAAAAATCCACCGCTGCCACGCCCATGCCGGCTTCGGTCGTGCCCATCGAGTTGACGGCGCAACCGCGAATCATCGCTTCGTCCAGGAATTTGCCGCCGCCTTGATTCACCCAGAGCTGATTCGGCATGGCATCGTTGGCCACGAAAATGTC
>JACPZS010000187.1 GCA_016195385.1 Verrucomicrobiota bacterium
ATACTTCGCGGCGCGCGTGGTGGTGGATTTGCGCGGCGGTCATGCGGACAAGGCGCAGCCAGGCGCGGTGGCCGATCCCGCCGCAGCGCCACTGACAAAGAAGGTGGCGTAATCCTCGCAGCAGGGTTCGCCGCACACCGATCTGGAAATCAGGTCGGTGTTTTTGTTTTGGCCATCGCGGGCTTGTGGTAAAATAGTGCGGCGAGTCAAGCGGCCGGTGGGAGAGGAGTAGAAAAGGCTGTCAGCCGCGTAACGCATTATGGCGAGCGCGGACTAATTCCGAAACGGACGCAAGCCGAGATGCAGCAGCAACCAGCAGGGCGCGGCGAAAAAAATCATGGCCAGCAGGCGATCCAGCGACCAAGGCAGGCAGTTTGATTGCATCGGGAAGATCGCGATCATGAAGTAATTGCTGAAGCGTGAATGGCCGAGGAACGAACAGCGTTTGGGAAACTTTCGGCGCAGTCCGCTTACGAGCGCCAGGGTGCCCACGGCCAGCACCGCGAGGGTGACGAAAATCTGAAGGATGGACGCGCCGCCCAAGTGCAGCCGTCCGTTCGCTGCCTGTCGATTCATCTGGTAAATCCAGTGCGCGCCCGCCCACAGAAAACCGAAACCTGTTTGGATCGCGGTTTTGTACGAGGCCCGATCGGAAGTCAGTTCATTGATGAGCCAGCCGAAGTACAGCGGCACGATGCCCCAGATCAAATCCGGAAAATGAAACGGGGCGGCCAACAATTCGATGAAGATGCCAAAATAGTGCTGAACCACGGCGGCTTTTTTAGCAAGCCGCGCGTGGCGGGCAACAACGATCCCGGTTTTTTCGTGGTGGCATCACGGGTGGCCGTATCGTCGAGGAAATTTCTTTTTCATTTTTTCGTGCACTCCAATTCACAGGAAATAGGATCGCGGCGTGTCGGAGCCGTATGAAGATTTGCTCGAAGCCGCCATTCGTCACCTGGAAGAGCGCAAGGCGAAAGGCCGAAAGTTTGTCCACGTTTCGATGGACAAGCTGGCCGCGTTGCGCTTGCCGCTGGTGCGATCCGTGCGCCCGTCGAACATAGCCACACCGGTCCATTCGCCAGCGGCCACTGTGCCGGCCTTTTCGCCGAAGCCGATTTTGATCAAAGCGTCGCCGGTGAATTCGCCCGACATCGAGTTCGTCGCGTCGCCGTTGATCTCGCGAGAGACGAAGGAAACGGCGATGGCGGCACTGCGCGCCGAGGCGCTGGCCTGCCTGAAATGTCCGCAGCTCGCGGCGGCGCGAAAGAATGTTGTGTTCGGCGTTGGCGACATCCATTCGCCGCTGATGTTTGTGGGGGAAGCGCCCGGAGCGGATGAAGATCAGCAAGGCGAACCGTTCGTCGGCGCGGCGGGGCAACTGCTGACGAAGATGATTCAGACGATGGGGTTCACGCGCCAGAGCGTTTACATCGCCAACATTTTGAAATGCCGGCCCGACACACCGGGCCAGAGTTTCGGCAACCGAAAACCCACGCCGGAAGAAATGAGGACGTGCCTGCCGTACCTGCTGCGGCAGATTGAATTGATTCGACCCCGCGTTATCGTGGCGCTCGGTGCGACAGCCGTCGAAGGGTTGTTCGGCAAAACGGTGGGCATCACGAGACTGCGCGGCACGTGGCACGAATTTCAAAATACGCCGGTGATGCCGACGTACCATCCGTCGTATTTGTTGCGCACACAGTCGCTCACGGACAAACGAAAGGTCTGGGAGGATTTGCTGGCGGTCTTGGAAAAACTCGGCTGTCCGATCAGCGAAAAACAGCGCGGCTACTTTCTGCGTGGCACGAGTTGAACGCTGGGCGTTGCCTGATAATTTCGATGGACAAGACGTTGTTACCTGAATTGGCAAGATGCGGTCTTGAATTGTTGATGACGCAGGATTGCGCGCTTCACGATTTGCTGGAGCGTAAAACTTGCAGCCAGACTGGCCTGCAAGCGACGTTCGCCGCGAGCGCGTGGCGAGCAACATCCCGACGGACGGCTTTCCGGGAGCGTGGTTTCACGCGGGTCGCGAGATCGAGCATCAGGTTGCGCGGCTGGCTATCGAGCGGAATCGAGTCACCATCCGGGTTCAAGTTGCGGAACATTGCCGGCTCTTTCCATTGCTTCATTCCCAATCTAAACTTTCCGATAGACTGGTGTCCGCCCACGGGTTCAGAGCCGCCGATGCGAAAACACCTGTCACCGTTGATGAATGACGCAGGCGCTTGAGTAGTGACGATCCGAATGCAACTGACAACGAGTCGAACAATAGAGCAAACCAGTGTGAGTCAGGTGGCTGCCGCATTGCGCGGTTTGGCCGCCGTAAGTGACGCCGCCGTCCTCGAGCGCACACGGCCGGACGGCGGCGCCGAACGCGTTGCGTACATCGTGCCAAACGGAGCCTTTGCGCCATCACGGCTAGCAGAGGAGCTGGCCCAGCGATTCCCGCCGGATGCGCTGCTGGGTTGTTACGTTCCTGTGCCGTTTTTGCCGCTGACGGCTGACGGCGCTGTGGATGTCGCCGCGTTGCAACAAATCCCCGTGCTTGAAGCGGAACTGATTGAGCGCTGGGAAGCACACCTCGCACAACTTCCAGAAATCGAACGTGCCGCCGTCCTTGTGCAGGATTACGCGCCGCCGCTTCCCGCCCTCCATCTCGCGGATCTCCTGCCGGATTGGAAAGGCGTCGGGCTGCCTCAAACCAACAAGCCGACAGGCGAGGCAGTACATGATAATGTCGCGCAACGAATAGCCAAATCCCGCCCGCCTGCCTGCAGCCACGGCGGAAAATTACGCGACGATGCGGACTTGCCTGATACTCTTCCAGCGGCGTTGCTGCGCGCGATTGAACAGTCACCAAACAAAGGAGCTGTTCACATCCAGGCGGATGGTTCGGAAGTGGCGCAGACTTATCCCGCTTTGCGCGAGGACGCCGAACGTATCCTCGGCGGTTTGCGCCGCCTCGGACTGAAGCCGGGAGACAAGGTCATTTTCCAATTGGACCGCACCCAGGATTTCATCCCCGCATTCTGGGGCTGCGTGCTGGGCGGATTCATCCCGGCGCCTATTTCAATCGCCACGACTTACGATCAAGTCAACGCCGCCGTCAGCAAACTCCACCATGCGTGGCTGGCCCTCGACAAACCTCTAGTGCTCACTGGTTCCGGGTTGGCCCCCGCCGTTCGTTCGCTGGCCGGGCTGCTGGAACTGGATCGCTGGCAGGTCGAATCGGTCGAGGATTTGCGCGCTGGCTCGCCAAATCACGACTG
Source organism: Verrucomicrobiota bacterium (assembly GCA_016195385.1). Classification (GTDB taxonomy): domain Bacteria; phylum Verrucomicrobiota; class Verrucomicrobiia; order Limisphaerales; family JACPZS01; genus JACPZS01. The sequence continues at coordinate 3,276 of JACPZS010000187.1, forward strand.
GCATCCGAGCCAGCCGGATGATTTGGCGGTGCTTCTTTTTACCTCGGGTAGCACGGGCAAACCCAAGGGTGTGATGCTGAGTCATCGTAACCTTTTGAGCATGGCGCTGGGGTCGATTGATATTTGTAAATTCTCCCGCGACGACGTGACGTTGAACTGGATGCCGCTGGATCACGTCGGCGCGATTTCATTTTTGAGCTGCATGGCGGTTTATGCCGCCTGCCAGCAAATCCATGTGGCGACCAAAACCATTTTGGAAGCTCCGTTGCGCTGGCTCGACTGGATTGAAAAATACCGGGTCACGATTTCCTGGGCGCCCAATTTTGCCTTTGGACTGCTGAACGATCGCGCCCAGGAGATTGCGAGCAAGCAATGGGATCTTTCCTCGATGCGTTTCCTCGTCAGCGCTGGCGAAGCTGTCGTCGCCAAGACAGCGCGCAAATTTCTGCAGTTGCTGAATCCGCACGGGCTTAAATCGACCGCGTTGCGCCCCGCGTTTGGCATGTCGGAAACCTGTTCGGGCATCAGTTGGTCCGAAACGTTTTCCCTCGAGACTTCGACCGATTTGGATCAATTCGTGGAAGTTGGCCCGCCAATTCCCGGAGCCTCGTTTCGCATCGTCAACGATGAGGGCGAAGTAGTTGAGGAAGGTGCCATTGGCCACTTGCAACTCCGCGGGCCGTCCGTCACGCGCGGTTACTACGAGAATTCTGAGCAGACCTGCGCGGCCTTCACTGCCGACGGCTGGTTTCGCACCGGCGATCTGGGCTTTCTCCGTGAGGGTCGCCTCACCATCACCGGCCGTGGCAAAGACGTCATCATCATCAACGGCGTCAACTTTTACAGTCACGAGATCGAAGGCGTCGTCGAAGAAATTCCGGGCGTGACCGTTTCGTTCACGGCCGCCTGTGCCGTCCGTGATGGCAGCGACGACACGGACAAGCTCGCGATTTTTTTCAGCACAAACCGCAATGAAGATGGCGACTTGAAAGATTTGATCGCTGAAATTCGCCGCCGGGTCAGCAAACAAATCGGTGTCACGCCCGGCTACCTCCTGCCGGTTGGGCCGGCGGTGATTCCCAAGACGGAGATTGGAAAAATTCAACGGCCACAACTCAAGCAGCGGTTTGAAGCGGGTGAATTCAGAGACGTTCAAAAGCGCGTTGACGTGTTGACGGCCAACGCGAATACATTGCCCGACTGGTTCTTCGCTCCGGTCTGGTGCCCGAAGCAACTCACGCCGTCGCTTCGTCCGCCGGGTGCGGGCCGCGCGTTGATCTTCGCGGATCGCTTCGGTTTGGCGCGGGAGATGGACGCCGAATTGTCGGCTGCGGGGAACGATTGCATCGTGGTTGAGGCGGCGGAAAAATTCTCTCGGGTGGACGCGCGGCATTACCGCATCGATCCCGCCCGCGCCGAAGATTACGACCGGCTGGTGCAGGAATTGAAGCCTGGCGAGCAGCCGATCACCCGTGTGTTTCATCTGTGGACCTGCGATCCCTTGCCGTCGTCGGCCAATGAAGTGACGGGCATGAGGTTAGCCCAGCCAATCGGCAGCCACAGCGTGCTGCATTTGACGAAAGCTTTGGCCCGGTGCCAAAGCGCCCAAGAACAGGTCGCCCTCACTGTCGTCTCCCGATTTGCCCAATCGGTTTCAGGGCGTGAGCAACTCGCCTGGGCACATGCGCCGCTCACTGCACTGGCGAAAACCGTGCCGTTGGAGTGGCCGCAATTCGATTGCCGCCACGTTGATATTGATGACGAACCGGCGGCTCAAAATGGCGCGCGCATTCTCGCGGAAACCGGCGCGCACGACGACCGGGAAGTCGCCTATCGCGCGGGCCGTAGATACGTTCCGCGTTTGCAGCCGGGCGCTCTCGCTGGCGCGAAGAAAAGCGCGCTGCCATTCAAGCGCGGCGGATTCTACATTCTCAGCGGTGGATTGGGCGGCATTGGCGTGGAAATTTCCCGGCAATTGCTGAAAAATTTTCAAGTTCACCTGCTCGTGATCGGTCGCACGCAGATCCCGGAAGAGATGGATTGGCAGAAAAGCCTGGAGCAGGGCGGCGCGGTCGCCGAGCGCATCACGACTTTGCAGGCGCTGCTGCCAGTTGGCGGAGCGGTGCGCTACGAAGCGGGCGATGTGGGTGATGGCAAATGGTTGAAGCAAATCGTGCAGCGCGCCCAAACCGAATGGGGCTGCGAGTTGGACGGCATCATTCACCTCGCGGGCGCGTACAAGGATTGTCCGCTTGCCGAGGAAACGACGGAGAGTTGGGACGCGGCCATGCGGGCCAAAGTCGAAGGCGCGCTGGCCTTGCATCAACTCGTCAAAGATCGGCCCGGCAGTTTGTTCGTCCATTTTTCCTCCGCCATCACTTTGTTCAGCGGCGCGATGGTTGGCGCGTACGTGTCGGCGAACCGGTTTCTCGAAACTTTTTCGCGCTATCAGCGCAATGAGTGCCGCCTGCGTAGTTATTGTTACTCGTGGAGCCGGTGGAAGGAAACCGGCATGAGCCGTGGCTACGCCGGCAAGTCGCCGCTGGCCGCACGCGGGTTTCAGGATCTCGCAGTGGAGCAGGGGATTCAGTCCTTCTTCGCAGCGTTGCACGCGGACCAGCCGCATCTTTTCATCGGCCTGAACGGCGGCAATAGTTACATCCGCCGTCAACAGCAAGCGCCGCTGTCGCCGTGCCAGCAGTTGGTGGCGTTCTTTGCCACGAACAATCGCCAGGTTGATTTGAGCCGCTTGCGCGCGCTGGCGCTTCCCGATCGGTTGGGGATTTCCACTCACTGTGAATTTGCGCTGCTGCCGAATCTGCCGCTGACCGAAAGCGGCGAAATCGACCGCGCCGCGCTGGCCGAAAGCGCGCTGCGCAATCTTCGCGGCGGTGCCGAAAAAGTTGCGCCCCGCACGGAAACCGAGCAAAAGATCGCGCAAGTATGGCAGGATGTTTTGAACCACCCCTCCATCGGAGTGTTCGATAATTTCTTTGAACTAGGCGGCAACTCGTTGCTCGCGACCCAGGTGATTTCCCGCCTGCGTGACGCGCTCAATTTTGATCTGCCACTGCGGACGTTGTTTGAAAACCCGACCGTCGCCAGCCTCGCGGATTCGCTGCCCGTCCAGCGCCGTGAGGAACAAGCTTCCGAAGCGCCGCTGTTGCGCCCGATTCCACGCGCGGGCGAATTGCCGCTTTCGTTCGCGCAGCAACGGCTTTGGTTCATGGATCGGCTCGAGCCGAGCGGTGCGGCGGACAATGTTCCCTGCGCGTTCCGGATCAAAGGGCCGCTCAATTTTTCCGCGCTGGAGCGCGCGCTGGAGGAAATTATTCGCCGGCACGAAACCTTGCGCACCACCTTCCCTTCGGCGGAAGGCCGCCCCCGGCAGGTTGTTTCTGGAGTGCAAAAGTTTTCGCTGCCTATCGTGGATCTCGTCCACTTGCCGGTGTCCACGCGCGAAGTTGAAGCGTTGCGTCTGGCCAACGACGAAGCGCGCCGGCCATTCAATCTTGCCGCGGGACCGTTGCTGCGACTGTCCGTCCTGCGGCTGCACGAAAACGATCACATGCTGCTCGCGACGATGCACCACATCATTTCCGACGGCTGGTCGCTCGGCGTCTTCACGCGTGAACTCGCGGCGTTATATGAAGCGTTTTCCAACGGCAAATCGTCGCCGCTGACCGAACTTCCGCTGCAATACGCCGACTTCGCCGCCTGGCAAAAAGATTGGCTGCAAGGTGCGGTGCTCCAGAAACAGCTCGCTTACTGGAAACAAAAACTCACCGGCGTGCCGCTGTTGCTCGAACTGCCCACGGATCGCCCGCGGCCCGCCGCGCAAACATATCGCGGCGCGCGCCAGCACTTCACCATTCCGCGTCGCGTGGCCGAGGAAATCAGAGACCTGACGCAGCGCGAGGGCGCAACACTCTTCATGACCCTCATGGCGGCGTTCCAAACGCTGCTGCACCGCTACTGCAAGCAGGAGCAACTGATCGTCAGCACGGCGATCGCGAATCGCAATCAGCGTGAAACAGAGTCGTTGATCGGTTGTTTGATCAACATGCTCCTCCTGCGTGGTGATTTTGCGGGCAATCCGACCTTTCGTGAATTGCTTGGCCAGGTGCGCGAAACTGCTCTCGAAGCGTACGCGCATCAAGATTTGCCGTTCGAGAAACTGGTTGAAGAACTCCAGCCCGCGCGTGACTTGAGCTACAACCCGCTCACGCAGGTCATGTTCGTTTTGCTCAACGCACCGAAGGAGCATCTGGAACTTCCTGGACTCGAAGTGAAACCGCTGGGCGTCGAAACCGGTGCGACGCAGTACGACATCATCGTCCACATGTTTGACACCGCCGAGGGGTTGGCCGGCTTCGTCGATTTCAGCACGGACTTGTTTGATGGTGAAACCATCGCGCGGCTCTTTCAGCAGTTTGAACAACTCCTGACCAGCGTGGTTGCCAATCCCGATGAACGAGTCGAATCGCTCCCGCTCCTTCCTCCTTCCGAGCGGCGGCGGTTGCTGGTGGAGTGGAACGGGACGGGGCGGGCGTATGCGCGGGAGCGGTGCGCGCACGAGTTGTTTGCGGCGCAGGCGGCGCGGGTGCCGGCGGCGGTGGCGTTGGAGTTTGAAGGGACGCGCTGGACTTACGCGGAACTGAACGCGCGGGCGAATCAACTCGCGCGGCATTTGCAGGCGCTGGGCGTGAGGTCGGGCGCGCTCGTGGGATTGTGCGTGGAGCGTTCGCTCGACATGGTCGCGGGCCTGCTGGGCGTCTGGAAGGCGGGCGGCGCGTATGTGCCGCTGGACCCGGCGTATCCGCAGGAGCGCTTGAACTTCATGCTGGCCGACGCGCAGGCGCCGGTGCTGGTGACGCAGGCGGGCCTGGCGAAGAATTTTTCTGGTTCGGCGGCACGCGTGGTGTGTGTGGACGCGGACTGGGCCGAAATTTCCCAACGGAGCGCGGAAAATTTTCCGTCACCCGCGCAGACGGAGGATTTGGCGTATGTGATTTACACGTCGGGTTCGACGGG
>JACPZS010000189.1 GCA_016195385.1 Verrucomicrobiota bacterium
AAGCAGTTGATGCGAATGCCCGCGTCGTTCAACTTCCCGACGACGATGTCGAACGCCGCGTCCGGGATGTCGTGAATGTTGCCTTTGGGAAAACCGGGCACTTCCACGTTGCGCGCTTCGATGTGCCGCCAGCCGAGTTTTTGCGTCGCCGCGATTTGCGCGTCGATCGTGTTGCCCGCTTCATCGCCGATGCCTGAGAGAATCATGGTTCAGTCGCAAAAATAACTCTGCGACTGTGCCGGATCGTTTGAAGGCACTCAATCTCGAATTCAGCGCGTCGAGATCGCAATCGCGGATTATTCGGGATCGGTTGGATCGTTGAACAAAACACCCAACTTGATGCTGCCGTGGCCGGACTGCGGATAACGCGGATCGAGTCGATTGGCCGGGTTCAAGTTAGACGCCGTATCGTCGGGCGGAAAGAGCACGAGCGAATTTAGAAAATCAAGCACTGCGCTTCTTTCTTCGTCGGGCAGTCGCTCAAAGGCGTTGGCCTGTGCGAGCGCCTCGCCGCCGTGACGCAGGATGACTTCCGTTAGATTGATGCTGCGGCCGTCATGTCCGTAGGGTGGTGTCGTGCCCACGCCCCACAGTGGTGTCGTCAGAAATTCCGTCCGCGTCGTGCCGTCGTAATTTCGCTCGTAAAAATTTGAACCTAGATCGTGCCGCTTGAAGTCGGTGAAAATGTTCTTGACCAGGAACGCGCCGCCTTTTGGTGATTTGAGCGGCGCGAAGCCTCGCTGGTCGTCAAATATATGGAACAGCGGCGTCGCCGTGGCAAAGAGGCCGTTGAAGGAACCCTGATCGGGATCGAAGATCGTCTCCACATCCGCGACCCGGCGATCTCGCTTGAGCGGCAAATCCGGAATGTGACAAGTCGCGCAACCGATGCGATCAAAAATCTTGCGCCCGCGCGCCGTGCGCTGCGTTTGCTCGTACGTCGCTGGTTTGAAATAGTTCAGCAAGTAGAATTCCAAGTGATCGACCAGCGCCGGATCAATTTCATCCGGCCCGTTCGGCGGCACGGCGAAACTGTCGAGCGAGCCGTCCATGACCATGCCGGCGGGTGTCGTGGTCTTGCTGCCGCTGGCCGCCAGCGCGAGATCGGGGTCGCTCGCGACTAATCCCATTTCGTCATTGAGCGCGCCGACAACAAATTCACGAATCGCAATCTTGCCGCCATGCGCGAAGAAAGGCCGCACACGCAAATCGCTGTTCACGCCGCGCACAGCACCTGTATCGAGTGATCCATCTGGAGCGGCGGTGATGCTGCCGTAGGCGATGCCCTTGCTCGCCAGCGCGCGTGTGGTCGGGCGGCCGCTGGCTCTTGCGGCGGCCAGCGCCTCATCGCGAATCGCGCGCAACTCGGATGTGATTTCATCCGCCAGCATTTCCTTCAAACCCAAACCAAAAAGATGCGGCGCGTCGCGGCTGTCCGGCCGCGTCACGACATCGCCGCCGAAGCCCGCCGAGCCGCGTGGACGGCCGTGGCAGCCGGCGCAACTGTCCGAAAGTCCCGCGCCAATGGCTAGGATTTGATTCACGTCGCCGACACCATCCTGAACGACCGGGCCTTGCCCTTGCGCGTGGGTAAATTTTCGCTGGAAGAGTTGCCGCCCGCGCCGGATGGAGCGAAACGGATCGCGCGCGATGAGAAACTGCGACGACCCCGGCGTGTACAAATCACCGCGTCCGGCACCGACTTGCTGCGGGAGGGATTTGGCAATGCCTTCGTTGGCGATGTTCGGGGCCAGCGTTCGATCGATTAGCTGTGCCTCCGCCGTGCTGACCAGCACGGCGGCAAGTGCGAAACAAAGCAAGGGCCGCACAATTGTCCATCCATTCATTCGCGAAAGCGGCGATGTGACGTTCATAATTTGACTCAGGTTCATTTGTTGACGGTTGGCTGTTTCGATTGGTTGCTGGCAGCTCATATCATTCATGAATATGGCGTTCATCATTTTTTATTGCCGGGCACGATAAAACCGCTGACGGAAATTCTTTGCATCCGGATCCGACAAATATATCCGCAGATTCAAATCCAATTGATTGGTGGAAATGGAAACCCAGTGTACCAAATCCGCCGAGGCTTCGACCCGGAAACGGTCGCCTGGCGTTCCGGCGGCGACTTGCAATCGGGAGACGAAGGTTCCATCTGAATTGAATTTGCTCTCCGTGGGCGCAGGCGCTGGCTGCTTGATGGCTGGGAGTAGATTGATCTCGTTCTCGACGGGGGCGCTCGCGAGTCGGCTATCACTGACAATCAGACGAAACCGTAGCAGAGTGTTCGCAATCGGCGGCGCGATGATAAAAGATGGGGTCGCCGAGTTGGCGTTGTCCAATTTCACGGACGGGCCTGCCACTTGCGACCAAGCGAACAAGAGCGCATCGCCATCTGGATCGTAGCTGCCCGTGCCGTCCAGCGGAATCGATTGAGGAGCGCCGAGGGAGAAGGTGCGCGAGCCGCCCGCGTGCGCCACTGGTGGGCGATTGTTCGGGGCAGGCGGGATTCCCAAATATGCTTGCGCCCAAGTCGTCGATTGAGTCACCGCCGCCGTCACCGGCCAGACGCCGCTGGCGCTGATCAAGGCGGGCACTTCGTGCGTCAACATGATTCGGGCCGCATGATTCCAGCCGCCCAGGAGACTGTCCGCAATTTGCAACTCAGCGCTCCAAGCGCCGTTTCCACGATTCACCAGCGCGGTGAAACCAGGCTTGGGAGAAAGAGTCGAGGCCAGTTCGCGGCCATTGCCCACGGACTGCAACGGAATTCCTGCCTCGTTCACAAAAAAGCCGACATCATCCGTCTGGGCAGACATGTTGCCATTGCCGGTGAGATTGAACTGAACGCCGACGCGGGCTGGCAGCATAAGCGAAGTCGAAAACTTGAGATCGTTGAAACAGACATACAAATAGCCATCCGCGTAGAGCACGGACGCGCTGGCCGAACTGCCATCTGCCAGAGGAATGCGTACGGACACGGCATTTTCGTAGCTGGCGTCGCTGCACTCTCCATCCAATTCGGGTGCCAATCCGTACGGCACGGTGAGCGCCAGGATCTCGAAACGCCGCGTTGCGCTGCCGATCATTTGATCCACGTCGGTCGCCGTGAAAGTCGCCACGTAACTTCCGGGAGCCAGATTCGCCAAAGGGATTTCGCCGCCCGTGCCGTTGCTCGGCGTTCCTCCGGCGATTTGCCAAACAATTCTTTCGCCTGAAAGTTTGCCGTCTTCCGCATCCACTGCCACACCGATTAGATTTGCTGCCGACCCAAAGGCCAGCCGTTCGTCTTCCTGAACTCCTCCGATGAAGATTTCCGGCGCATGTTTCGCGAGCGCGAATCGGTCGGACGTCGCCACGGTGCTGTTGATTCCATCCGAAGCGATCACGCGCACGCGCGCCTGAGTGCTCCCGGTCAGCGAACGAGTATCAACCGTCAACGAAAGGTCAGGATAGTCCAGCCGCAGGCCTTGCCAGGTCGCGCCATCGTTCGCGCTGTATTGCACCAGGAAAACAAGTGAGTCGCCGTCCTCATCGGCGGCCGTCCAGTTGAGTTGCAGCGTGTGCTGCGGTTCGTTCACGACCGGCACCGCCAGACTGATCGACGGCGCATGGGCGCTGACGACCTGACTCGCGATCACTTGATTGCCATTCAACAATTCCAGGTGGCGAGTCTCCGGATGAAACGGGATGAGTTCAACAAACGCTTCTACAGAGTTGGCCTCCGGCTCGTGCGAATCGGTTTCCAGCAAGTTCACCGGGGATTCGAGCAAAATTTTTCCCTGTGGATCCGAAAGACGAAGGCGGTACGTGGTGTCACTTGTTCCAGCTTCGACCAGACTCCTCAGATCAAATCCACCGGCGGGCACATGGAAGGAAGGTTTCAAGAAGCCGGCAGCGGTGCCAGGCTGGATGCGGCCTTCGACCAGCAACGCCGAGCCATCAAAGCCCGGTGACGGCCCCGCCGCAAGCGACTGGCCGGTGACTTTCGACAAGGGCGGAAACCGCCGGAGCAGGTTCGTCCAAGTCTGATCAGAGACCCATGCGCCCCGGTCATTGACATAACTCATGTAGTCCGCTGCGTTGGTGGGGGCAATGGCTTGCAGCGAAATTGGATCGAAACCAAAAGTGGTCGCCGGGTCGTTCTCGTTGGCACTGCCGATGAAACACGGGTCGTACTTGTAGGGATCCAGGTTGTTCCCCACGCCGCCGCCAAATGAGCAAAGAACCGAATTGGTGGTTAAATGGTTTAACCCGTAATTGTGCGTCAATTCATGGGCCAGCACGCGCCCGGAGTCCGGTTGCGTCCAGCCGCGGACCGGGTCGCCCTTGGACATTTTCATGAACAAGCAAGTGCCGGGCGTATTGCCTTTGCCTGGCGGGGCCGCGGCGATCGACTGGTTGGTCACGTTCTGCACCATGCCGACGAAATGCTCATCTTTTCCGCCACAAACCCGGGCACATATCTTGTAGAGTTTGTTCAGCGCGGCCACCGCCTCCTTCGAGTCGGTGACGCTGAAATCGAACGGCTCGGAAATCGTCTCCACCGATCCGGCGCAAACATCGCAGTCCCGGTGAACGACAT
>JACPZS010000184.1 GCA_016195385.1 Verrucomicrobiota bacterium
ACCCCGACGCTGACCGTTCAAACCCCGACGCTGACCGTTCAAACCCCGACGCTGACCGTTCAAACCCCGACGCTGACGGTTCGCACCCCGACGCTGACGGTTCGCACCCCGACGCTGACGGTTCGCACTCCGACGCTGACCGTTCGTACCCCGGTGCTGACCGTTCAAACCCCGACGCTGGCCATTCAAACCCCGCTGCTCACTGATTCGTGTTGATGCCTTCAGCCGACAAGTCCGCCCCGACTCTTGCTTTCACGCGCATGTTCGGCAAAATCCCGTCTGGTGAAACCGAAACTCTACTTGGAAACGACCGTGCCAAGCTACCTGACCGCATGGCCTAGCAGAGATCTCATTCGGGCTGGCCATCAGCAAATTACTAAAGAATGGTGGCAGACTCGCCGCGCCAACTTTGACATTTACATCTCTCAATTCGTCCTCGATGAAGCCGGCGTGGGCGATGCGGAGGCTGCCCGCGAACGGCTGGCCGCTCTCGATGGATTTCCCGTCCTCGACATCACGGACGACACGGCGAATTGGCCGCGGCTATCTTCACGTCCCTCGCCCTTCCGTCACTCCCTCTCCGCGCTGGGGAGAGGGCCGAGGTGAGGTGATTTTTCGATCTACTCACCTGGAACTGCACCCATATTGCAAACGCCGAGATGGCCGTCAGCATTGAGGATGCCTGCCGCGAGCGGGGCTTTTCCTGCCCGGTGATTTGCACGCCGGAAGAATTGATGGGAGTTTAGGTTTATGATGAAAGACGAAATCGTGGAACAAGTGCGCCGAGTTCGCGAAGCCCAGGCGGCGAAGCAGAACTTCGACCTCAAGGCCATCCTCGCCGACGCGCGCGCGCGACAGAAAGACTCGGGCCACCAGGTCGTCTCCTTCGCCTCCAAGTCAAAGAACTCCGGCTGAAGCCACGCCGTTCTTATCGATCTTATCGAACTTGCGGGATCATGGAACCATGAACCCGCATTCCGAAGTTGGGGAGCACACCCGCCCCGGGTGTGGCTGGCTGCGCCTTCGCGGCCAGCCTCGGGAGCGTCCCGCCTGGCGGAAAGATCTGGCACCATTCCACGCGCCCGAGGTTTTCCGCGCGGGCGCGGAAGACTGCACCCGGGGCGGGTGCGCTCCCCTTTCTACTATTTCGGAATTCGGGATGAAATCAAACCCGATTCTTGAAGAAGTCTGGCGCATCAAGGACGAACTGGCGCGCGAGGCAGGTTACGATATTCATCGCCTGTGCGAGAACACCAGGAAATGGGCGGCCGAACACTCCCGTTCCCGTCCCGTCGTTCGCAATGCCGCGGAGTTGCGGCAACTCGCAGCCGAGGGAGAACGCCATCGCGCGGAAGCAGCGTCGCTGACCCTGAACGAGGAACCGCCCCGACAGATTCATTAAATTATTTCCGCAGCCGATAAAACTCGGTGCCACTCGCGGCATTTAACGTTACGGAATTCTGTCCGTTGGCAGTCGTGATTGGCTGGGGCGCTTTTGACCACGCCGTTGGTTGGGCTAGGTTCCCCGCGACCTCCAGCACGAACCCGGTCGCCGTTGCCGGCCATGAGAGGATGATGGTTGTTCCTGACCGGAAGATTTCGAGCGTCGGTGTGCCGAGTGAAGCGCCTGCGACCGGTTCCTCGACGAATCCAGGCTCCAGGGTAAATCCATTTCTGACCAAAATGTCTGCTTCCAGATCGGCAATCGTGTCGCTGATCGTTCAAACCCCGCTGCTGACTGTTTTCTACGGTTTCGTGACCAATCTTCGACCCCAGCAACTGCAAGAAATAGAGGAATGAACGCTCCTGATTGAGGAGCGTAATCCCCGCGAGTGTTGCCACTTTAAATTAAAAAAACAACTTTCAATTTTTACAACATATTCAAGAACAAATGCTTAGGATATTGTTTATCAAGCCGCCCGCTGCTGTTTTTCATTGGCACGAGAAATGGATACTCATGAAGCGTAACTAAGCGAAAGAAATAATATGAAAACACAAATTAAATGGTCGGAGCTACGACGGACGGGAAGAGCAACTGAGGAATACTTCATCGAGGCTGACCTTGTCGGCCGGCAATGGATATTCTCGGAACGAACCGCTTGGGATCTGCTTTGGGTGACAGTCCGCCCCACGCCGCGCTTGCTGGCTGAACTGAGGCGGAGCCACTCGAAAAACACGCGACGGCCCGTGCCACGAAGACGTGATGGCGCAAAGGGCGTGTCTCGGATTAACGGCTGTGTTTGTCCTCGCCGTCGTCCCGCAGCACGCTGCCGTCGCTCAGTAATTCGACGCCCGCGCATTTTTCCGTTGGCGCTCTCTCTCGTGCGCCATGCCAGGTGCTGCGGTCGTCAAAGCAAATCTGTTCCGAGGACCGCAAGCTCTTCACCGTCGTTTGCGCCCGCTGGCAGGCATGGGCAGGAGGGCAATAATTCGGAGGATGACTGGTGGTGTTTACTTTGAAAGAAATTCGATCAACCGGGTGCTGCTGGCGACCGCCAGCAGCCGCTTGAAGGGCGAAAGGTTTTCGTAACCAATGGTCTTCAGCGAATGGAAAAGCAGGGCAGTTGAGTATTCCTGAATAAAGGCGCGATAGTTGCGTTTTTTGAATGCCTTGCAGTGAACGGCAAACGCCTGGCTTCGGATATCTGTGACGATGTGGAAAGCGCGTTTGATGCTCTCCTGACCTTTGAGGAATCGAGCCGGCACTGGTGGTTTCCGGAAATTGCCGATGGCCGCAAGTTTTTCTTCGAGGCGCAACCAAGTCGCCAACCGCTCCGGACTCAAGTCATAGGCGGTCGCGCTTGATTCGTGCTCGGTGTCCATCAGCCCGAACTTGATTTGCGATTCCAGATTCGCGAAGTCTTGCAAGGCGTGTCCCTCCGGCTGATAGGTGGCGAAGTCGATCAGCAAGGGTTGCATTTCTTCCAGCCAGAACAACACATTGTTCTTGTTCAAGTCGCCGTGAATCGGGGAAATAGCCACGCGCAGGCGCGGCGTTTTGCGGTTTTGTGGCGCGAAGCCCTCGCGAAGCCATTGGGCGATTACATCTGTGCCGTGTTTCCATTCGCCAGACAACAGCCGTTCTCCCAGCCGTTTCAACCGTTCCAGAGAGGAGAGAATTTGCACTTTCCACCATTGCGTCAGCCGATACGGCGGGAAGGAGACAATTCCCGGATAAGGAGCATCTCCGTTATCCCAGAGGGCGGATCGGTTGGCCGTTTTGGCGGTGTCATACCAGGCCTTGCGCAGCAAACTCAGGGTCTCTAGCGCCACGAACTGCGCCGGCATCGCCGAACCCGCAATGACTTTCGACCGTTCAGGTGTTCCATTGGGCCATTGGCCTCCGAACCGATACGCCTCTTCAAAGTCGATGATTCTACCTAGCTTCTCGCCGAGGAAAGCCCAGGCTTCCGCATACAGGCCGCCTGCCCGAACGACCCCCGGCAGCATTCGATTATCTTTGGGGGGCGAAATCCGCTGGGGAGCATGGCGGTTCAGTCCTCCCTTGGTCAGCGCCTTTTCGATTTCCGGCCAATACCTGGCTCCGTTTTCCACTTTCCAGGCATCCGCCTGCCTTGAGATTTTCAAGACATAGATCTTCTCTTCCTCTGCGTCCTTCCAGTCCAGGCGGAAGACCAAGGAACCCGAATATCCTTGAGAGAGGCGTACAATCGTGGCTTCCCTCACGCCTCGGAGCAGCTTGTGGATTAGTTCCTGAAGTAGCCGGATACCAGTCTCGTAATCTTCGGTGTGATCGAGACTTCGTAGTTGGTGTTTAAGAATTAAATCGTCCTGGGTAGCGAATCGAATCACGGGCAAAAGCCGCTGTTCGGGCAGATGCCGGCATTCGGCGAAGCAGCGAATGGCTTTTGCTTCCGTGAGCGTCTCGGCTTTCGCGACCAATAAGTGTGCTCTTTTGAGTTTGGCAAACGGAACCTGATCGTTTTCCGAGATGGCTACAACATCCGCCTCCAAGGCTTCTGTCAGCAGCAGCGATCTCACGCGCTGTTGAAGACTCCCTTCGCCAGGGAAACCATCGGCCAAGACGAGCAAGCGAAGCTGGCCCGTTTTGGCCGCTTTCGATTTCTCGAGCAATTCCTTCCATGTTTTGACCAAAACAACGCGGATTCGGTAACGGCTTGCGAGAAGTTGAGCAAGAGCCTGCGCCCGCGGTTGTACGTGGTCTGCGATTATGGCTAGGTGTGCAGCTTGTGACATGGTCAAACTAGTCTTAGGGGATGGAGCTTCCTTTCATCGACAGCGGTTCAAGCCGCGCTGCCTCCCATTTCTTCCGAAACGTTTTGGGATCCAAACCGGCGGTCTTCGCGGCTTGAGTGACATTGCCGCGTGACTCGCGAAGTTTTTTCGGAAGATATTCCTGGTCGAACGCGATCTCGATGGCTTCCACAGCCTCTTTTTGAGGAAGGTTGAAAAGATGGACAGGCCAACAAAGCTGCTCTTTTCGCGAGTCATTGTCGTCTGCCGCTTGGCGCTCGCTCATCACTTCCAACGGCAAATGCTTGGTCAAGATCTGGTCGTCGTCGCATTCGAGAATCGCCCTGCGGATGATGTTTTCCAATTCGCGGACGTTGCCGTGGAAGGGATAACTCGAAAGCAACTCTCGGGTTTCACGCGCCAAGGTTATTCTCCGTTCATGCCCGTACTTGACCAGAAAAGAATCGATTAGCAGCCAAAGGTCGTTGTCTCGATCTTTCACCGACGGGATTCGCAACTCATAGTCGGCGATGCGGTGGTAAAGATCTTCGCGGAAGCGTCCGGATTTGATCTCTATGGTCAAATCGCGATTGGTGGCGCAGATCAGTCTGGCTCGGAATTTGAGATCATGCGAACCGCCCAGCCTGCGGAATGTCCGCTCTTGAATGACGCGCAACAGCTTGGCTTGGACCGGCAAATCCAGTTCACCGATCTCGTCTAAAAACAAAGTGCCTGCACCGCTTTCTTCAAATGCACCAATCCTTCGCTCGCGCGCGTCCGTAAATGCCCCCTTCTCGTGCCCGAACAGGGCGGACTCAACCAGTGTGCTTGGAATAGCCGCGATGTTCACCGGCACTAGCGGTTCTGATTTCTGAGTACCCAGTTCATGGATCGAACGCGCGAAAAGCTCCTTCCCGGTGCCGGTTTCTCCCCCTAGCAGGATCGTGATTTCCTTTTGTGGGATCACCCGTGCCAAGGCCCGAAGGGCGGACATAAAGGAAGGTGAACTTCCAATCATCCGCTTTCTCAATTCTGGAAGCAAATCGGATTCTGCTGATGAATCGCACAGAGCACTCTCTACCGATAAACACAGTCGCTCCTTCTCGAGTGGTTTCAGAAGAAAATCGAAAGCGCCAAGTGCCTTCGCGGTGGCTGCTCGCGAGATATCGAGCAGTCCGCTCACAACGATGACGCGCGTTTTTGGAGAAAGTCGCCCAAGGCGGATCAGAAATTCCGCCCCGCTTAGAGCGCCTCTCAACTCCCAGAGAACCACCGCCATTGATATCATAGGGGATGCTTCCATAATGCCCGCAAGCGCCTGTCCCCCGTCACCGACGACGGTGAGATCGTAGCCGGCAAGGAAGTGCCGATAACGCTCCTGGTCTCGAGGATTGTCATCGACAATGAGCAGCTTAGTCATTGGCACTTCGCGGAATGGAAAGCACCACCGTATTGCCAGACTTACTGGACTCAATCCGCAAGCGCAGGCCAATGTTGGTAGCGACCCTTTGGGCTAGAGCCAAACCCCAGCCACGACCGAAGGACTGTCCCATGACTTCGCCCTTGGCAATTGCCTTCCGGGCCTGATCATTCAGCTTTGATGACTCGTCTTTCACGAGTAACTCTAGTGATTGCTCATTCGCTTTGGATTGCAAACTAACTCCAATCGTCGATCCCTCGGGTGACGTCTCAACGGCGTTGAAGATCAACTCTTGCACAATCATTCCGATGTCATCTCGAAATGTATGAACAAATTGTCCGCCACCGCCGGGCCAGTTGACGCGCGAATGTTTGTAAGCAAAACCGGGGCGTAGAGAATCGATGGCTTCGTTCACTACATCCGCAATGCGCATTTTGCTCATTGGCCCCGAGTCGGGGCTGAACGAACTACGCTTCACCGCACAATCATTTCCCAAGTCGGAGGCCATTTTCTGGATTATGGCCAGAGCTGCGCAGATTGGGTGTGAGCGGTCCCGCGTTTCATCCAGTTGATAGTATTCATGAATGAGGGTTCCCAATGCTCTCGTCTTCTCAACCACGTCTCCTAAACCGTCGGAAATGACCTTGGCCATTTCGTCTGCCACCTTGGCGCAGGTTTGCACCAGTAACCATCGCTCTCGGCGTTGCTTCTCACACGCGTTCCATTGATTGGCCAAACGTGTATGAGCAGCTTTGTAAACTTGTGCCACGCTGCGAACAATCTCTTCATTGGAAAACGGCTTTGGGAGGAAGTCCGCCGCTCCTTGGCGTAGCGCATCCAGAAATATCGGCAACTCGGTATGCACCGATTCAATGATCACGGCGATGCAGGCTCCGCTGTATCGCGCTTTCAGTGACTTGAGCAGCCCCGCGCCAACTTCTCGGGATGGGTTCTTGCTGTGGGCATCTTGGGGAAGACCGATGTCCAGCAGCACGATATCGTAGGGCGCGAACTGGACCGCAGCTTTGCTCAAAAAGGCGTCAGCCTCGCTTCCAGTGGCTGCTTCATCAACGAGGAAAGCTGGTATCTGATACGCATCGACATAGCCAGAAGCCGGACTGACGAATGTTTCAACCAGATCACGACGAATATCGTCGTCATCCTCGATGATGAGCATCCTGGGTTTTCCTTGTTCTCGTTTCATAAGAGTTTTTCGCTTGGGACTGGCGCGGGCGTTTTCGGAAAGTCCTGAATTGAGTCGTCTGCGTCCGTGAGAGGGATTATTATCCGTGCGGTTGTTCCGTGCCCAAGTGATGAGTCAATCATTAGATGGCCATTGTGACTCTCGCAGTAGAGCTGTGTGATAAACAAGCCGATTCCTTCCTTGGCTGAGTTCCGGGAGATTGGTTCGCCGTTGCGAAATGCCTGCAAAGCTTCCGGGGGTATTCCGGGGCCATTATCACAAATTTCGATTTCAAAAAAGCCAACTCCGACATGGCGCTGAACACAACCTACTCGCAAACGTCCTTCCGATGGCATCGCTTCAATAGCATTATCAATGAGGTTATCGAAACACTCAAGCATCTGATTGCCGTCCACGCGCGCCTGCACTTCCCGGATATTGGTTTCAATCTTAACTCCAGCCGCTCGCGCCTTTTCCTCGTATTTGCTGAGGGCTTCGTGCAGGAGTCGATCGATTCGACATGGAACCCGTGCGACAACTGACAACCGCGTGCCAGCTTCTCTGACGCGTTGCAGGAGGCGCGTCAGGTCGCGAATTCGTAACTGAGCGCGCTCAACAAACTCACGTTGAGATGGAGAGGGGGAAGGGGTGCTTCGCAGTAGTGAATTCAAAATTCCGTCAACTGCCTGAACATGCTTTGCGATTTTGTGGAAATTCTCCCGCAAATTATGGGCAATGCTGTCGAGAGCGCGTCTGGCACGAACGGCTGCAATTTCCGACTTCTTTTGTTCTTTTTCGAGTTGGTGCCTCTTCAAAACCTGGGCGAGCCGAGTAGCCAGGTATTCCAAAAAGACCTGATTATAATGAGGAAGATCGCTCCCTCTGGTTGGGCGTCGCCTGCCGGCCCAGCGGAATTCGAGCACACCAACAGCAGCGTCATCAATTTTGATAGGGAGAAGAACCCGTTCAACGATGTTTTCGGCTTTCACCTGATCGGGAGCAAACGGATCTTTCGCTGGCTCACTTCGAAACGAGGCAGGAGTGCCACTCTGCCAGACATTGAGAATGTTCTCATCAGCAGTTGAGCAAATTGAGTGCTGCATATCACTGCGGACGCAAAATTCATGAAAAATGAGACTGCGGTCAGAATTTTCAAAATAAACCCCGCAGAACCGGAAGCCATAATGCTCGACAACAGCCTTGGAAAAAGCCTTGAGCAAGGCTTCCAAGGTCACCGTATTGACTTGCGGCAACGCGTCCATCACGGCATCACGGCGGTTTCTATCTTCCTCAATCCATTTGGCACGGTCATGCCTCTGAAAAGCCGAGACATAAGCCGCGTGAATCTCAGCGGCTTCCCGGAGGATCGCGTCATCCACCGTGGCAAAACCCGTGTGAGATCCTCCCTCTTTGTGAACTAAACGACGGTGTAGCGTCACGATGCCGAGCCGATTCTCCTTAAATTCGAGCGGCAACACGAGTATCTTGCAAGCGCATTTTCCTCCTTGCGCCAGGCCGAACATTTGAACCGCGTATTTTCCGTCAGCCACATGGAGACGGCTTTCTTCCGAACTCCGAATAAAGCGGCTTGAATTGGCAAGACTCTGAATATCATCTTCGATTTCCTTCTTGGTGTAGTAGGCAGCATCCAACCATTTTTCATCCTTCCATCCCGCCGCAGCTCGGAGGACATACCGGTCTTGGATTTCATCAAGGATAAAGCAGGAAACAACTTCAGCATTGGCGGTCTTGCCGATCTTTTCCACTTGTTCGCGCAAGACACGATGCAAGTTGAGTTGATGATCGAGGGGTGGTGCAATCTGACGAAGGAAGGAAAGTTGAGCCAGAATCTCACTCTCGGTCTGTTTCTGCTTGACGTGTGCCAGGAGCAAGGAGAGCCGTTGAACGGCATCCGTCAAGGAGCGAAGGCACGATTGACTAAAGAACCATTTTTGTGAACTGCCAATCGTGATGACTCCAATCGGTTCCTCGTCTCCATGCCGGATCGGGAAATTAGCACACGATCCAATGCGATCGATGGCGAGACGCAGTGGTCCATCAGGAGTGCATTTCAGCATTGCTTGCACGATCGCATCCTGCGGAGCGTCGTTCACAACAATACGGGTGCGCTTTTCAAATGCCTCGCCTGCGAGAGACGGCTGGTTAAGCGGCAAGTCAACTCTCCCCTCCCGAGCTGCTTGGAAGTAGGGACCAACTCCGCCGGCCAACCGAAGTACTGACTGCCCAGGCTGCCAAAGCCGAACATGAACATCAGCATCAATGATTTTGGCAGCCCCTTTGGCAAACTGATCCGCAGCTTTCGCCGGTGTCTGGCAACCTAAACAGTTGGTTAGCAATTCGTCCAAACCTCTCGCCAGTTGAAGCTCCTCTGTCTGGATGGCCCGGTTGATCGATGCCGCCACTATGGCTCCGAGAGTGGCAAGAGTGGCCTTTTGTTCTTCGGGTAAGTCACGCACCTTCCGCATGTCGCCCAAGTCGAGTTGAAGAATTCCTATCGCGCGGCCATTTTCATCAAGCAGAGGGATCGCGTAAAAGCTGATGACACCGCCAGCAAGAGCCGTTTCTTTGTCACAGAGAGGATCTCCAGTGGCGTCCCGGATGTAGAGAGGTTTCCTTTGTTCGGCGACGATAGCGAGAATGTCAGGTCCAGAGAGTGAACGGCGTGTTCGCTTCAATACCACGGTCGGCCAGAGTTTCCCCCGTCCAGCCTGGGCGATGATGAACTTCTGTTCCGCATCGTCCAACACTAGCGAGATCATAGCACCAGCATATCCGGCTTGCATGATACAGTCGAAGCAGCGAGTCATGGCCGTCCCGACGGAAGGAGCCGTGGTGGCGAGTTGAATATGCTGTGAGAGTACATCAAAACCGAGGAAGAGATCGGAACGGGCCGAAACTTCATCGACAAAAAAGGCTTCGGCAAGACTCCAGTTGGAGAAGTCAGCTTGGCCGAAAGGATCGGTGCCCAATTCCCCATCCATCCAGCAGCCCGCATAGACACTCTGCGGGAACTGTTTCTGGGCTTCCTTGAGAGTGGCGTGGAGGTCGTAACGAATCTTTTTATAAACGCGCAAGCGCCCCGTGCACCCGATGCCGATGACTCCCGCGACCTCGGTGCTCTCGAAACGAAACCTCGTCATCACCGCTTTCTTCAACTCCATTACCGCCCGCCGCATCTTTTTGGGGTCTGGCTCAAAGATTTCAAAGACAGCACCACCACGCACACGACGTTGAAGTTTCAGGCGGCCTTTGTGCATTCGAGGCACCAAGATGACATGCTCACCCTTCGGCGTTTCCATCCCAAAGACGCTGGGTATTTTCAGCTTTTTCATCACCTCTTCGGGCGAACCTTTGCGGAATGCCGTGATCGTACGACCATCCTTGAGGAGTCGCTCGACGTGCAAATATCGGCCCGTGCCTTTCAGTCCATGGCTAAGGCCGATACCGTGAGTGATGTCGCTGGTGACGAGCGCACCCACCACGGCACGGGTGTAAATTTTTCCGCCGAGAAATTGAGACCCCATTCGCGGGAAGTCGAGTCCCGCGCTGGCAACACCGCCAAACATGGGGAGTTTGCCATGAGTCTGCTTTTGGAGTGTTTCAACAATTTCCGCAGCTTTATATTTGAGCGGATCGCCGTCATCGGCAAAGCCGGGAAGAAAAGCGACCAGCAAGCGGTTTCCGCGCGGATTGATCTCCTGTCCGGAACCGATTCCCAATTGCTTGAGCAACGCGGTGGAAGCGCGGACTGGTTGTGTTTGCGCCTGCCGGCCAATGCCCACGTTCGTCGTAATCCATTTCGACGCCAGGCAAATCAAGACCGCACCTTTGAAATGGGCCTTCCCATCAAAAAAGCATGCCCCCACGGACGCACCAATCAACGGAACTTTTCCAAAACCGCGTTTGGCAAGTGCCATGTGGACATCGGACACGACACCTTCGTACGGGTGAAAAGTCGGCGTGAGCCATAAAATGAACAACTTCGGCGGGAATCTCGAACAGTCAATTCCTTGAAGGCATTCCTGGACAAGTTGCGCCCCAGCCCTTTGCTTTTGCTTTCCGGGCGCTTTCAATCGACCTAGACCGATGTGGACGTAGGTTTTCACGAGAGATGGAGGAGGGTTGCCAGAGAGAGCGCTCATGTCGAGCTTTTTGGAGCCTGGCACTGGGGTAACAATTGAAGCTGCTGCTACTTGCGGCGCTTGCTTGGATTGGTTGACGGACATGGTTTGTGGTCCGCTAGTTGGCAACCGGGGACAATGCAAGAACCCCCGGCATGACCTTGGAGATCTTAACCTGACAATGGCAGGTCACCTCGCCTTGTGCGGGCGGCAAATCCTCACTGCCTCTGTCTGAGCTTCCGGTCACAACGCCAGTTAAAAGCAGGGACCATAACTGCGACGTCTTGCGAAGTCGGACGCAGGAAAGCGATCCAGCCGAAGGGCATCGCGTCGGGAAAGAAAGGCCCGCACTCGCCACCAGAACATCGAACGGTGATCGGGCCGGAGCGCTTTCACAAATGAGCGGCACTTGGAAAAATCTGACCAACCGATGCTCTCGGTGTCGCCGTGATCGGCGACGAAACGTGATCCAAGAACGGTGACATTCAACCTCAACTTTCGCGCGGCGCAGTCAGTGTTCATGCCAGTCCTCTCTCGTCGAATGCGATGCTTTCTTCATTTGATCCCGATTGGGCTGGCTCGGAAAGATTTTGCTTGCGACAAGCAACCATCTGGGCCGGTGTAGGCAGGCCGTCATTCGGATGGCCACAGAGGGTACGAGATGGGGAGGAATGTGAAATCGCGCTGCGAGGCACTCGCACTCGGCATCGCTTGACGTGCTCGTGGAGATGTTCCATGAATGGATCGCCTCCGAGCAGGTTTCCAGCCGTCGGCATTCTCTTTCGGATAAAAGCTTGAAGCTCGCCATTCTGGCATTGTTCCATCAAGAATTCCTCAAAAATATTTGTATTCATACTGGCCTTTCTGTTGACTGTGCTCAAGAGGAAGCTGGCAGCGTGCCAAGCGTAAATAATCCGTGAAACGAGCGGCTTTTTTCATTTTAAGTTGCTTGTATTGAAATGCTTGCAACTTGAATTAATTTCGCGTGTGCTTGATTGAGCTGTTCAAATTAAACAGCTTGTCGAAATGAAAGCAGGGAATCGCATCCGCATAGCGAGGACAAAATTCCTTTGAGAGAACGGTTCGGTGTCCACATGTACGCAAAAATTCTCAGCAAGTTCAGCCAAAAGTTGAGCCGGCACTGTGAGTTCACAGTTGATTAAGATCGAGTGGGCATCTCCCTCGGCGGCGGATTCCCGGAGGAAGGCATCCAGACGGGGCCGACTCTGCGGATAGGCAAGACGGCGCTCCCAAGCTTCGTCGTCCTGACGGGCAAGGAGAAAACGGGCGAAGTCGGCAACTTCCCCCTGCTTCTCCGTCGGCAACGCTTCGCATACACGGACAATTTCCTCAGTGGTGATGCTCATGGTCGTTTCATAATTGAAACGGCTTGTAAATTCAAGCGGCTTCACTGCCAGAAGCTCTCATCAAGCGGTTGCATAATTTGTCCTCAAGTTTTTTGCGAAGCATTCCGATTTGAGTTTTGACAACGAAAATCGCCTCAGAAGTCTGAGCGAATGGGTCGGCCGGGTGGCTGGCAAGTTTCGTGGGATTCGAGAGGCGGACAACATCATAACAGAGTGAACGCAAAACAATCATCACGTTTAAACATGTACAACGCGGTTATCGCCGTATTGAAGTCCTCAAAATATAACAGCCTCTGGTCAGCCAAGGTCGGTTTCTCCAAGGCCGTGACGGATCTGCAAGCGGCCGTCCAGAAGATCAATGACTGCGCGCAGGTGCAGGAGGCCCGCGACGGGGCCACGGAAGAAAAAGCCCAGGCGCTCCAGGAGCTGGTGGACAAGGCGTTTGAAGTCGCCGCCGCCACGAAGTCCTACGCGAGCGACACTGGTGACAAGTATCTGGCCGGGCAGGTGGATTTTTCGCGCACGGACATCACGCAGGGCCGGGACGCGACGGTGTCGGCGCGCTGCCGGGGGATTCATACGGCGGCCAATGGCGTGCTCGCGGCGCTGGCGGATTATGATGTGACGAGCGACGATCTGGATTTGCTGGACACATGTATAAACGGTTTCGATGCCGTGCAAACGAAGCCACGCCAGGCGACGGCGGCGGGCAACGCGGCGACGCGGCAGTTGCCCACACTGTTCACGAAGGCGAGCGGGATTTTGAATGATCGGCTGGATGGATTGCTCGCGAAGTTCGAAGCAACGCAGCCGACGTTCGTGAGTGAGTATCAGGCAGCGCGTTCGATTGTGGACCCCGGCAATCGGTCGTCGAAGATCGTGCCCGCGCCGAACCCGGCTCCGCAGTCGAAGGTCGCGTAAGGGCGGAGCGGTTTCGCGCGGCGCAATTGATGGTGATAAAAAGAAAGAACCTTCAGCGACCCAGGTAGGAACTTCGTGAAGCAGCCGGCCACGTTGCGGATGGTTCATGCGGAAGACGCAGCAAGCCTCCCGGCTGCGCGACAAGCTCTGAACTCGAACTGAGCGCAAAAGGTAGGGCGCGTCGCTCCGCGCGCGCCGGGTTGCAGCGTGAGGACGGACGAAGTTCGCATGTGCTTGTGCGGGCTTGCTGCGGACGGGCGTACGTCCTTCTTCAATTCGTGGCGCGCGCGGAGCGACGCGCCCTACCTTTGCCGTTTCCGGTGTATTGCCGGGCGTCCGGCTCTAGCCTAGCTCGGGCCGAGTTCGATCTTTCGGACGACAGACCCACGGCCAGTCTTCGGCGCGTTCGCAGAGTCCCCGGCGAACTGGGTTCATCAACACATAATTGATTTTCTCCTGCGCCTCATGATGATTGCGCAAGCGATGATCGAAAAAGTCCCGTTGCCATTCGATCTGCTGGCGCGCGGCCAGAAAATGTTTCCAGTCCGAAACCGTCTTCTTCATGCCCGGCTCGCGAGGGAAGGCAAGGATGCCATGCAGATGATCCGGCATCAATAACATCAACCGGCAATGCCAGGCCAGTTTCTCATGATTGTGCGCGGCGGCGGCGAGCACGGCCTCGCCGATTCCGGCGCGGCAGAGTTGGTTCGAGCCACGCGCGGCGCAATTGATCGTGATGAAGAAGAAAGATCCTTCCGCAACCCAAGCGGGAACCTCGTGCAGCAGCCGGCCGCGTTGCGGGTAATTCATGCGAAAGACGTAGCAAGACTCCCGGCAGTGCGACAAGCACTGAACCGGAACAGAGCCTACAAGGTAGGGCGCGTCGCTCCGCGCGCGCCGGGTTTCGGCGTGGGACGATTGAAAAGTCTCATGCATTCGTCACAAATTGGCGGCGGACGGGCGTACGTCCTTCTTCAATTCGTGGCGCGCGCGGAGCGACGCGCCCTACCGGGATCAGGTTCGGCGTTGACGGTCGCGGCGTTTTGAGTGGCGCTTGAGTCGGTATTCGTTTTCACTGGCCCCGGACGGTTCGCGATGTTGTCCGTACTTCTGGTTTCACGGATTCGTTGCGTGGTCGTCACGCAACCGAAACATCGGCGGGAGATAGTCGAATTTCCTCGCAGGATTTTGAAACAAACACGCGGTCACCGTGTCTATTAGAGCACTAAAATGGGAAATGCAAAAAGCCGGTTTGCACGGAATGTTATCGTTATCTCGTTAATTGTTGTCGCGCTGGCCGGAGCCGGCGGGAGCTACTATTATTACAAGAAGCGCGAAACCATTCCGATCGTGCAAACCGAGAAAGTTGCCCGGCGTAATTTGACCGAGTTGGTCGTCGCCACGGGCAAAATCCAGCCGGTAATTCAGGTCGTCATCAATCCCGAAGTCAGCGGCGAGATTATTGCGCTGCCAGTGAAAGAAGGCCAGCATGTGGAGAAAGGCGACTTGCTCCTCAAGATCAAACCGGACAATTACATCGCGCAACGCAATTCCATCGAAGCCACCTACAAGTCCGCCCTCGCCGGCCGAAGCCTGGCGCAGGCAAATCTTCACAAGGCCGAATTGGAATACGCACGCGTCAAACAACTGTTCGAAACCAAGCTGGTTTCGGATTCGCAGTTCCTCGAAGCGCAGACGAATCTCGAAGTCGCGAAGGCGTCGTTTGAAACCAGCTCGCACCAGGCGGATCAAGCCAAAGCCTCGCTCGCGCGCGCGGAGGATGATTTGGCCAAGACGACGATCTTTTCGCCCATGATCGGAACCGTCACGAAATTGAAGTCGCAAGTCGGCGAACGGGTGCTCGGGCAATCCATGATGACCGGCACGGAAATCATGACCGTCGCCAATCTCAACGACATGGAGGCGCGCGTGGACATCGGCGAGATGGACGTCGTGCTCATCGCACTCGGACAAAAGGCGCGGCTCGAAGTGGACGCGTTTCACGATCGCAAGTTCACCGGCGAAGTCTATGAGATCGCCAACGCGGCCAAAACCGCCGCGATGGGCACGCAGCAGGAGGCGACCAAATTTGAGGTCAAGATTCGCATCAAGGACAACGAAGCTTTTCGCCCCGGCATGTCCGTGACCGCCGAAGTCGAGACGCGCTATCGGACGAATGTTTTAACCGTGCCGATTCAGTGCGTGACGACGCGACTGCCGAAGGGCGCGGAGGACAAATCCGCGGACAAGAAAGCGAAGGAGAAAGAGGACGAGACGCCGTCGAATGCGCCTCCGGGCACAAAGAAGAAGACCGAGTCCGTAAAACCCATTGAGATTGTTTTCCTGGCCGACAATGGGAAAGCGACAATGGCGCAGGTAAAGCGCGGCATCAGCGATGATTCCTACGTGGAGATCACCGAAGGCGTCACCGAAGGCCAGGAAGTGGTTTCGGGCGGTTACAAAGCCATCAACAAGGAATTGGAAGACGGCAAGAAAATGAAAGTGGACAACAGCAAAAAGAAACCCGGCTCCAAAGACGGCAAGAAAGAAGAGAAGTAGTGGTGACGCTTCGCGACTGTGTTTGCGACGCGGGCGCAATTGCCACCATCAGTTTATGATTCGCCTGACCAACATTTCCAAACGTTACGTGATGGGCGCCGAGACCGTCCACGCCTTGCGCGATGTTTCGCTGCACATCTCGCGCGGCGAGTACGTGGCGATCATGGGTCCATCTGGTTCTGGCAAATCCACACTGATGAATTTGATCGGCTGCCTCGACACTCCCACTTCGGGCCGCTATGAACTCAACGGCACGAACGTCAGCGAGATGGATGACAACCAGCTCGCCGAGATTCGGAACAAAGAAATCGGTTTCGTATTCCAGACTTTCAATCTCCTCGCGCGCTCGAACGCGCTCCGCAACGTGGAACTGCCGCTGATTTACAAAGGCGTGCCGTCGAGCGAGCGCAGGCAAATCGCGCTCGACGCGCTGGCCAGTGTGAATCTCGGCGACCGCGTCCATCACAAACCGAACGAACTTTCCGGCGGCCAGCGCCAGCGTGTCGCGATTGCGCGTGCGCTCGTCACCAATCCGTCGATCATTCTCGCGGATGAACCGACCGGCAACCTCGACTCAAAAACGGGGGCGGAAATCATGGCGCTTTTTGAAGCGCTCTCGGCCAAAGGCAATACCATCATCGTCGTCACGCACGAGGAAGAAGTCGCCGAACACGCGCGCCGCGTGATCCGCATCCGCGACGGCTTGATCGCCAGCGATGAAGCGATGCCACAGCGCGTGGTGGCCGTTCAGACTGCGTCTCCGGCATGAACATCTTCTCCGAAGCCATCGAAGGAACGAAAATTTCCTGGGACGCCATCCGCGCGAACAAGTTGCGCTCCGGCCTGACGACGCTCGGCATCGTCATCGGCATCGTGACGGTGACGTTGATGGGCACCGCGATCGAGGGCTTGAGCCGCGCGTTCACGAAGGGAATTTCCGCGCTCGGCACCGATGTGATGTACGTCGAACGCTACGGTTGGTTCAGCGATGAACCGTGGTGGGTCAGCCGCAACCGCCGTGAGATAACGCTCGCGCACGCCAAGGCTCTGGAACGACAACTCAGCGGCGCGCGCGCCGTCGCGCCGGTGAAGTACGGCCTGCAAAACGTAAAGTATCAACTCCGCTCCGGCGGCAGCGTGCGCATCATCGGCACCAGCGAGCAGTTCCTGGAGACCTCCGGCATCACCATCGCGCAAGGAAGATTCCTCTCGGCGTCGGAAGTGGATGGCGTCCGGCCGGTGTGTGTGATCGGCGCGACCATCGCGGAGAAATTCTTCCCGCTCGAATCGCCGCTGGGCAAACACATCATGGTTGGACCGGGCAGCTTTGAAGTGATCGGTGTCGTCGAGAAACGCGGCAGTTTCCTGGGAATGTTCAGCCTCGACAACGAAATCGACATTCCCATTGGCCAGTTCATGAATCACATCGATCGCTTCGGCGACATGCGCATCGACGTGAAGGCCAACAACGTGAACGAAATGGGCGACGTGCGCGAGGAGGTTCAAGGCATCCTACGCAAATTGCGGCGGATCGCGCCCGGCGTGCCGGATGATTTTGTGATCAACCAGTCCGACGCGTTCATCGCGGTCTTCCAGCGCGTTGGCGGCACGATTGCGAGCGTCGGTTTGTTCATCACCGGGTTGTCGCTGTTCGTCGGCGGCATCGGCATCATGAACATCATGTTCGTTTCCGTAGCCGAGCGGACGAAGGAAATCGGCATCCGTAAAGCCATCGGGGCGAAACGCCGAACCATCCTGCTGCAGTTCCTCATCGAAGCGGCCACGATCTGCCTGCTGGGCGGCACGCTCGCGCTGCTGATTGCGTTTCCGGTGACGCTCGCAATGAACAAGTTTCTTCCCGCCACCATGTCCGTCGCGGTGGTCAGCATCGCGTTGCTGATTTCGATTTTGACCGGAGTGATCTCCGGCTTCATGCCGGCGTACCGCGCGGCCCGCATGGATCCGGTCGATGCCCTCCGCAGCGAATAACTTCTCGTGAAAGCAAATCGCGCTAACTTCCTTCGCGTTGTTTCAACCCGCCGTGCAAACCGCTGAAATCAAAGAAAGCCTGCTGATGGCGTTGGGGGCGATCGCCGCGCACAAATTGCGTTCGGCACTGACGCTGCTGGGCATTGTGATCGGCGTGTTCTCCATCATCATGGTGATGACGGCGATGCGTGTGCTGCAATCGACCGTCGAGAACGAACTCAGCCAGTTGGGCGCGCACACGTTCGCCATCCAGAAATTTCCCGCGGTGATCTTCGGCGGCCCGGAGGATTTCGAAAAATACTTCCGGCGACAGCGCATCCTGTACGCGCACGGCGCGGCGGTGAAAGAACAGGCGACGCTCGCCCAGGCCGTCGGCTTAACTTCGGAGTTTGTTAACGGCCGTGAAGCCATCTCCCGCTACACGAAGACCAATCCCGATGTCGATCTCGATGGCGACACACCCGAGAGTTACGCCGCCAAGAATTGGGTCATCGGCGAAGGCCGCGGATTGAGCCAGACGGATTTGGAGAACGCCCGCGATGTCTGTGTGCTTGGCAACACGCTGGCGAAAAAGCTCTTCCCACGCGGCAGCGCGCTTGATGACACCGTGAAGTTCGGCGGCGTGAATTATGCCGTCGTCGGCGTGCTAGAAGCCAAGAACGGCATGTTGGGTGGCAACCAGGACAATTTCATTTCCATCCCGCTGACAACCGGTTTGAATCGCTATGGTCGCGACAAACGCAGCCTCGGCATTCTCGTGCAGGCGCGCGACCAGGCTTCGTACGCCGACACCATCGAACAAGTGCGCGGTATCCTGCGGAAAGCCCGCAAAGTCCCGCCGGGCGCGGAGGACGATTTTGAAATTGTTTCCAACGAATCGCTCATCGGCCAGTTCCGCTCGGTCACGCTTGCGGTGCGCATCGGCGTCGCGGTCGTAAGTTCCATTTCGCTGCTCACTGCCGGCATCGGCATCATGAACATCATGCTCGTGTCGGTCACCGAGCGGACGAGAGAGATTGGCATCCGGCGCGCAATTGGCGCAAAGAAGCGCAACATCATGACGCAATTCATCATGGAGGCGATCGCGCTGTGCGAAGTCGGTGGCGTGCTCGGCGTCCTGCTGGGCATCGTGGGCGGGAACGTTGCGGCTTATTTCATGAAAGTCACGCCCGTGATCCCGTTGGACTGGGCGTTAATCGGCTTGGTGATTTGCTCGATTGTCGGAATTGTGTTCGGCACCTATCCCGCCTACAAAGCCGCGAACCTCGACCCCATCGAATCGCTGCGCTACGAATAACGCGCGGCGACCCGGCGACGATGCCAAGCATCATTTGAAGCGACTTGACGCAAGCAAGTTCGCGCGAGATAAACTTCCACCATGCACAAGCTTCTTCTTTTCCTGCTCACCATCTTTTCCGTCCAGACGCTCATCAGTGCCGAACCGGGACTCAAACGCTACCTCTACATGTCCACGCCCGATGCCGCGCAGCCAGGCGGTAAGGGCATGGGCATCCTCGTCTTCGACATTGACCACGGCCATCGCTTCGTGCGCCGCATCGACGTGCCGTTCAAAGAAGGTTTGCGCGGATTTTGCGGCAGCTTGAAGCGCCACGCCGTTTATTACACAACCACGAACCATCGCCTCGGCGCTTACGATCTGGAGTCCGAAAAGATTTTATGGGAACGGACCTACGACCTCGGCTGCGACCGCGCGTGCATCACGCCCGATGGCAACAAACTTTATGTGCCGACGGGCTGGTGGTGGAAGGGCGAGAATAGCGGCTTCTACGTCGTGGACGCAAACAACGGCGAATTGCTCAAACGCCTGCCCGCCGGCCCGCAGGCACACAACAGCATCGCGAGCCTCGACGGCCGGTTCGCCTATCTCGGCACCGAGACGAATTTCTGGGTCTTCCGCACGAGCGACGATTCACTCGTGCGCCGCTTTGAAGGCGTCGGCGAGCGCATCGTTTTTCCTTTCACCGTCGATAGCCGCAATCGTTTTGCGTACGTGTGCCTCGGAGGCCACGTCGGTTTCGACGTATTGAATCTGCAAACCGGCGAAGTGCCATATCGTGTGTTCGCCGGCGAGCAACCCATCGCGCATCGCACGCACGGAGCGGCCTTGACGCCCGACGAAAAGGAACTTTGGATCAGCGATCAGGACGGTAAAAAACTTTTTATTTTCGATGCCACCAAGATGCCGCCGAAGGCGAAGGGCCAGGTGGAGTTGAGCGCGGGCGGACACGGCTGGGTAACGTTCAGCCTCGACGGACATTACGCTTGGTGCCACACGCCCGACGTGTTCGACGCGCGAACCAAGAAACAAGTGGCGACGCTGCGCGACGAAAATGGCGAACTGGTCAGCGGCTCGAAATTCATCGAAGTACATTTCCGCAATGGCAAAGTCGTGAACATGGGCGACCAGTTTGGCCTGGGAAGAAAGGGCGTAAAAACAATTTCACCCTGAGATGAGTCCAAACACTCGAAGCAAGCGCACGCGCCGTCTCCCACTGAACCGATGCTCCCGGGTTTGAACAATTTGTCCCGAGGATGAGCTGCCATCGTTGACGATCTTGTGGCAGCACCCGTTTGGAAAGCGTGCGCGCAGATGGAAAATCCGTGCTCCCCAAGCCAACGAAAGTGAGCGCAGCCGTGTTGGGTCAAAACCTCGGAGGCACAGAGCGCACGCGCAGAAACTGGTTCGTCAAATTGGCCAGCGGCGTGAACCACTCAACTTCCGGAAACCGCCCCGGCAGATTCGTGCGCAAGGCCAGCGGCGCGATGGCTTCGCCGCCGCCGAGCACTTCGTAATTTCGGTTGGTCACGGCGGGCCAGGTCAGCCGCGCGTAGTTCGTATTCCAAACTGCGATGTCGGTCGCGAAAGCAATTTCCGCCGTCGCCGGATTCGTGCCGAGAATCTGCTCCTGCATATTCGAGTAACCGTCGCCGTCCGGATCATCACGCGGGCCGGCCGAGAGGTTTCCAAAATACCGCTGTTCCCAATCATCATCCAGTCCATCGAGATCAGCGTCCTTGATGGGCACTCCAAAAATCGTCAGTTCGATCTGCGTGACCGAACCGGTGTTGCCTGGATTTTCGTCGCTGAAAAAAACGGTCCACGTGCCCGCGCTGCTCTCATAAAAATGGTGCGTCGAATAATAAGTCCAGCCGGTGGGGCCGGGCGTGGTGTCGCTGTTGAGACGTTGCAACACGCTGCGGGTGCCCGCCGGTGACACGAGCGTGATGCGCAAATCTCCGCGGCTGGAATGATCGCTCGTCACTTGCACGCCGACGTGCTCGCAGATGAGCGTGTTGGTAATCGTGAATGAATAATTCACCGTGTCCAAATGCAGTTGCGCGCGAGCGTCGGCGTTGGTGGCCAGCAGCGCGCGAACCGCGTCGCCGGCGTTTTGCCCGATCATCACGGCCGGGATGGGCGAGAAATCCGTGCCCCCCATTTGCAGCAGCGTGTCGCCGTCCCGGTTGTTGGCGACGACCGCGAAAGCCGCGCCTGCGTCCGCCGCCCGCTGGATTTTGCTGCGAAAAAGATTGGCGGAATCCTGCGAGGCTCCGTTAGGCGCGCGTGCAATCAAAACGCCTTTGCCGACGACATCCTGCGGGATCGCGGTAGTGGCGTCGCCAACATCGACCAGCGGGACGCTCGCCGTGGCGTCATCCACGTGAACGCCGAGGGACGGCTGCGTGCGGATGCTCGTCAGATTGGCAGGCACACCCGAGCCGCCCAGCAACAACCGCAAGCCGTCATCCGGAATGACGCGCATGTCGGAGGATCTGGCTTTCACCTTCGTGAGCGCCGGCCGGTTGACCCAACGACGCGCCAGTGCGACGGCCTGGCCCGCGTCGGGCACGCCGAAGCCGACGTTGTGGCTGACGCGAAAGCCCGCGCCATTGGTTACAATGTCAGGATCGGCAAGATCGATGTGCCGCGACGAAAAAATCAAAATCTGCTGGACGTCGCGGTAGGTCAGATTCGTGTTGGCTGACAAAATCAGCGCGGCAATCCCGCTGATTTGCGGCGCGGAGGCGGAAGTGCCGTTGAAACCCGTGGCGTCAAAACAGTAGTTCGCCAGATCGTTCGTGAAGCTTGCTGAATTGTAACCTTCGGAACCGGTGCGATCCGTCGTGAAAAGGTTGGGGAACCCGGGATCCGAGTCGCCGGGCGATTGCGGATCTCCGCTCGGCGCGGCGACGAGCAGGCTCGCGCCGGGACTGCTGTAACGCGCGGCGCGACCGTCCAGGCGCACGGCACCCACAGCGATGACTTGCGGGTCGGACGGATACCCATCGTCGTTGACATTGCCACCGTTGCCACGGTTGTTGCCGCCGGATCGAACTATCACGACGCCTTTGCCATTGCGGCCTTTGGTCACGGCGTTGCGAATGGCGGTCTGCTCCAACAAACTCGCCGCGAGTTGGTCGGTGCCGGAGTTGCCCCAACTGTGGTTCTGCACGCTCACGAGGTTCGAGCGGTATTGGAACATGTCCATCAACTGCTCGTCGCTGGCGATGTTATCAAAAGTGTCAAAAATGACAAAGCTCGCCAGCCGCGCGCGCGGCGCAACGCCCGACACGCCCATGCGATTGCCGCCCCGGGCCGCGACCAATCCCGCGACGGCTGTGGCGTGATCCGCGTTGGGTGCGAGTTGCATCACGTTCGTCGTCCCGTCGGTGAAATTGAAGTGCAGCGTGCCGATCACGTTGGGCGCGAGGTCCGGGTGATTCACTTGAAATCCATCGTCTCCAATCGCCACGACCACGCCGGCGCCACGCGCGAGCGGCCAGGCCGCGCGCACGTTCAAATCCGCGCCTGCGGGCGAACCGTCCGCGTTGCGATTTTCCAGATGCCACTGCCGGGCGAAGTAGGGATCGTTTGGCGCGGCGGCGTAAGGACTGTGCAGACTCCGCCGACGGCGCGCGACCGGCACGCTGGCGGTGACTTCGGGCAAGGCGGCGAGTTCCGCAGCCTGCTGCGCGGCTGTCAACGCGTCCGCCGCCTGCAAAATGAAAAGGTTGCTCTCGATGGTGCGAGCGAGCTGGAGCGGACGATCCGGGAGCACTCGATCCAAATCTTCGCCGCGCTGAAGTTGCAGGACGATGCGGCTGCCGAACTCAATCGAGTTCGTCGAGCCGTGGTCAGGCCAGGCTTTGATCCACTCGGCTTTATACGCGCCGCGAAACTGCGGTACGGCCTGCCCCGCTTCGAAGCGATACGCGCGCGGGATTGGTTCGCGGAATTGGAAGAGCGGCCCGGCGGGTTCGGAATTCGTCGCCGAAAAGCCATTGTTTATCAGCAACGATATTGCCGCGACCGTCAGCCAGATTTGAACACAGCGCATGTGGTTGGACTAGAAATAGCACAGCTTGGGATGATTGCGAGGGAAGCTTTCATGCACGCGCCGAGAGTGCATTCCTCCATCCAATCGTCTGCATCGACCGCTTAACTCTGGCTCAATCGTTTTTTGGGCGCTTCGAATAACATCGTGTGGGCTTCGCGCAAAATGCCGGGAATTTTTTCCGCAAATGGACTGCGCGCGACGGCGGCGCGAAGATCAATTTCCTTGCCCGCGTTTTCACCAGGGAACCAATGATCGCCCTGGCCGAGCAGATTGTAACGCATCCTGCCCCACGCCACGAGATCGAGCGATTTGGCGTACGTCCACAGGCGTAAAATCTCCGAGACGTTCACTTCGCCCGGCGCATCAACGTAGTTGGGCAAACCTTCGAACCAGCGCTCGCACCAGTCGCGTCCGAGCTGGCGCTCCATTTCCGCGCGCAATCGTTGCTCGATCGGCGCGACGATTTCCGCCGCACGGTCGTAGTGCTCCAGCGCGCGCACGTGCTCGTCAAAATCGCCCGGCCGCGCCGCGCCGCAACTCAGCGTGTGAACTTCCGGTCGCGCCAGGCAGTAAAGATCATTGAACTGCATCGGCGTGAGCGGCGCGCAAAGTTCGACGAGTTTCGGCGGCGGCTCGTAAAGTTTTCCACCCTTGTCATTCGGGCTGATGATGAACACGCCCATGTCGCGCGCGCGCGCGGCCTGGATGGCCGCCCAGTTCAGGTCGTTGACGAAATACCAATGCACGTTCACGTAGTCGAATTCATCACTCTCGACGGCGCGCAGAATGATGTCCGTGGTGGCATGAGTGGAAAAGCCGAGGAACCGCACGCGCCCCTCGCGTTGCAGTTTGCGCGCGGCGGCGACGCAGCCGTCTTTCTTCAACGCGTGGTCGAGCAGGCTGGCGTTGTTAATGCCGTGCATCGCCAGCAAATCCACATGATCGAGGCGCAGATATTTCATCGACTGCTCGAGCGTGCGTAAAAATTCCTCGGCGCTCGCCATCGGCGCGACTTTGGTTTGCACGATGATTTTCTCGCGCGGGAGCGTGGGCAGCACATTGCCCAACTGCATTTCCGACGAGCCGTAGCCGCGCGCCGTTTCGATGTGGTTGATGCCCAGTTCGACCGCGCGATGAATCGTCGCTTCAAGATTGGTTTGGTTGTCCGGTGGAACTTCGGCGGGCGGCACATCCTGCCATTTGAATTGGTAGCGCATCCCGCCACAGGAGAAGACGGGCATGGAGAGATTGGTCCGGCCAAAACGTCGATATTTCATGCGCGCCGGTTATGCCACACGCGACTGCCGGCGGCAACGCCCGATGCGCAAATAGCACTCAAGCCCAGCGGCTTCCCGTCGAGAGGTAGGATATGAAATTGACGAAGCGACACGGAGACTCTACCTGTCTCAGCACGAACCTTTCGTTCCGAATGAATATATCGAAGCTGATTGCCGCCGCGCTCGTAGTCGTTTGCCTGCTCGGCAACGGCGGCTTTTCGCGCTCGAACTCAGCGCGCGCCGCCGGGGCGGAGAGCTTGTCCAGCGGAGACGTGGTAAACATGCTTGTCTCCCAGCTTTGCGACGCGTTGACGCCGGCGCAGAAGAAATTCGTCTCCGACGAACCGCTGCTGGTGGAGAAGGCGATCACGCCGTACGCGAAGCCCGTCGAGTTCATGCGCGACAACAAACCTGTGGCGGGGGTCGCGATCTCGGAGAGTTTCGTCACGCTGGCGAATTGCGTGGCGTACGCGCGCGCCAAAGGCAGCAGCCAGAAAGGATTCTTCGATCAATTCAGCGCGGCGCTCGCCAAAGAGAGCGGCGACCGGCCCCTCGCCGAGCCAGCCGGCCTGGCCGAACGCTCGCAGTGGCCGCTCAAACTCACCAACGAACAACTCACGCAGTTCAATCAAATCGTCGCCGCCGTCGTGGCCATCGACCTCGCGCATCACTACCTCGGCCACTATCAAAAATATAAAAGCCGGCTGACCGATGGCGAAGGCCGGCCCGTGCCGATCAACTCGCTGCTGACGCCGGACGAATGGGAGGACGCCGCCATCGCGGGCGCGTTGAACGCGCTGGATTGCAGCATCGCCACCGACGGCCTGCGCACGCTCTTCGAGTGCATTGAGAAAATGCCACAACGCCCGGCCTGGACACTTTATTTCATGCCGGAAAAATTTGACAGGACTCGCCTCAATCGAGATCTGGCCAAACTGGAGAAGGGCTTCTTCCGCGGGCGACGGTAAACTCGTCAGACAGCCTCAAACGACAAACTCCAATTCTGGCTGGCGCGGAATGAGCTGGCGTTCGTAGGCGTGACGTAAAAAACGTCGGATGGATTCGCGACCCTTTTCGCCGTAGTCGAGCGTCCAGTGGTTCACGTACATGCCCACGAACTGGTCGGCGAGGTCGCGGCCCATGTCGCGGGCAAATTGCAGCGCGTGCTGCACCGCCTCCGCCCGATGGTCGAGACTGTAGCGAATGCTGGCGGTGAGAATTTCCGAAATTTGTTTCCGAACTTCCGGAGCGAAGCGCTTGTGAATCACATTCCCGCCGAGCGGCAACGGCAGTCCCTCATTCTCGCGCCCCCACCACACGCCAAGGTCTGCGCAACAAACCAAGCCTTCATTTTGAAACGTGAGCTGGCCTTCGTGGATGATCAGGCCCACATCGGCGACTCCGCTTTTCACGGCGGCAAAAATTTGATCGAAGGGGACGACGATGTAATTCAATTTTGCCTTTTGCCTTTTGCCTTTTGCCT